>CAZLXQ010000072.1:0-6447 GCA_964563675.1 uncultured Sulfurospirillum sp.
CCAGCAAAAATTCCTCGCGACTGAAGCACGAAGTAAAAGCTTTTGTACTGCTTATCATTTTGCAACCTCAACTTCATCTTTTTTGCAACTTAGCTTCTCTTGAACACTATCTTTTGTCTCTTTTGTAAACTCTTTTGTTGTCTCAAAGCTTTTTTTTGCAAACTCTTTTGCTTTTGAGAGGCATGACTCTGCTCTCTCCTTCAACTCTTTTTTGTTGTTAAATGCAACTACTACTAAACTTCCCAATGCAACTCCAGCTATAAATGGTAATGCCATAATACTCTCCTCTACTTTTTAAATTTTTTATTTTTCTTTAACAGATACACTGCAACTGATCCCAATACAGCTCCTATAACAAATGGCAATAGAGGCAAAACTACTGCCTACCCTTCTCATCTTTGCTGAACATTCCCGTAGCAAGTGAAACTCCCGCTCCACCTAAAAGCATACCGCCTATAAATGAAAGATTTGTACTACCCAACAGCTTTGTAATCTCAGATGGGTCTGCTTCTCCTGAAGCAATTTTGCTCGCTAACTCTTTAAACTCACTCATTTTTGCCATCATATCCTCTTGGTTTAGCTTACTGTTGGCACTTCCAGACTCTCCTTTTGCGGCATAATGACCTGCAACACAATTTCTAAATGCGGGTAGATGGTTGTTAAATGATGCTGCTTGAAGTCTAAAAAACATATCTTGAATATCTGCCTCTTTTGTATGAAAAAGCAGATTGTCATACATCTTTATATTGTCTATCTCAGCGGCAACTCCAACCTCACAACACTCTATAATCGTATCTGGTATCTCTATCTTATCAACCCAGTCATTTACGGGTGGTTCAATACTATATTTTTGCAAAAGTGTTAAAGTTGCATTTATATGATTTTGCTCAGCAATAATAATATTGGCAAAAGGATTTAGTGCCCCAAACTTTTCAATAACTTTTTTATATGTCTCATATGCATGATACTCATCATAAGCTGCTATTCTCAAAGTTTGATTTAAGACAGGTTCATCAAAACTAGGATCTACCCTTTGAGCAATCAGAATTTTTTCATCAAAATTTACTATCATCTACAACATCTCCTTATAAAGCCTATTGACTTTTTGAGTTATCTCTTCTACATTGTTACCAGTTATCAAATCCTCCCAAAGCTCGTATGGAAAAATATCATTATCATATGAGATAGTTATAGACCCCATAAGCTTATTGATTTTAAACTTCTCAATACCTTTTATCTTACTAGGCAAAGACTCCATACCCTTCAAGGAGATATTTTTAGACTCATTCACTATCTTTGGGCTAACTCTAACCCTAAGTCTGCCTTTGGTGTGATGGATTATGCTCATATAGGAGCTAACTCTTACTATATCCTCTGCTTTAATCTCCAAAGTTCCTCCTTTTGTTATCATAATTATATCTAATTGATATTTAAGTATAGCTTAAAGTTTACTGAAATTTATTATCATTTAAATTATATTTTGAGACCAAGTCAATCTTGATGAGTTTAGCATGATAGCGACTGTATGTCCCAAGTGTATCGCACCAGCTGCCACAGGAGACAGAAGTCCCGTACCAGCAAGTGCTACACCTCCTAGATTTGTACTTGTTCCTATCCAATAGTTTTGATTTACAGCTCTTAAGCTTTTTTTGCTTATATCGTATAGATTTACTACATCTTCAGGGTGAGAGTGTGTTATGGCTACATTTGACACCTCTATAGCAGCTTCACTTCCACCACTCGCAAAAGAGACTGCAACATCTGCCCTGCTCATAGCGATAGCGTCATTTATTCCATCGCCTATCATAACTACATTTTTATATTTTTTCTTAAGAGTATCTACTATATCGGCTTTATCTTCAGGCATAAGATTTGAGTAAACCTCATCAAAACCATACTCTTTTGTAAAACTTTTTGCCACTTTTTCATCATCTCCAGTTAAAAGAACTAGATGCTTCACGCCTCTCTCTCTCAAGCCAGCTAACATCTCGATTGTACCATCTCTCACTTCATGCTCAAATGAGATAAAACCTAAAACCTCTTTTCCGAATGAAACATAGACTATAGTCTCTCCTCTAGCCAAAAATTCATCTGCTCTTTTTTCAAAATCTTTAACTGAGATTTTATTATTGTTTAAAAACTTTTTGTTTCCTACTAAAATTATCTCTTTATCTTTTGAAGCTTTTACTCCAAGTCCTGGAACTATCTCACTTGCATATGCCTCATCAAAAAGTGCTCCTATATGTTTTGCATACTCAATTATGGCAATTGCTATTGGATGAGTGTTTCTGTACTCTGCTAATGATGCAAATTCAAAAAGTGTTTTTTCATCTACATGTGAAGCTAAAACAATCTCTTGTACTTTTGGTTTTCCTGTTGTTAGTGTTCCAGTTTTATCAAAACAAAATACTTCACTTTGGCTCACTCTCTCCAAGTACTCTCCGCCCTTTATCAAAATCCCCTCTTGTGCTGCCTTTGAAATTCCAGCACTTACAGCAGTACTAGCAGCAAGAACAGTAGCACAAGGACAAGACATCACTATCATCACAGAGAACGCTCTTAGGTATGAACCTGTTATAAAAAATGTACCAGCAGTCAAAACGGTTCCTAGTTTCAAAAGTTTTGAAGCAAGTCTGTCCGCTTCAAACTCACTTGGCGACTTTTGCTGCAGTGAAAGCTCAACCTCTAAGATGACTCTTGAGATATAAGTATCAGCTCCAGTTGCACTCACCTCTATGCATACTCTTCCTTTTTGCACGAGCGTATTTGCAAAAACTTCTGCACCTTTTTGTTTAAAGGCAGGCTCACTTCTGCCATTTATAATAGCTTCATCAATCTCAGCACTTCCACTTTGTATAATGCCATCTACTGGTATCTTTTCACCACTTCTTGAGACTACTATATCACCCTTTTTTACCTCATCTAAATCAACTTCAAGCTCAACACCATCTGCTAAGATATAGGCTTTTTTCATATCTAGCTCTATAAGTTTATGTATCTCTTTTTTTGATTTTTCTGCGGTGTACTCCTCAAGGAGCATACCACCTCTTAGGATATAAATAATCTCAAATGCAGCAGTTGCCTCACCAAAAAATATAGCCAAAAGCAGAGTTCCACTCATAAAAGTTTGTAGAGTAAATTTACCCTCTTTTATACTTTGAACCGATTCACGAAACAAAGGAAGAGCAGCTACAACTGAGACTATAGCAACTAAAGAGAAGGGAGTTGCTACTATAGTGATAGCTAAAAAAGTCTCTGCTACAAAGATATAGAGACTATAGCAACTTAAAAGTCCAAATACAACAAGCTTTCTATTCCAAGTTGCTCTGTCGCTCTTAAGGGCAAGACCGCTACTACAACTAACACAACAACTCTCACTTTTTGTATGAGAACTAAGATAGGGCAAGCTAAGCGGAAACAACAAATTTAAATCTTCTAATATCTTCTCTAAAGAGGTCAACCCCTCATCAAAAATAAATATCATAGATTTACATTTTTTATTTACTCTAAAGCTTAAAAACTCTTTATCAAAATGGGAGAGTATCTTCTCATTGTTTAGAGTCTCTAAAAAAAGTGATGATTTTAATCTGACTCTATTTTTTGCCTGTGATTTTATCACCAACTTACTAACCATGATGCTCCTTATGTTTAAAACATGTGCTATCTAGGGTATATTACACATTATAAATATTTATTGGAGGTTAGAGAGGCTAGAGAGCCCCTCTAGCTTTTTGAAATTAACCTTTTGGCTTATTTCTCTCTACAATCTCAATGATATTTTTATGAGTTTTTTGGCACATCATCTTCTTGATAGGTACAAATTTAAAGTTAAAGTTATTCTCTTTAACTAGTGGATGAACTTGACCACCTCTTAGAGTAGAACTAACTCCTTGAGCTAAAAGAACTCTTCGAACTTCCATCCCTTTTGCAATAAAATCAGCAAGGGCTAAATCTGCCTCATTTGGATTTGCTCTAACCGCAAGAATATGTGGCATTGCAATAGCTCCCTCTTTTGGCCATATAACACCTATATCCCCCCTCTTTATTGCGTTTAAAGTATTTCTTGAGAACAGAGCTCCCATACCAACCTTAAACTCTCCTTTGATAACTGCAGAGGGTGCATTTAAACCACTAAATGGTTTTTGGTCTGACTTTCTCGGATCTTTTTTCATAGTCTCTAGTGCTGGCATATTTGCTTTTTTTATAAGCTTCTCAAAATCTTTTTCACCTACTATGCTATATAGAGCCGCTAGTGTTCGCATACCATAACATCCTGAGCCTGGAACTGCTACATTTCCATCAAACTCTACTAACTCTTTCCAGCTCTTAGGAACATCTTTCTCCTTGATGAGCTCTTTGTTATAAAAAATTACAGTTGCCCCAACAAATGGTACTTCAAAATATCCGCCTTTAGATATATCCTCTATCATGCTTTTAAATTGTGGCTTATATGTGTATCTATCTTTCAGACTTCCTAACATGCCCTTTTTTTGTGCATTATGAAGATGCATAAATATATCTCTACCTGGTGGAATTTCGCCAGTTCTCCCATAGGTAAATATCATATTTGCTGGAAGCTTACCCTCTTTTACACCCTTTGAGAGTGCTGATCCTAAGTTTCCACTACCTGTTCCTTTGGCATCTACTTTGTATCCCGTACCTATTGGAAGAAAGATATTTGCAATACTTGCAAGGTTATCTTTTGTTTTTCCAGGCTGATGGATGTTGATTGATGTGATATGGCTTGGCTTAACTACTCCATCTTTTGCAGGTGGGCAAGCAACCGCTTGAACTGATAAAACTGCGCCTAGGGCTACTGCTCCTAAAAGCTTACTTTTCTTAAAACTAATCATTAATAATCTCCTTTAATCATATAGTAATAATATACATTACCTCATAATATAAAGCAATATTTACATACTGCACCTACCGAGGTGAAACTATCGACTACAAATTCTTGTTTCACCTCGCTCTAAACCTAAACTATCTAGCAGATTTGCAATTATGCAACTGACCTTACGCACTATAATGAGCAAAGCCCATTATAGTGGCAGGGGATAAATCCCCTACAACCCCCTAAAGCTACGAAAAGTAGGACTTTTCGAGAAATAAGTGCTTAAGGTCAGTTATGCAATCAATACTGATAATTATTCTTAAGATTTTATCTAAAACTGGCTTAAATTTTTATTTATCCTAAAATCCCATCTGCTCTAGGTGCAACTAAAAACTTAAAAAATACTTTTATATATAGCATAAATGGCACTGTCCAAAGAATAGCTGAGCCTACATACATAAAGCTTGCATACTCCTCGAAAAAAGGGATTAAGCCTCTAACTAAAGTTGCAATAATCATAAAGATTACCATAAGATGTGTATAGATATTTGAAGTGAGGTGTCGTCCTGTATGAATCCAACCTATGATAATCATGATAATCAGATAGGCTAAACCCAAACCACCGCTTACTATAAAGTGTCTAAAGTGATTTATAGCATAGATGTTATCATTAAGTATATCCCACCCCATCAAGCCATATCCAAGAGCAAACATGATAAGTATTGAACCCAAGTAGAGGACATAGGGCTGATTTAGTATAAACTCATCTTTTAGAGCATAATCATTTAGTATAGCTAGTGTTGCAGCTGCTGCTGCTAAGCCAATCCAGCCCAAAGCTGTGTTGTTTGGATAGAAAAACTCCACAACAGTAAAGAGTATTACTGTAAAAACTGCTAAACTTGTCAGAGGCGGTCGAGAGATATAGATATCGTCTATCCCCTTGTCCTCCATCAGCTCGTTTACTGCCTCCATATTGACTCTTCTTAGAGCTAGCAAGGTCAGTATTACAATAGCTCCAACCGCTACTTTTAAAATATCCATTGAGTTAGTATCAACAACTCCAGCGACACTAAGAAAAAACCAACACTCTATTGCAAATATTGCGACTAAAGTATAGCCTAAAGATGCATGTCTTTGAAGAGGGTCAAGCACAACATCTCTTGCAAACCATATAAGCCAAAGTAGCATCGAGAGGTTTAAGAGTGCAACTACATATACACCAACAAAATCTATAAACCAAAAGCTAACCCTTCCTGCAACCCACAAAGCTAAGATATACTTTAGTCGCTTTCCAACAAAAGGAACCATGCCAGGAAAAAGCTCAGGAAGTCCTGTTGTTAAAAATGCTAAAACCCCAGCTGTCAATATGCCAAAAAGCATCTCATATATATGCCATGTAAGAGTGTCACTCATAAAAGGTATATCTAAAACCCCGCCCCAAACAAAGCCCCAAAGCATCATAGATATAACCATGTAGGGAGCTAAAAGCAAAAATACTGGTCTAAATCCATAAGCTAAATAGGGCGGGATATTTTTTTCGTCGTCAGGGTAGTATGCATAGTGGTTTGTTGCGTATTTTTTTTGCTCCATTACTTTAGCTCCAATTCAAATGT
>CAZLXQ010000073.1:0-6430 GCA_964563675.1 uncultured Sulfurospirillum sp.
CATTCATAGGTTTTTTGTATTTGAGTGTCTCATGAAATCTCCTATAATTGTAAAATTAAGGGTCATAGATAGTGTGCTCAATAAATTTTTACTACAAGGAGCTGTCTAATAGTAGTATAAATAACAATCGAACTAATGGGTTCTTATCAAAATAAATAAAATCTTGGAAGCACTTATGAAATATTTCAAACCTTAGTTTACATTTGAGTAGAGTTTATATCAAAAACTTTTATAGTAAAAACTGTACTGATTTTACTCTCATTGGATTCCATATGGATTGGAAAGCCAGCTTGAACTACATTTTCATATCTGCTCAAGCCTTCTAGGAATTGATAAAAATTTGTAGGGCTCTTTATGGATGTGACCACTTTTAGCTCATACACTATAAACTTCTCTTTATGTGCTTTTTTATCTATCTGCACAAGAGTTGCTTCACTAAAAAACTTAGATGCATACCTTATGAAGTTTTCTGCTGAAAAGTCGTGCATAAAAGATGTGATAGTGCGTCTATTTTCAATACTTAGGTTACTTAGCTCTATATTTCTGTCGTTGAGTATATTTTCTATTCTCATGTTATGAGCAAATGCTTTTTTGTGTACTAGTCTTAACTCTTTATGGTCTCTAGCATTTGGTATGATGACAAATAGTATCATGAAAAAAACCAACACTATAAAAACCAGCAGAAAAATCAATAATTTTACAACATTGATTTTCTCCATACTTTTATCCATCACTCAGTACCCTTCGTGTCAATGATTCTATTTGTACTAACAAAGTTATACCAACCATCTTTAGTAAAGTAGAACGAAACATTACTAGTATGAAATATAGACTTTAAGGGAGGCGATAAAAGAAAGTTGTAGATATCTTTTGTGGGGGTTACTCCGTAGATGACAAGAGAGTCTCTTTTCATTATAACTCTACTTAGTGTAATTTGATCAGGAACCAAATCAAATAGATTCCTCATACTATCTTTTAGGATAATATTGTTTGCATAGACCCCTTCTGCTAATGCTTTTTGTGCTAGTACAAAGTTTATCTTTTCATCTATGTTGTCTATGATTTTTTCCGACACTTCTCTGTTTGAATTTAACTCTTTTGCACTACTCTTAAAATCAAAATTTTTATAGACAACAAATAGGTTAAAAATATTTAAAAGTATAAAAACAAAGAGTATAAAAACTAGCCATACCTTTGTAAACATGCTAAAAAAATATTTTTTTCTAGGAGCTACAAACGAAAATCTCATATAAAAGCCTCTTGCCTTGCCATTTTGCAGATAGCTTTACTTATGTCTATCTTATTCATCTCTATATCCATAAAAAGCTCATCTTCAATCATGCCGATAAGATCTGAGCTTACCTCATACCCATCATATATCACAACTGTATCTATAAAACTGCTCTTATAGAGTGGATTTTTATAAAACTCCTCAAGAGATGATGTTAGGTACTTATATATCAACACCTCTCTTCCAAAAAGCTCCAAGCAACTATCTTGAGCTACATCTTCACCATCAAATCTTCCCAAGTCAAAATCATCAGGCTTAGTCTCTTCAAAACCTTTGTTCTCACTAGCGATAACATCTAGCTCGCTTAAGTCTTCTAGCTCTTCCATATCTTCCATGTCATCAAGCTCAATTACATCTCCTATGCTCTCCTCCTCTTGTACACTTTCCCAGTCATCCACACCTGATGAAGAGAGTCCATCGTCTGTTGTTGCTTTAAAGTAGGCTCCAAAAAGAAGATTGCTCTTCTCATAGATTGTGATTACAATCGAGTCTTGATGATTCAGTATATAAAGCGTTGGTCTCTCTTTTAACCCCTCTTTTTTCATAAGTGAATACTGCAGCACAAATGGAGAGTATATAAAATCTAGTCCAACTTTAGAAAAAAGTTTTTTTACCCAATTGAGATCAATAAAAGAGGCATAAACAGACCAGTTTTTATCTACACCAAGATGAGTTACATTTTTCATATCTACACTATTTTTCTCAAAATCAATAGCAGTCGTGCCATTTATTGCACCTTGTCCCATAGAGTCTAAAAAGAGTGCTAGGTATGCGAAGTTGTACTCTTCTTGAAAACTATTTAGATACTCTTGCATCTTTAGAGAGATGCTATCACTCTCTTTTATGTCAAAGTTTTTAGAAAATCTATCTTTCAAGATACCATTTTTCACAACTTCTGAGTAGACAATCCACTCCCCTCCTCGTTGCACTATAGATATAAAAATATTTGAAATATACTTTTGAAAAACTTTAGTCATACATGTCCATTTTATTGGTTTGTTTTATTATACAATAGAAATCACTAACTAACCTTACATGCTTTTATAAAAAAACTAGCTTTTTCAAGGAAGGCTTTACTCTTATAATCCCAAACTATACACAAGGTCAGTCACTAAAACAACTCCTCATAGAGTTGGATAAACTTTTTTTGCATCTCTTTGCTGTTTTGCAAAAGAGACTTTTTAGTCAAAGTTGATGGGGCTAAATTTTTATAGCTCTCTATCATAATTTCACACATCATCTTTACTCTAGCTCTATCTGCTAGACTAAACTCTTTTTTTGAGCTTATCTTATCAATCTTTATAAGATATTTATTGCCAAGCTCTATATATGCCTCAAACTCTTTTGCAATCTTGCTTTGAGCCATAACTGTATTTGCCATTTTATTATAAATATCTTCTCTCAAAGCTAACTTAGCTAGCTCATACGCACTCTCATAGTTGCCCAAAAAGTAGTACACTCTAGCCTGAACAGAGTTTTTATATGAGGGGCTAGTGCTAAAGTAGTAGAGACTTCCACCAAACAAAACAGCTACAAATAAGATTAATTTTATATTAAAGGGCATATCTTATAAGTCTCTCTTTTATCATCTCTTTAGCAGATTCTAAACTCTCATTTGCAACATAAAAAGGATCACTATAGTAGTAGTCTAAAGTGCAAAATGGCTTTGGGATAAAAAGCCTATCCCAACTACTCAATTCCCAACACTTTGAAGCCTTGCAACCTATGGCTACTATTGGAACATTTTTCTTTTTAGCTATTATAGCAGCTCCATCAGCCACACTATGCCTTGGGCCTTTTGGGCCGTCAGGTGTTATGCCTATATCTCTTTTGCTTCTTAGTGCCTTAAAAGCCCCTCTGAGCACTTGAACGCCTCCTCTTGTAGAGCTTCCCCTTATAGTTCCGCCACCCAAAAGATGCTGAATTCTTGCTGCAACTTCGCCGTTATGATGCTTACTGATCACAACGTCTATATTTTTAGAGTCTCTATAATATTGGTAACCAAAAGGCAACATGACAATATCTCCATGCCAAAAAACAAATATACTTGGAGTATCCTTAACTTTTGTCTTATCAAAATGGTATCTTTTTTTACATGTAAAATATATAAAAAACAGAACAACATATGCCAAGTATGGCACCAAAACTACCTCTAGTTTTCTTCTTGCTTTTTTAATCAAATACTTCACCATAGAGTGTTAGTCGTCCTGGATTTGTTATCAAAACCTTGTGTGTCTTTCCAAGTAGATCTTCACCTCCTTTGACCTGAACAAGTGCATTATTGTCACTTCTCCCTGCAATCATGCCGTTAGACCTTAGTTCCTCAAAATAGACTTCCAATACTTTACCTTTTTTACAAATTGAAATCTCATCTAGTATCTCATCTTGTTTTACCTGAAGTCTTTTTAATCTTTTTGAACCAGTTTCGTTATTGATACGGTTTTTAAGCTCTGCTGCAACTGTAAGAGGACGAGGCGAATACTTAAAAGAGAAAATCTGCTCAAATCTCACTCTCTCCATAACATCTAAACTCTCCTCAAAGTCCTCTTCACTCTCACCAGGAAAAGCTACGATGATATCCGTACTAATAGAGACTTCAGGAACTAACTCTCTTAGCTTTAAGGCTCGATTTAAAAACCACTCTTTCGAGTAGCCTCTCCTCATCTCTTTAAGTATATGAGTTGAGCCACTCTGTAGAGGCATATGCATAGATTTACACACTTTTGAATTCGAGGCAAAGGTCTCTAAAAACTTGTCATCCATATGAAGTGGATGGGGCGAGGTAAACCTAATCCTCTGCACCTCTTCGATCTCGCTTATCATATTTAAAAGGTCTGAAAAATCCACCCTTTCGTCTCTTTTTGAAGAGAATTTTTTACCATAATTATTGACATTTTGTCCCAATAAAAATATCTCTTTTGCTCCGCTTTTAGATGCTCTTTTCGCCTCTTGCACTATCAATTCAGGCGGGATAGATATCTCATCTCCACGAGTATGTGGAACTATACAAAAAGTACATCTTTTGTCGCACCCTATGGAGATATTGATAAAAGCTTTATGGGGCGAACTTCTAAACTCACTAAAAGCATAAGTAGTTTCATCATAATCTATATCTACATCTAAAAACTTCTCTACATTAACTGCCCTAGTTATCTTTGAGATATTTCTAGCACCTAAAACAAAACTAACCGAGGGAGCCCGTTTAAATATCTCATCGCCCAAATGGCTAGCAGTACAGCCACAAACTCCTATCTTAGCTCCCTCTTTTTTTATCTTATTGAAAACACCGATTTCAGAAAAAAGTTTATTTACTGGCTTCTCTCTAACACTGCAAGTATTTATCATAATCAAATCAGCTATTTTTGCATCTACACAAAGCACATAATTCTCTTTGTTTTTTAGTTCAGCTATAATATGTTCAGTATCACGACTATTCATCGCACAACCAAGAGTCTCAATATAGAGTTTTTTACACAAAAAACATAGCCTTAGAGTATATGAATCTCATACATGTAGTCATCTTCTCCTAAGCCGTACTTCACTTCACGAAGATAGACACTAAAATCCTTCTTCTCAAAATGCTCCACTAAAGCGACCAAATCTTTATGTGAATTCTCTTTATCAAAATAGAGTATCTTGTGTCCCTCTTTTTCGATTATCTCTTCAACTTTTTCTAAAAGTATCGTTTTTGGTTTCGCATTTATCTCGCTTCTTGCTAGTTTTAATTTCATCACTCTTCCTAAATATTGTGTTACTATAATCAATCATTATAACTATAATTTGATAAATTTTGCATTAAACTTCTTAAAAGTAAATTTAAGATATAATTTAATTCTTCAGAAGCAATCCCTAAAAAATCAATACTACTTTACTTTTTATATTGCTAAAATCAAAAGGGAATAGTTATGGAAAAAATTATAGATATTATAGAGTCAATAGCTCATGAAAAAGATCTCAGTATAGAGGATGTAAAAAATACAGTCTGCATAGCACTAACAAAAACGGCCAAAAAAGTATATGGTGAAGATTATGACTATGAAAGTGTTATAAACATTGACACAAAAACACTAAAACTTTTTCAAAAAATTCTTGTAGTTGAAGATAGTGACGAGAGGCTTGAAGATGAAAAAGATAAATATACAGGCTTAAGCGAGGCAAAAGAGGTTGATCCAGATATCGAAGTTGGAGATGAACTTACCTATGAGCTGCCACTAGACAACCTAGGAAGAACTGCAGCAGCTACACTTCACAGAGAGTTAGAGTTTCACATCCAAAGACTACTAGAGAACCAGATATTTGACAAGTATAAAAACATGGTAGGCGATACTGTTTGCGGAACAGTCACAAGAGTAGATAACGAAGAGACAACTTTTGTAGAGTTTGATGAAATTCGTGCAGTCATGCCAAGAAGAAACCGCATAAAGGGTGAAAAGTTTAAGGTTGGAGATGTAGTAAAGGCTGTTATCAGAAAAGTCTTTATTGATAAGGTTAACGGCATTTATGTTGAGATTTCAAGAACAAGTCCAAAGTTTTTAGAGGCACTTCTAACCCTCGAAGTTCCAGAGATAAAAGATGAGATGATAGCCATAAACTGCTCAGCAAGAATCCCAGGAGAGAGAGCAAAAATAGCCCTAACTTCGCTCCACCCAAATGTAGATGCCGTAGGAGCAGCAGTTGGAACAAAAGGCATAAGAATTAACGCAGTAAGTGGTGAGCTAAATGGTGAAAATATAGACTGCATTGAGTATTCAACCATACCAGAGATTTTTATCTCAAGAGCCCTTAGCCCAGCTATCATCTCAAATGTAAAGATAGTAGACGAAAAAGCTATAGTAACCCTACCAGCCGATCAAAAATCAAAAGCCATAGGCAAAAGTGGAATCAATATCCGCCTAACTTCTATGCTAGCTAGCATGGAGATAGAGCTAGTTGAGCTTGAAGGCCCAAGTGAGCATACAAAAGACCCCAATGCTCTTTCAAGCTTGTTTGGTGAAGAGTGATATAGTACTCTTTAGTTTTAAAATCAAATTGGCTCTTGTTCTGTCTTGTACTTCATAGCCAATGCTCCTCATTTTGCTTAAAATATCATCTTCCCATAAGTCGTTATTGCAATCTTCTAGTATGATGACTTTTGGCCAT
>CAZLXQ010000074.1:0-6271 GCA_964563675.1 uncultured Sulfurospirillum sp.
GTTTGGTCTTAAACTCAGCGGTGTAGGTTTTTCTTTTTCGGCGGATTCGACTCATAACCGAATACCCTTAACCAGTATTTTAGCATCCAAACCTGTAAGCTCCATAAAAGCCTCATGAAATAGTAAAGCTGTCCAGTTTCACCACATTATGGTTGCCTGATTTCAGAAGTATAAAAGCTTACACTAATCAGCACTAAAACAACACCGAAAAATTAAGAGCATTAGGTACAATTTGAAATATCACACCAAACTCTCATCCATCTCTTTTGGAATTTCAACTCCCATGAGTTTCAAAACTGTTGGGGCGATATTGTTTAGTCCGCCATCTTTTACTGTTTTTATACCATCGGCTTTTACAAAACAGTAGACATCATAGGTTGTGTGATTTGTTAAGATATTGCCATCATCATCAACCATCTCTTCACAATTTCCGTGGTCGCTTATCTGAACTATATTGTACTCTTTACTTGCTCTATATATGCGTCCTAGCTGCTCATCGACTGTTTCAACTGCTTTTATTGTTGCTTTAAAATTGCCAGTATGTCCTACCATATCGCCATTGGCAAAATTTACTACTATAAAATCATACTCGCAACTCATAGCTCTTAAAACCTCATCACCTACCTCTTTAGCACTCATCTGAGGCATTAGGTCATAAGTTTTTACTGTTGGACTTGGGATTAAAACTCTACTCTCATTTGGATAGGGTTCTTCGATGCCACCATTGAAGAAAAAAGTCACATGTGCATACTTTTCAGTCTCAGCGGTATGTAGTTGAGATAGTCCTGCTCTTGAGATGACCTCGGCAAGAGTGTTTTTTGGGGCTTCGCTATCAAACAAAACCTCAAAATCGTAAGAGCTATCATATCTAGTCATTGTTATCACTTTTTGGGGAACAGCATCTCTTCTAAACTTATCAAAACTCTTCGCTCCTACTGCTTTACTTATCTCTCTTACTCTATCGCTCCTAAAATTTGCAAAAATTACACCATCTTTAGCTCTAATAGGATTTCCAAAACCAATAGGCTCACAAAACTCATCTGTTATACCCATATCATACATCTTTTGCATGTATTGACTCGGCTTTTCTTTACATATCAAAACCTCTTCAAAGAGTGCTCTATAGCCTCGCTCAACTCTCTCCCACCTGTTATCTCTATCCATCGTGTAGAAACGACCACTGATGGAGGCTATCTCTATCTCTAAGTTCTCTAAGATTTTGATATACTCAATACCGCCAGCATAAGAGACATCACGACCATCCATAATCGCATGAACAAAAACTTTTTTGCCAACTTTTTTCGCTATATCTACTAGTCCAATTATATGGTCTATGTGAGAGTGAACTCCGCCATCGCTAAGAAGCCCCACTACATGTATATCGCCCTGCACCTGCAGTAAGCTCTTGATAACCTCATGGGTTTCAAGTGAACCGTCCTTTAAAGCCATAGAAATCTTGACCAAATTTTGATACAAAATCCTACCACTCCCTATGCTCATATGCCCCACTTCCGAATTTCCCATCTGCCCTTTTGGCAAGCCCACACTCAAGCCTGAAGTGCTGATAAAGGAGTTTGGAATCTCTTTAAAAAGCTCATCATAAGTCGGAGTATTTGCACTTTTAAATGCATTTAGATTTTGTGTTTCGCTATGACCTATGCCATCAGTGATAATTAGTAATGTTTTTCTATTTTTAATCGCCAAAATATGCCTCTGTTATTAGATTATAAGCAATATTTTACTAAAATACCCTTTTAAAAATATTTAAACTAGGAGACATATGCTCTACTGGCTATATGAACTTGCATCAATAAACATCTTTCAATACATCACCGTTCGTACGGGAATTGCATTTTTTATATCTTTTACACTTACACTTTTCCTAATACCAAAGTTTATAAAGTGGGCAAAAAAAAGAGATGCAAACCAACCCATATATGCTCTAGCTCCAAAAACTCACCAGAAAAAAGCAAATACACCAACTATGGGAGGGCTAGTTTTTCTCTTTTCAACCATATTTGCTTCCCTGCTATGTATGCAGCTTGATAATATTTTTGCTATAGGTGGACTCTTAAGCATTATCCTTTTTGGACTCATAGGCTTAAAAGATGACCTTGCAAAAATTACAGGGGCAAACAATCAGTCTGGGCTTAGTAAGCGGACAAAAATAGCACTTCAATCTCTATCCGCTCTTATAGTGGCTACTCTACTCTTCTTTAGCTCAGGTCTTAGTAGTGAGCTTTTCTTGCCATTTTATAAGAATCCAGCAATGGACATGAAGTTATTTGCCATAGTTTTTTGGATACTTGTTATGGTTGCTGCTAGTAATGCTGTGAACTTAACTGATGGGCTTGATGGGCTTGCGACTGTACCGTCCATAATCTCTATAATAACCCTTTGTGTATTTGTCTATATAGGCGGACACTCTATCTTAAGTAGCTATCTGCTTTTACCCGCAGTAAGTGGCTCTGGAGAGGTTGTTATCGTAGCTGGTGCACTTGTAGGTGCACTTGTTGCTTTTTTGTGGTACAACTGTTATCCTGCTGAGATTTTTATGGGAGATAGTGGCAGTCTTAGCATTGGAGCATTTATCGCCTACATGGCAATCGTCTCTAAAAACGAACTTCTTTTGATTTTGATTGGGTTTGTGTTTGTTCTGGAGACCGTCTCTGTTATACTGCAAGTTAGTAGCTACAAAACACGAAAAAAGCGAGTTTTTCGCATGGCACCCATTCATCACCACTTTGAGATAAAGGGATGGGCAGAAAATAAAATCATAGTTAGGTTCTGGATTATAGCTATCATGACAAACCTAATCGCTCTGATGGAGATAAAAATAAGATGAAGGTAGCACTATTTGGACATGGCAAAACTACAAAAGCAATAGCAAAAAAACTTGGAAATTGTCTAATTTTTGATGACAAATTTAAAGAGGAGAGTTTTGATGAGTTTGGAAACAGGCTTCTTCCTCCCTCAAAGTTTTCCACATGTAAAAGCACAGTTCAAGTTCCAAGCCCAGGACTTCCCCCAAATCATACACTCATCAAACAAGCAACAAATCTTGTAAGTGAGTATGATTTTTTTGAAAAAGACATGCCATTTTCTATCTGGATAAGTGGTACCAATGGCAAAACTACTACAACTCAAATGTGTGAGCATCTCATAAAGCACAAAGGGGCGATAAGTGGTGGTAACATAGGTGAGCCTCTAGCAAGTCTTGATAGTAAAAAAGCGATATGGATTTTGGAGAGTAGCTCATTTGCCCTGCACTACACAAAAAAAGCAGCTCCTGGAGTTTATCTACTTCTACCCATAAGACCAGACCATCTTGATTGGCATGGAAATTTTGAGAAGTATGAAGAGGCAAAACTGAGCTTGATGCGAAGAATGAGAGAGGGAAGTGTTGCTGTAGTTCCAAAAAAATACAAAGACTACCCAACAAAAGCGATGCTTGTAGCCTATGAAGATGAGAATGATTTAGCAATTTCGTTTGGTATTGATATAAAAAAAGTAGAGTTTAAAGCCCCATTTTTACTAGATGCTCTTTTAGCTATGAGTGCGGATAAGATACTTTTTGATACCATTGACTATGAGCAAATAAACTCTTTTAAGACTGATGTTCATAAACTCGAAGAGTTTAAAGATGACAAAGGAAGAGTTTGGGTTAATGATACAAAAGCTACAAATGCAAATGCGACTATGGAGGCTCTAAAAAGATACGGAGATAAAAAAATACTCCTTATCTTAGGTGGTGACGACAAGGGGGTAAACTTAGAGCCTCTTTTTGAAGCGATAAAACCTCTTCAAGTTGAGATATTTGCAATAGGCTCAAATACAGATAAAATTGTAAACTTATCGAACAAGATAGACAAAAAAACTAAAGCTTGCTACACCCTTGTAAAAGCCATGGAAACAATACAAAAAAAACACACATTAAAAACTATAGCCCTTCTATCCCCAGCAGCCGCTAGCCTTGATCAGTTTAGCTCTTATGCCGCAAGGGGGGATTTATTTAAAAAGCTAGCCACTTTATAGACTTGGAGATAATGCTTTAAATTTAAATTTTGGTTTTTAATAAAAAATTTAAAATATAAGCAAAAATTAAAGTTATTCGGATATACTTTCAACTCTTAAAGTATGGCCTGATAGCTCAGTCGGTAGAGCAGATGACTGAAAATCATCGTGTCCTTGGTTCGATTCCGAGTCAGGCCACCACTCCTTTTGAACTGTATAACCAAATGATTATTATTCAAGACTCCAAGCAGATAACCTTTATGGTCAACCATTATGCACTTTTATCTACTTGGATCTCTTGGGCTGTAAAGCGTAGACCATGCTATATGACTACTCATCATCTTTGCACTCTTTTTTAATCTTGTTAGCTCTTGAGTTAGGACATCCTCTTGAGCTTTAGTACCACTTTTTATCACTATAATCGCCGCACTTACAGTTAGGAGTCTAAATTTGCGAACCTCTCCATCTCTGCTCTTGGCTTTTATAAATCCTCTATTTCTATCTTTTTCGTCATAAAAACTCTCCACATCACTTGAAAAATCATCAACTATCTTTTTGACCTTTTCATACACCTCTTCATCTGTCTCATCAGGCTCACTCCAGCCCAAAAAGAAATCATCGCCACCAATATGTCCCACTAGACTATCTCTAAGCATAGAGCTTTTTTTCAATAAATCAGCAAAAAGCAAGATTACTCTATCCCCTTTTCTAAAACCATAGTAATCATTGAAGGGCTTAAAGTTATCAAAATCAAAATAGACCATTATGTACCTACTTTGAGAGCTTAGTCTTTCAGATATATACTCATTGATGATTCTATTACCACTTAGTCCTGTTAGAGCATTTTGATCTTTTGCATCTAAAAGGCTCTTTTCATTAACCATATTGATGATAGCTTTTGCATTTAAAGAGCCACTATATTTTCCATTTTTTGTTATGATTATCATACCATCGTCGCTATTGTAAGAGTATATCTTTAGCATCTTCTCTAGCGAGTTATTTATGTCAGCGACTCCACAAGTTTTTACTATCTTCTTAATTTGTCCTTTTGTCTGATTTTTAAGGATTGAGTGCCCAAACTGTGAGTAGATATACTGCTTCAAGTCAATCTCTTTGATAATTCCGATAGGATATCGGTTCTCGCAAAGGATTGGGATAGTAGGTGTTTTTAAATTGGCTTTAAAGTACTCAAAAACATCGTCTATACTTGAGTTTTCTTTTAGTGATGGTGTGTTTTCAAGATAGTTTTCAATATCAAGTATTTTTTTGCTATCTCTTCTGTTTTGTAAAGATAGTTTTAAAATATCTTTGTATTTGGATTTAAGTTTCTGTAGATTTTGAGTAGGCTTTGCTACAAAGTACCCCTGTATCATATCACAGCCGAGTCGCTTGCACTCCTCATACTCCTCTTTTTTTTCAACCCCTTCAGCGATAACTTGAATTCCCATAGCTTGGGACATCTCGACAATAGAGCTTACAAATAGTTTTTTCTTTTTATTTTTATATATATCTGATATAAAAAACCTATCTATTTTTATAAAGTCAGGCTCAGAGCGATAAAGCATCTGTAGCCCTGAAAAGCCTACTCCATAGTCATCAATAGCCATCTTATAGCCCTGTTGTTTATAGATGTTTAAAACAAGATGATCGATACCAGTATATGCACCAGCTTGATGCTTTTCTGAAAGCTCAAAACAGATATTTGATTTTTTCAAGCCAAGCTTATTTGCAATATCAATAGTCTTTCCAGGGATAAAATCAGCCATAGATGTGATTCTGTTGTCTAAATTATAAAACAGCTTTATATTGTTTGCAAACTCTATTTTTGAAAATTTTTCTATTGCTTTTTTTCTTAAAAGTATATCTAGCTTATAGAGAATATTTTCACTATAAGATGTATCAAAAACAGAGTCGATTGTTGGAAACTTTTCTGAACTATACTCCCTGATAAGTGCCTCAACTCCAAAAGTTTTTCCTGTATAGATATCGACTATAGGCTGAAAAGCATAATCTACTCTTTCCAATAATTCTATCCACTTTTTATCCAACTTAGCTACCTTTTTCCTTGATTTTACATAGTTTTTATTACAAAACAGTTACAGCCAATCCTCTTTGTTCTCACTCCTATCTATCTCTCTGCCTATGCTTTGATAAAGAGTCCAATAGAAATCTACAAAAGCTTTTGGCTTTTAGAGAACTTACAGGTTTAGATGCTACAATTCTAGCCAAAGGTATTTGGTTATGAATCGAATCCGCC
>CAZLXQ010000075.1:0-6174 GCA_964563675.1 uncultured Sulfurospirillum sp.
GCTTAAATGAAGAAAAAATAAAAGAGGACGCAATATGGGACGGATTAAAAGGGATTGTTACTAATAATTTAAATATATCTAACGAAGAGTTAATTCATCAGTATTCAAATCTATGGCAAGTTGAAGAGAACTTTAGAATAACTAAACATGATTTAAAAATAAGACCAATATATCACTGGAAGCCAAGTAAAGTAAAAGCTCATCTTGCGATTAGCTTTATAACTTACACTTTGGTTAGACATTTAGAACATAGAGTAAAACTACAATATATCAAATTATCGCCAGAGAAAATAAGAAAGATACTATTATCTATTCAAATATCAGTACTTTGCAATACAAAAACAAATAAAAAATTTGCAATACCATCTAAAATATCTACTGATGCTAAAAAAATATATAAACTAATGGAGGTTCTTATCTCATCTACTCCATATAAATTGTAGTGCCTAAATAAAAATGAGAATCCCTTAGATAAGGGGGTTTAGCGATTTAAGGGTCTAAGTTAGGACAGATTATATGTTAAGTGGAATAAAAGGATATGCAACATTCAAAAGATTTTCTACATAAACTCTCAACTAAATACAGCGAAAACCAAGCTATTGTAGTTGATGCGTGCGGTGGCTAAATGGGGTGTTTCCCTACATACCGTTAAATAGCCAGTTAGGTTGTGGAGTAAGAATTCATCTCGTTTATGGGGTAGAGTATCAAAACTATTTGAGTACCTATATGCCTGATTGGAAAAAAAGGAAAAATTTGCTAGAGATGGTATAAAAACTGATCTTATATTTCTGCTGGGATTAAGTGGGAGTGGTATGACTTTTTAGTAACATATATTTTTGCTGACATACCACTTTATGATAGAAATTGTATTGTAATCCATCTCTTGTTGAATAGGCGGTATTGAGCTTGCTCTTAGTTTTGAGATAACTACTCCGCTAGCAAAAACTAAAAATAGAAAAAACAAAAAACCTATCCAGATACTATGCATGTACCACCAAAAAACTACTCCTATTAAAAAAGGAGTTAAAGTGATACTCAAGTAGATAGCATACACAGCCGCATTGCACCAAAAACCCTCTATCTTTGGCATAACTTCTATCTGAAATAGTGGTTCGTCGTGCTCCATTATCTCATGTTTATAAAGTTTAGAGGTATCTCCATATCTGCCTCTTTTAAGGCTTTTATAGCAGTTTGTAGGTCATCTATCGACTTTCCAACAACTCTTACCTCTTCACCACGAATAGAAGCTTTTACTTTAAGTCCTAAATCTTTTATCTTCTTAACTATCGCTTTTGCATCATCTTTACTAAGTGTGTCGTTTATACTAACTGTTATCTTTGTGTTGCCACCACCTATGCTATCTCGACTACTCTCTTTTATCCCTTTTGAGCTGATATCTCGCTTGATAGCCTCACTAACAAGAGCATCAAACATAGCCTCAGCTTTAGTATCGGTTGCACTAACAAGTGTTATAGTTTTTGTTTTTTCATTGAAGTCAAACTCACAAGTTATCCCCTTAAAATCCCAACGATTTGTAATTATCTTTTTTGCCTGCTCATATGCATCTTTGAGGTGCTGCTTCTCTATCTGTGCTGTTATATCAAAACTATGCTCTTTTGCCATATTTTTACTCCTTTGTGTTTTTACTATTTTATCAAAAATTTGGATTAAATCCAAAGTCATTCCCAAAAGATGGTTGAGGAGTTGGATCAAAATGTCCCGCTTGCATGCTTTTTGTCCTTAAGTAGAGTATATCACTTTTTGAGTCAATACCCACAGGACATGCCAAAGTACACTCTCCGCAAAGTGTACAGTCCCAAATACCATTTTTTTGAAT
Organism: uncultured Sulfurospirillum sp.; assembly: GCA_964563675.1. GTDB lineage: Bacteria > Campylobacterota > Campylobacteria > Campylobacterales > Sulfurospirillaceae > Sulfurospirillum_A. The sequence goes on from CAZLXQ010000075.1 coordinate 1,838, forward strand.
TCTCTCCAAAAAACCTCTCTTATCGCCCTCTCTTATGTCTGCAACATATCTCCAAACTCTTGTAAGAGCATAAGGTCCTAAAAAACTAGGCTTCACATACAAAACAGGACAAGCAGAAAAGCAAGAACCACACAAGATACAGTCGCTCTGCTTCTCAATAAGCTCCTCGCTCGCCTTTCCCATAGGCTTAAGAGAGTTTACATGTAGCCAGCTTTGAACCTTTTTAAGTAGCTCTTGAGGCTCTTTTTTATGTAGTAGTGGCTCTATCTTGTCGCTATCTTGAGCCTTGTACTCACACAAAAGAGTCTCTTGGTTGTTTACCCTTATCGAACAAACTCCACAAACTCCGCTTTTACAGTTATAGTTAAACTCTAAAGTTGAGTCTATGTTTTCTCTTATGTAGATTAACGCACTTAAGAGTGTCTGCTCTTTTGTGGGTATCTCATAAACTGTCTCTTGTATCTCAATTTTCATTTTGAAATCCTGCACTCAAGAGAGCTATTTTTTAGACCTGCATATGAGTGAAGTGCCTCTTTACTTAACTTTTTAAAATCATCTCTATAGTGAGCCCCGCGACTCTCTTCTCTTTTTAGTGCACTTAAGGCAACTACTTTTGCAATATCTAAAGAGTTTTTAAATTTGAGATGAGATACTAACAAACTGCTACTACTAACTGTTAGCTTATCAAATCTTTTAGAGATCTCTTTGATGTTTTTTACTAACTCCTCTAAGCTGATTTTGTCTCTAAATATCCCAGCCTTCTCAAAAAGCTCTTTGCCTAAACTATCTCTTAGCTTAAAAAATGTATCGCTTTTGTTGGAGCTTAAAAGGGCATCTATCCTCTTTTGAGCTACTGTTTTGTGCTTTTTTATCTCTACATCTAAAGAGGATTTCTCTATCTTAGAGACAACTGCTCTTCCAAAATAGACTATCTCCAAAAGAGAGTTTCCTCCAAGTCTGTTTGCACCGTGTACTTTGACATTGGAGCACTCTCCTATAGCATATAGACTCTTTATAGAGGTTTGTAGATTCACATCAACATCAATCCCTCCCATGCTGTAGTGAGCTGCGGGAGCTATCGGAATAAGCTCACAAGATGGGTTAAGATTTTCATGAATTTGGATTAGCTTCTTCTCTTGCGGTAGATTTTTAGAGATAAACTCGTCTCCTAGATGCCTGATATCCAAAAAAACTTCACCACCTCTTTGGATTTGCAAAAAGACTGCTCGACTTACCTCATCACGAGTCATAAGCTCATCTATAAATCTCTCGTCATTTTCATTAACCAAAAAACCGCCAGCTCCCCTTGCACTCTCACTCACTAAGGCTGAGCTACTTTTTAAGGATGTAGGATGAAACTGAATAAATTCCATATCACTAAGCCTTGCTCCAGCTCTTAGTGCCATAGCAACTCCATCGCCAGTTGACTCAGCTGCATTGGTGCTAAAGCCGTGATATATTCCAGCATATCCGCCAGTCGCAAGAACAACAGATCTGCTTTGGATCGACTCAACTTTTCTCTCTTTTAAAACTACTACACCTCTACATATAGCATCTTCTACTATAAGCTCTAGTACAAATCTGTTATCTAAAAACTCAATCTGCTCTTTTAAGCAGTTGTCATAAAGAGTATGAAGGAGCTTTAGTCCTGTGTAGTCTTGTGAGTAGGCGGCTCTGTCTTTAGAAGCTGCTCCAAGCTCTCTTTGTGCGATTTTTCCTTTAACTCTTGAAAACGGCATACCGATATAATCAAGCCACTCTATCTGCTTTTTAGCTCCCTCACACATCCTTAAAACCATCTGCTCATCAGCTAAGCCAGCTGCACCCTTGATAGTGTCTTTTGCATGCAAAAGAGGACTATCTCCCTTGTCGCCATAGATAGCACCATTTAGTCCGCCTTGTGCCATACAAGTTGCAGCATTAGTCGCAACAGACTGACAAACAACAGCCACCTTTTCACCTCTTTTTTTTGCTTCCAAGGCACAACTTAGCCCTGCTCCACCACTTCCAATTATCAGTATATCGTACACTATTTATCTAAAAATTCTTTGATATTATTGGCTACTATCTTCATAAGCTCTACTCTAGCCTCATGGCTTGCCCAAGCGATATGGGGTGTTATGATTAAACTCTCTTTTTTCTCCACATGCAGAAGCGGATTCTCCTCTTCTATAGGCTCTACTGCTGTCACATCAAGACCAGCGAGTATGCCGCTGTTGTCAATCGCATAAGCTAAATCGCCCTCATCTACGATACCGCCTCGTCCAAGATTGAGCAAAATTGTACCCTTTTTCATAAGGCTTAACTGCTCTTTTTTTATAAGTCCATTTGTCTTCTCGTTGAGCGGAGCATGGATAGAGATGATATCACAACTCTTTAACATCTCATCAAGCTCCATTCTAGCACAAGAGTCATCACTATTTGCTCCACTTGTCGAGTAGTAGCTCACTTCTGCTCCAAAAGCATCTGCTACTTTTGCAACACTTTTGCCGATAGTTCCAAATCCTATAATACCCCATTTTTTGCCTTTTATCTCACCAAATGGTCGCTCAACATTTGTAAAAAGCCCACTTTTTGACCATTTGCCGCTCTTAACAAACTCATCATAGAATCTAGTTTGTGTTAAAAGATAGAGAGCTAAGGTAAAGGTAGTTTGAGTCACCGAAGCAGTAGAGTAGCCAGCTGCATTTTTAACTTCAATCCCTTTTTGTTTTGCATAATCTAAATCTACATTATTCATACCAGTTGCTGTTATGCAGATTAGCCTAAGCCAAGGAGAGCTATCCATAATCTCTTTGTCTATCACGACTTTATTACTCAAAATAACCTGAGCATCTCCTATATGCTCTATAGTTTGCTTTTTTGAAGTAGTTCGATACACTACAAACTCCCCAAGCTCTTTAAAAGCATCTAAGCAGATATCATCGCCTACTGTTTTTGAATCTAAAAATACTATCTTCATGTTATCCTCTCGCTTCTTTGATTGAGTTGTATGCCTCATTTAGATTTTGTGTCTTTTTTTGGGCAAATTTTAGCATATCTTCAGGCAAGTTTTTACTCGCAATAGAGTCATAGTGGTACTCTTTTACCAATCTTCTGTAGTTGCTTTTTATGGTCTCCATGCTGTCTGAGCTGTTTGATTCAAGTACCTCATAATGCTTCTCTAGCCTACTTTGTGGAGCTTTCTTTAGACTATCATAGTTTTGATACTTAAAGTTTGCTCTGTTTTGAAACTTGCCACCTCCAATCATCGCTAAGCCAATAACAAGAAAGAAGGTAAATGGAAAAAACAGTATCTTAGGTGCAAAGATAAGAAGAACTATACCGATTATAATCGTGCCAAAACATACACCTAACCAAAGAATCTGCAAAAAGATTCCAAATGCTATCACTAAAAACCCTAATACTTTTTTCATTTTTTTCCTATTATCTTCTTTAATTTTATATCTTTTTTTATATAAATCTCATCATAGCTCATCTTTACATGTAGACTTTTGCCCACCTGCTTCTTTACTTTTTTTACTATTTTCTTCCTGATATCTATCGCAAAATCTCCTTTTTCAAGTCTATCATCTAAAAGCTCCCAGTCCTCAAAAGTTTCACATACTTGCTCAACTACATCCTCTTGAGCTTGAGTCTCCTCAACAATCTCAACAGTTTGAGCAGACTCAAGCTCATGCTTTAAAGTTGGAAAATTTGCAAGAGTCAATATAGCCTTTAACTGCTCATCCCTCTCTTTATAAACCCTCTCTATCATATCTTTGGACTCTATGAGTATCTTCTCTTTTTCTCTATAAAGTCTATCTTTATCATCTTCTAATTTTCTGTTTTTCTCTTTTAGCTCTTCTGTCTGCTCTTTTAAAAACTCAATATACTCACTACTCATAGCGGGTGTTATAGTTTTTCTTTTTTGTAGTCTTCCTTCTCGTTGTAAGGTTGCTGTTAGTAGAATAAACTTCTTTCCATTCTCCACAACAGAGTCGAGTGTACCGCGTCTTAGGCGATTGTAGATAGCCTCTTTGCTGACACCTAAATACTCCGCCATCTCAATAACAGTTAGTTTTTTGTCCATAAGCTTCCCTTTTTACTAACAGATATGTCATTATAGCTAATTGGAGAGTATTTTAGAAGTTTATGAGAAGATTACTCTTCTCATAATGTGATTATAGTCTAGACTCGTAGCGTCTAAGCATATAAAGCTTTTTAAGCATTTTTTTGCGAGCACTAATTTTCTGTTTTTTACGCTTTTCAGTTCCTGTTTCAAAAAATCTTCTAGCGCGAATTTCAGTAACGATTAGGTTTCTATCAACTTGCTTTTTAAACTTTCTGTACGCTTC
>CAZLXQ010000076.1:0-6010 GCA_964563675.1 uncultured Sulfurospirillum sp.
AATTTTAATTTAGCTTAAATTGTGGGTTGTTTTTTGTAATCTGCAAGTGGCTCTAATTATGAAGTACAAGGAATACCCTAGTGGACTTAACCGGATTTGATAACATAAGTGATTCGTTACCCTTAGTAGAAAGAAGAGACTTCTTGAAGTTTTGTGCAACAATAACAGCAACTCTAGCACTGCCTAGCACTATGACCGCACAAATTGCAAAAGGCATAACCAATCCAAAAAGACTCCCTGTTTTGTGGATTAGTGGTGCGGAGTGTACGGGCTGTACGATGGCACTCTTTAGAACAACCCACCCAACAATAGAAGGTATGATTTTTGATCTTATCTCTCTTAATTTCCATATAGCACTACAAAACTCATCTGGATACGATGCTAAAAGTGCCATGTTTGATACAGTTGAGAAATATGCTGGTAAATTTGTCTTAGTCATAGAGGGAGCTGTCCCTTTAAAAAATGGTGGTACTTTTTGTAGAAGTGGAGGCAAAAACTTTATAGATATAGTAGAAGAGATTGGTCCAAAGGCTGCTGCTGTAATTGCTGTTGGCTCCTGTGCTGCTTGGGGAGGAATGCCTGCTGCAAATATGAATCCTACAGGATGCGTTGGAGTTGAAAAGGTTTTAAAAACTAGCAAGATTATAAATATCCCTGGCTGTCCTCCAAATCCATACAACCTTCTCTCGACTATCATCCACTATCTAACATTTGATAGATTTCCTGGAGTTGATCATAAAAACAGACCTCTATTTATCTGTGATAGGCTCATTCATGAGCACTGCGAAAGAAGACCTCATTTTGATAATGGCAGATTTGTAAGAGAGTTTGGAGATGAATCACATAGACAAGGGCACTGTCTATACTATCTTGGATGTAAGGGTCCTGTTACTTACGGAAACTGTCCAACTATGCAGTTTGGGGATGCTGGTGCTGGATGCTGGCCAGTTGCCGTTGGTCATCCATGCTTTGGGTGCAACGAGGAGGGAGTTGGATTTAAAATACCACAATTTGAAATATGTGATATTATTCATGCCACACCTCCAGCATATCACCCTCCTATAAAGCCAAATCATAGAAAACCTATAGGAGCGAGTGAGGCTGCCCTGATGGCTGGTGTTGGTGGAGCACTGCTTGGAGCGGGTGCTGTATTTACCTCAAAGCTTAGCTCAAAACCAGTTACTTCAGATGATAGCTTAGCGGAGAAAGAGGATGGATAGAAGAAGTTTCTTCAAAACAACAGCGAAAGGAGTCGTAGCTACTGCTGCTATGGCAACAAGTGCGTCAGCTGCTGGACCAAAAAAGAAATTTGAAATTACAAACGAAGCTGTTGGCATACTATACGATTCAACTATATGCGTTGGATGTAATGCCTGCATGCCAGGCTGTAAAAAAGCAAATGATTTAGATAGAACTATCTTCCATGGACAGAAGGCATGGGATAAGCCTATAGATCTTGATAGCGACAATATGAATATCATTAGAAAATTTACCGCAGGAACTGGTGAGACTCAAAATCAAGCAGAAGATGGTTTCGCTTTTGTTAAAGGGCAGTGCTTACACTGTATTGAGCCTGGCTGTGTCGCTGCATGTCCTACAACGGCACTTGTAAAAAATCCTAGATCTGGCGTTGTAGAGTACATAAAAAATCAGTGCATTGGGTGTAGATATTGTCAAATTGGATGTCCTTGGGATATACCAAAATTTGAGTGGGATGAATGGTATCCTGAGATAGTTAAGTGTCAGCTTTGTGACCATCTTCTAGAAAAAGGGGAGTTGCCAGGATGTTGCTCAACTTGTCCAACAGGAGCATCTCTTTTTGGACCAGTACCTATGCTCAAAAAAGAGGCAAATAGAAGACTACAAATGAAAGAGGGAGAAAGGTATGAGTATCCTGTATTTGGTATAGAGAGCGGATTTATACTTAAGCATAGAGCCGCGAAGTATATTAACCATGTTTACGGAGAGGATGAACTTGGTGGAACGCAAGTTACTTTTTTATCATCTGTTCCATTTAAGTATTTAGGGCTTCCAGAGTTTCCTAAACAATCTTTCTCTGGAACAAGTGACGGCATACAAACATCTCTCTATACAGGATTTATTTTCCCTGCCGCAATTTTGGCTACTTACTCAACTGTTATATATAAAAATCTTAAGAGAGAGAAAAAAGAGGAAGAGGCAAAAAAACAGGCTAAACTATCAGAAAAAGAGGATAAAGATGCATAAAGAAGAAGCTTTAGGTACACATATTTTAACACCTGTTTTTATTGGTGCTGTAACTATTATTGGGCTAATGGTCATAGCTCTTGTTTTTAGATTTATTTTTGGTCTTGGAGCAGTTAGCAACATGAGTGATGGCTATCCGTGGGGAATATGGATAGCTTATGATGTTGTTGTTGGAAGTGCTCTTGCTTGTGGCGGGTATGTTATGGCTCTTGTTGTGTATGTTTTTAATAAAGGAAAATATCATCCACTAGTAAGACCTGCACTACTAGCGTCAATGTTTGGTTATACAATGGCTGGTGTTTCTGTTATATTTGATATTGGTAGATATTTTCATGCATACAATCTTTTTATCCCCTCAAGAATGAACGCAACCTCCGTTATGCTTGAAGTTGCTCTTTGTATAACTATATACATTATGGTGCTTTGGCTAGAGTTTGCACCTGCAATTGCTGAAAAGTGGAACATGAAAAGATTTGCAAAATATCTTGATAAGTCGATATTTTTTCTTATAGCTCTTGGTGTTACGCTTCCTATGATGCACCAATCATCCCTTGGAACTATGATGGTAATATCTGGCTTTAAGCTCTCAGAGTTATGGCAAACAAATCTACTACCAATACTATTTTTATTGAGCGCGATATTTATGGGATTTGCTATGGTAATAGGTGAGGCTAGTGTAACTTCAAGAGTCTATAAGCTAGGTGATGAGACAAATATGTTGACAAAATTGGCACAATTTTTAGTTGTGATATTGACAATATTTTTGGTAATTCATATTCAAGGCTTGTTTTCAAGAGGAGCACTTGATACGCTACTAGATTGGGACTATAAGTCTACATCTTATGTACTGGAAATACTGTTTATGGTGTGTGGCTTGGCTATACTAGCTACAAAGCGGCTTAGAGAGAGTCCTAGATACCTATTTTTAGGAGCTTGCTTCGTTCTGATAGGTGCCTCCATATTTCGCTTCAATGTTTATCTTATAGGGTATGATCCTGGTTCCAATTGGAGCTATTTTCCATCTATTGGCGAACAAATAGTTACTTATGGATTGATTGCATTTGAAATTGCAGCATTTACATTTTTTGTAAAATACTTTCCAGTATTTACAAAGCATTAAAAAAAGGAAAAATAAAAAATGGCCAATAAAAGAATCGTCATAGACCCAGTTACTAGAATCGAGGGTCACTTAAGAATTGAAGTAGAGATGAAAGACGGAGAAGTGGTTGATGCTTGGTCAACAGGAACACTCTGGAGAGGTGTTGAGGCAATACTTAAGGGCAGTGATGCAAGAGATGCTTGGCTGACTGTTTTGAGGATTTGTGGGGTATGTACTGTTTCTCAAGGAATTGGGTCAGTTAGAGCAGTTGAAAATGCTTTAAAGATGAAAGTGCCTCTGAATGCACAATACATAAGAAACATCATGATAGGAGCTCATACGATAGTTGATAATCTTATACATTTTTATATATTTTGTGGTCTTGATTGGTTTGATATTCACTCAGCCGCACTTAAAGCTAGTCCAGCTAGAGCTGCTGCTTTAGCACAATCATGCTCATCATGGAGAGATAACTCCACTGAAGATATGAGGAAAACCCAAGAGAAGTTAAAAAAACTAGTCAACTCTGGACAGATGGGTATATTTGCAGATGGGTATAGTGGACATCAAGAGATGACACTTCCCCCTGAAGTAAACCTGATTCTTGCAACTCACTACTTTCAATCACTAGATTACCAAAGAATTGCAAACAAGATAGTAACTGTACTTGGCTCAAAAACTCCTCATATTCAAAATCTAGCAGTAGGTGGAGTTGCAAATCCTATCAATCCAGACTCTGCAGCGGTTCTTACAATTGAAAGAATGCAGTATGTAAAACAACTAATAGGTGATCTTGAGGAGTTTATAAATGAAGCTTATAATACTGATGTCGCACTTCTAGCTGCCTATTATCCCAAATGGAGCCACATTGGTAAAGGGCAAGGAAACTTTCTAAGTCATCCAGAATTTCCTATAGATGAGGAGGGAGATAACTGTGTTATGCCTGGTGGATATATCGAAGGAAAAGACTTCTCTACATTTAGAAAAATTTCATCTTTACATGATACACTCATAAGAGACAATACTGTAGAGTCAGTAAAACACTCGTACTTTAAAGGCGATGCTATAAATAGTCCATTTATACTAGGTGATTTGGAGCCAGTTTTTGACCCTAAAGATAAGACAAAATACTCTTGGGTAAAATCTCCATATTTTTTAAATAAAACAGCTGAGCCTGGTTCAACTGCTAGCGTGTATGCTATGCATCTTAGTGACTATCAGCCTTGTATTGATGTAACGAATAGAGTTTTTAAGACCATCAAGCAATTAAGCGGAGAGGTATATACTCTTGAAAAGCTTGACTCTACTATGGGGAGGTTGGTGTCAAAGTCTATAAGAGTGTCAGTAGTGCAATCAATCATATCAGATCAGTATGACCTGCTAATTGAAAATCTTCAAAAAGGGAATTTTACTACATTCTACAAACCATCATTTCCTAAAGAAGAGATTAGAGGCATGGGTCTTCACGAGGCTCCAAGAGGTGCTTTAGCTCACTGGGTTAGGATAAAAGATGGGTATATAGCTGCCTACGAAGCGACGATACCCACTACATGGCTAGCAGCTCCAAGAGCACACAATGGTGAACTTGGTGCTTATGAATACTCACTAATAGGGCAAAAAATAGCTGATCCAAAAAGACCGCTGGAGATTATCAGAACTATACACTCTTATGACCCTTGTATGGCATGTGCTGCACATATTCTCAGTCCTGATGGTGATACTTATTCAAAAGTAAAGATACAGTAATGCTGTTCAACGAAAAATGTGATGTAGGGATACTTGGAGTCGGAAATACTCTTTTGAGTGACGAGGGTTTTGGTCCTTACTTTATAGAGTATCTCCACAAGAACTGTGAATGGAGCAACAATATAGAAGTTACAGATGGGGGAACCTCGGGCATTATGCTCTCCCCTTATATAGAATCAAAAAAGTATCTCTATATTGTTGATATCATAGACATTGATTCAGACCCTGGAGATATTTATCTATTTAATGAGAGTGAAATCAGAGCTAAAGATATACAGTCTAGCCTCTCTGTTCATAAAATAGGGCTTGTTGAGATAATAGAATTAAACAAGCTCAATGACTACAAAACCCCCAAGGTTATAGAGTATATCGGCATAGTTCCAAAAACACTAGAAATAAAAATAGAAGTTTCTGAAGTCTTACTAAAACAGACAGATGCTGTGCTTAAACTATTAACCAAAAGGATTTCATTGATAGATGACAATAAAATGTCCTATATAAGAAAAAAATATAGATAAATTACTAGATGGCTTCAAGAAGTCGCTTATCTATGTTTTTTGAGTTATAGATTTTTACAACAAAGGAGAAAGTGCTTTACTAGTTAACTCTTAAAATATGTATTATGTTTCAAGTTGGTTTAAAACCCCAAAATATTGAAAATTTCATATTGTCATTATTGTAGTTATGAAATTTTACAGTTCATAAGGTCTGCCCGTAACTGTATAATGCAAAAACAGTCACTGAGGTTGACTTTTTAAGAAAGAAGAAAGTTACTGTTTTGTGTAGGATGTGTGCGCAAAGATGCCCAGCTATTGCCACAGTACTTGATGAAAGAGTTGTTAGACTTATACCCAACATGGGGACAGAGTACCAATGCTTTTCCCACCAGGGTAAAATATTGTCTCCTCGTACTTGTTAGCAATAATGTTGTTTAATCTT
>CAZLXQ010000077.1:0-5805 GCA_964563675.1 uncultured Sulfurospirillum sp.
ACCAAGTCTCTTAAATTTTTATTGGTTCTTAATCTTCTAAATCGTTTAAACATTTTTTACTTCTTATATGGATATAATAAAAAATACATTTTACCATAAAGATTGTAAACTGACCTTAGCCACCATCTATACTTTTAGATGGTTTATATTTGCCCTTAGTGTGAGACAGATTCTTGAAAACCTAGCCTTAGCTAAGTTGAAAGACTCTAACGAAGCAATAAGGGCAAATATAAACCACCCTTCGGGTAAAAACATATGACGCCAATTATGTCGTTAGTTTTATTTGATTTAGATAACTAAGTCTGCACAAAACTGCCTCATACTTGCCATCATCTGTTTTTATCTAAAAATATAGATGGTGGCTAAGGTCAATTTCATGCGAATTAAGATTTCAAATATTGCAAATCTCCCAACTAAATTTGGAGATTTTAAAATACAAACTTTTGCTGAGGGCATCAAAGAGCACTTGGTTATTTTTAAAGAGCCTTTAGGGGCAACTCCCCTTGTAAGAGTTCATAGTGAGTGTCTAACGGGTGATGCGATTGGTAGCCTTAAGTGTGATTGTGCAAATCAGCTTGAGTATGCACTTAAAGCTATTGCAGATGAGAGTGGTATGGTTATCTATCTTCGTCAAGAGGGAAGAAACATAGGTCTTTTAAATAAAACCAATGCTTATGCCCTACAAGACAGAGGACTTGATACAGTTGCTGCAAATCATCAATTAGGCTTTAAAACAGATGAGAGAAGCTATGAAGTTGTTAGCTTTATACTAGAGTATTTTGGTATAAAAAAGATAAAGCTCTTAACAAATAATCCCAAAAAAATAGAATCATTAAGCGAGATAGAGATAATCGAAAGACGCCCTATCATCATAAAAGCAAATAGGCACAATTTAAACTATCTTAAAACAAAAAAAGAGCAGATGGGGCATCTACTCTAAAGGTGTTTCTAAGAACTTTTCTACAAGCGATTTGCTTTTGTTTCATATTTTTGTTAAAATCGCTTGAGCTCAAATCACAACAAAGAGAGGCAAATTGTTAGAAAAAGATTTTGATATTTTTATAGAGTTGATTTTAAAATACAACAAAACTCACAATATTACTGGAGCAAAGGATAGAGTTACTGTGATAAACAATATAAAGGATAGTCTATACCCCATAAAGTTTCTACCTATAGAGGATATAAAAACAGCTATTGATATAGGGACGGGGGCTGGTTTTCCTGGACTCATATTGGCGATGAAGCTGCCAAAGATAGAATTTACTCTTTTTGAGCCTATTGCAAAAAAAAGCTCATTTTTATATCTAGTGAAAACAACCTTAAAGCTAAAAAATGTAACTATCTCAACCAAAAGAGTTGAGCTTACAGAAGCATTTAAAGTAGATCTTGTAAGCTCTCGTGCTGTAAGCGATACAGATATGCTTATAGGTCTATGTCAAGAGTACATTACTCCAAAAACCTTGTTGCTTTTCTACAAAGGGGAGAGAGTTACTAAAGAGATTAGCAACCTAAAAGATTATAAAATATATAAAAAAGATAAAAGAAGTTATCTATTGATTAAAGGAGTGGCTTAATGCTGTATAAAGTTTTAATGCTTATCGCTATACTTTTTATAATATATCTCATATTTTTCAGAAAGTCAAACAAAAAAACAGTAACAAACAAAAAAAGAGGTAGGAAACCGATACCAAAAGGAGATATAATGATAGAGTGTAAAGAGTGTGCAACTTTTGCCAATGAAGACGAAGCGATCATAAAAGATGGCAAATTCTACTGCTCCAAAAAATGTGCAGGGGTAAAATAGTGATTATATTAGGTCATCCACTTATACCGTTTAAGCCGTTACTAAGAATTTCAAAAATGGGTCAAATTAACAAGATAGAGTCAGACAGCACCGTTTTAGTTGATTTTATAGATACTAAATTGATACAATATATAAAATCTAAAGAGATTGCTTTGGCTGTACATGTAAAGAGCATCAAAGATGCCTGCCTTGCTAATGCTTTTGGAGTCAGATTTATAGTTGTAGATGAGTCTATATCCAAAGAGGTGCAGAGCATAGCAACCGAATATCTATTTGATTCTAAAATTATTCTTCAAATTGAAAATGAAGAGGGGATAGAGAGAGCTGCTAGAGACTTGATAGATGGTGTTGTTTTAAAACAAGGAGTAGTATGAAATTTGGGAAAAAACACTTTATGCTTTGTTGCTTAAAAAGGGAAAATAAAATGAAGTTAACTTTGATAATTTTAATAGTTGCTATTTACTGGTGTTTAGATGCATATCAAGCTGTTTTAAATTTTGATATATCTTTTGCCGAAGCTTTTTTATTGGATTATGATCAATCAAATCCTATTTTAAAGTTAATCATAGTAGTTGCTATTTTTATACTTTCAGCGATACAGATACAGCCCAAAGCAGACACCACGAAAGAGAAAGAGGGTAAAGAGAGAGATTTAAATACTATAGATAGCATCTCTGATATTATCCTAGCACCTATTCCTTTACATAAACAGCTAAATAGTATTGTTTATACCTTAGAAGAGGAGTTAAATGTTAAGAGTGCTTTTATCGCCTCTTTTACAAATGATACAATTTTACTTCTTAACACCAACGAATCTCTTAATAAAATTGGCATAAAGATGGAATATAAACCCTATCACAGTAAACTAAAAGAGGGAAGCATAGAGAAGCTACTCTCTTCATGCTTTCTTGAAAAGAGAGAGTATGAAGATAGTTTTATAGATATAAAGGGTGCTACATATAGGGTTTTACTCCAGACATACAAAGGAGATTACTCAAAAAAATCTATAGGTGTGGCTGTGATGCTACTAGAAAAGAGTGATAAAAGTGATTATAAAAACTTCTTAAAAAAAGTTTGTGAGCAGATTGCATTTACTATTAACTTAACTAAGAAAAAAGAGAGTGCAATAAAAGCTCAAAACAGTTACAATGCTAAATTTATGTCCATAGATACTGATTTAAATATCGTAAGCAACTCTAAACTTCAAGAGGCGATAGGCCATGAAATAAATAGATCGCAAAGATATAAAACAGAGCTCTCGATTATGCTTATAGAGATTGACCATATAGAAAATATAAAAAATATATTTAACGAAAAGGAGACTTTAGCTCTTTTAAAAGAATTTGCTACTCTACTAAAAAAAAGCATAAGGGATACTGATATGCTTAGTAGATGGGGTGACAATAGCTTTGTAATTATAGCCCCTGATATAGATTTTAGGGCTACAAAAAGCTTTGCCAATAAACTAAATAGGGAGCTTGAGGAGCATAGGTTTTTTAAAGTAGGCAAACTTACATGTAGCTACGGAATTACCTCCTTCTCGCCAAAAGATAGTATTGATACTTTTAGAAAAAGGGCAGAAAACGCATTAAAAAAGGCAACTTCAAGAGGCGGAAACAGCATAGAGACAAGAATACTTGTCTAAATGATCACTTTTTTTATATATGGGGATAGTTTAGTTGTAACATCATAGGTGATAGTATTAAATCTATTTGCAAGATAGTGAGCATCTCTAAATAGGCATACTTTTGGTGCATCTCCTAAAAAGCAGATACTATCCATAGAGACTCTTCCGCATAAGCTTTTGCCCTCTAAGATAAGCTCACTTAGTCCATCGTGCCTGAAAAAACCATCGCCATACCCAATGTCATAAGATGAAACTTTGCCATCTTTTTTAAGTTCATACACACCGCCATATCCTACTCTATTCCCTTTTCTTAATTCTCTTGTACTTAATTTTTCTGCCCACAATGACATTACTGGCTTTAAGTCAAACTCGCCAAAGCTTTTGTGTAGACAAGTGTAACCATAAGTTGATATACCGCATCTTGCATAATCATCTTCGAGCTGTGCTTCTCTTCTTAAAAGTGCAGCAGAATTGCATGTATGAAACTTTGGCATAGGCATACCATACTTCTCAATCAGATCTTTTGCCCTCTCTTTTGCTCTTTTAAAATTCTCATTTTGCCAATAAAGCTCACTGTTTAGTTCATCAGAGCTTCTAAAGTGCGTAAAAATACCTTTTAAATTTAGCATATTTTTTGATATAATTTTAAAAGCCTCTTCTAGCTCTTCCTCTTTTATACCATTTCTGTGCATGCCAGAATCTATATTTATATGTATAAAGCTCTGCATAGAAAATCTCTTTAGTCCCTCAAGCGAATGAACAGCATAAGAGATGTTGCTAGCTTGTAGCTCTAGTGGTGGATGATCAACTAAAATCAAAATTTCTTCAAACAAAAAAGCTATTCTCTTTGCCTCTTCTAGTGTTTTTACAGCAACTTTTTTTATACCAAATCCACAAGCAAGCTTAGCCATTATCTCCAAGCCATGTCCATAAGCATTATCCTTTAGGACAACCATAAGCTTCTCATTTCCACCAGCCCTTTTCGCTAGCAACTCTATATTGTGTTTATAGTTTTTTCTTGAGATTTCTATAAAAGCCACTACTACACTTTGATGTCAAGCTCTTTTACTAAAAAACCTCTTAGTTTTCTTGCTTGATAATCTAGCTTGAAAAAATGCTCATAAATCTTTTTTGCATCTAGTTTTGGACTCTCTTTAAAGTTATACTCTATATTATTACTCTTTTTTGGAATATTCTCGTCCAAATAGTCTAAAAAATCTGTTCTTATATCCATAAACTTTGATAACTCATCGGCAATCATATCTTTATTCATCTGCTACCTTTCTGTTATTATCTCAAAACTCTTATCACTTAGTTCGACATAAAGCACCTTATCTCCTCGCCAACTGTAGCCACTTGTGTCAAAAAGTTGATAAAAAGCTACCCTAAAAAGCGATCTTCCATCATTTTGTGGATATGGAGAGATGTTTATGTCTCTAAAAATTATCTCTTTTGGTTGCTCTCTAGCAAATATTCTCTTTTTTCTATCATAAAAAGCACTCCTACTCATACCATCATATCTCTTAAACTCATCCGCATAAAAACTCATATAGGTCTCTATGTCATTTTTTATCCAGCTCTCTTTCCATCTAAATAGTTCTGATAAAATTGTGACTATTTGTGATTTTTTAACCTCTGGTATTCCATTTTCACTGACAATAACCATACTACTTTTTGACTCAATCTTGCTATCTAGTAGCATAACAGTTTCATTATCTAAGACTATGCACCCTTTACTCATAGGGTCTCTTGGAGAACCATCTAGCGGAGAACCATGTATCCAGATTCCGTGACCACTTTTCCCCTGTACTCTATCATAAATATTTGGATACGATAAAACAAAAGAGAGAGGACCGTAAAATGGATCTGGCGGGACAAATCTACGCAAAATCATATAAGCACCTAAAGGTGTCTTTAAATCACCCTCAATATACTTATCCCCATCCGCACCAATAATAATATCCTTATACTTTACTAAAAACTCAATACTGTTATTTGTAGTCCTATAAACAGTAAGATTTCTTGCTTGTTTGTTTGCAAGAAGTAATGAGTCAAGATTTTCATAATAACCTAAAGAGAGATTTAAATCTTTCAGCTCTTTATTCCAAAACTCTCTTGTTTGTAACTCTCCCAATATATAACTCTTAACCGCTCTTATGCCTTTATCTCTATAGATATCCACAACTGTACTAGCAAATAGCCCAGTAGATAATATCACTAGTGCCAATAGTTTTTTCATTTAACCCTCACAATATAAAAATCTTATTATAGTCAAAACTTTCTTAGAGAGTTATTTAAAAAAACGATAAGGTTTGCACAAGTGGTGTCCTCAATGCGATTCGAACGCATGGCCTCTTGATTAGGAATCAAGTGC
>CAZLXQ010000078.1:0-5803 GCA_964563675.1 uncultured Sulfurospirillum sp.
ACTAGACAATAGAAATACGGCAGGAACTGTCGAAATACAAGCTTGTGGAGTATCCGCTGATGGGGTTGTTGTATACAGTACATCAACTAGTTACGATATGATGAAACAAGAAGTCCGATCGTCTTTAGCGGTTGGGTAGTTCACAAAGAGATTAGTTTGATTCTTTGTTTGTGATTTTATATATAAAGCTAAAAACCTCTGCAACTGCTTTGTAGAGGTTTTGGGGTATCTCTTGGTCGACATCTATCTTAGTAAGTAGCTCTACTAAATCTTCATCTTTTTTTATGGGCAGCTCGTTATCTTGGGCTATCTTTATAATTCTCTTAGCTATGAGACCTTTGCCTTTGCCTACAACTTTTGGTGCACTATCTTTTTTTTTGTTGTATTTAAGAGCTACAGCTTTTTTCATGCCATATCTTTTATCTGTTGCAAAAACTCTTTGCCATACCTCTCTAGCTTAACAAGTCCCACCCCATTTATCTCTAAAAAACTCTCCTCGTTTTGTGGTAAACAACTAGCCATCTCTTTTAGTGTAGTATCTGAAAAGACTATATAAGCAGGAACTCCAGCCTCTTTTGCGATTTTTGCTCTTAACTCCCTAAGGGTTTCAAAATGCTCATCCTTATGCTCAAAATCACTCTTTTTGGCTAGTGAAACTTTTTTATCTCGTTTTTGAAATATCTCTTCATCGCCACCTACCTCAACTTTGCCTTTTAAAATCTCTACTCCAAGATGAGTCAAAACTAACTGCCTAAACTCTCCTCTTTTTATCGCCTTTATCTCAAAAAGTTTATCAACTATCAAGCCCCAACTTGCCTTTGTTATTTCGTCTCCTATGCCATAAACACTCAGCCTATCGTGTCCATTGTCTAGTACTTTTGTGTTTTTAGAGCCTCTTAGTGTGTCTATGATGTGTGTTTTTCCAAAGTTTTGCCCAGTCCTATAAATCGTAGAAAGCAACATCTTCGCCTCTTTTGTTATGTCGAGCTCTTCAATATCCTCTTTTTGGCAGTTATCACAAAGAGTTTCACACTCCCCAAGACTCTCCTCAAAATACCCCACAACAGACTTATGCCTACAAACCCTAGAGCTTGCATAAGCATAAAGCTCCTCTATCTTATTTTTTGCAAAATTCTTATACTGCTCATCTTCGATAGAGCTCATCAGCTCACTTTTTTTGACTACATCTCCCATAGAGTAGAGCAACAAACACTCACTTTTTATCCCATCCCTTCCCGCTCTTCCAATCTCTTGATAGTAACTCTCCATGCTCTTTGGCAGATCCATGTGAGCTACAAAACGAACATTACTTTTATCTATCCCCATGCCAAATGCTATAGTAGCTACTATAATCTTAGTCTCATCTTTTATAAAACGCTCTTGCGTTTCTCTTCTTGTCTCGTTACTTAAACCTGCATGATATGCCAAAACACTAAAGCCACGATTGCTTAAGAATTTTGCCAACTCTTGAGTCTCTTTTCTTGTAAAAGTATAGACTATGCCACTCTCATCTTTATAGTTTTTTAAAAAATTGGCAAGCTCAACCCTTCCATTTCCCACTCTTTTCTTTACATTTAAGATAAGGTTATCTCTAAAAAAACTCCCTTTTAGTCTTTTTGGACTACTTAATCTTAGCGAAGCTACAATGTCATCTGCTACTCTTGAGGTTGCAGTTGCCGTAAAAGCAGCGATCGGTATATGCGAGAACTCCTCTTTTAAAAAATGAAGTCTTCTGTAGTCAGGTCTAAACTCATGTCCCCACTCACTAACACAGTGAGCTTCATCTATAACTATAAAACTAACAGTTATCTGAGTTAGTAGTGATTTAAAACTCTCCATGTTAGCTCTTTCAGGCGATACATAAAGCAGTGAAAGCTCTCTGTTGTATAACTTTTTATAAACCTCACTTATCTCCCCTTTAGTTAGCTCACTCGTTAGCTTATCTGCACTAATGCCATTTTGCTTTAACCCTATAACTTGATCATTTATAAGAGCTATTAAGGGGGAGATTACGATAGCAAGCTGCTCTTTAAAGCAGAGTGCTGGAAGCTGATAGCAGAGCGATTTTCCTCCGCCTGTTGGTAAGATGGTGAGTAGGTCTTCTCCACACATAATCGCCTCAATACTCTCTTTTTGAAGCGGTCTAAAACTGTTAAAGCCAAACTGCTTCTCTAAAGTCTCTTCTATCATGCTTTTATGTTTAACTTTGTTGCTAGTGAGTGGTTGCATATTTCATCCTTAAGCTCTCTTGTCTTTAGCTCAACTGTTAAGGGGATTAACCCAAGCCTATTTATGCCCTGTTTTAGCGATGGAAGGTTGTCTCTAACTAGTGCGATAAACTTTTTTTTCTCAGCAAAAACAGAGATATTGAGATAAATATCCTCAAAAAGCATCAGCATAAGATCTATCTTGCCATGCTCTTTGAGCTTCAAGTTTATCTCACAAAAAAAGCGGTTCTCTTTTAGTTTTTTTAGACTTATTTGCCCCTCTTGAAGCCCCTCCCATAAAAAAGGCAGATAAGAGCTAAAAGAGTTTGAGCTTAACGACATAAGTTGAAAGTAATCAATCTGAGTCAAAACTCTATCGACTTGAAACGATACCTCTCTTGAGACTGTAGTGCTTTGAGTGCTTAGCTCTTGTTTGATGCTTAAGAGTACCGATTTTATATCGCTTGATAACTCTTGCTTTATGAGTGTGTCTACTTGTAGCCCTTGATTTGGAACTAACTGTTTTGTTATGATTTGCTCCTTCATAACAAACTCTAGCTTGTTTGTTAGTTTTGCTACCTCTACATGTAAAGAGTTTTTCGCGTCTGTTTTTATAAATTCACTTTTTATAAGATTTACAATTTGTTGCAATTTTTCAGAGATAGTAGCCCTACTTAACTCTCTTGGAAAAAAATCTGAAGTCTTTAAAATCTGCTCTACTAGCTTTACTATCTCTTGTGATTTTTTCTCCAAGATAGGACTCTTAGTAGGATTTAAAACCAGCAGTGTATTTAAAATCTGTTTGATTTGTACTGCAGTTTCTATGCTATCTTTTAGAGCAACTTGCAAAGAGTTTTGTATCTTTGACTCTATGAGTGAGCTTTTTTGTATCATAGTTTCAAGCTGTGCTATGACTTGAATCATGGGCTTATCTACCGCTCTGCTTTGCCCTAAGCTTACTATAAGTGCTTTTATATCACTAGCAAAGCCTTTATCCGCCTTTGAGGCACTCAATATATCCTCTATACTCTTTACACCTAGAGGTTTTGATTCCTGTTTTAGTAGATTTTTCAGAGCGATTAGAGTCTCTTTTAAGGAGAGTGGCATAACAGAAGTGCTTGAAGATGATAATTTTGATTCTAGCAAAACACCTGATTTTGCTAACTCTTGCTTTAGTGTTTCAGGCTTTATATCTTTTACATGTAAAAGCAGTTTTTCTAAAATGGGAGTAAACTTAGAGAGAGTTTTTTCACCTTTAATGAGATCTAGAAGTGCAGAAAACTCACTCACGGTACTCCTCATAAGCTTTGGTATATCGTGTTGTTTCATATCTTGAAGTACACTCTGTTTTGTTTTTGTGTTATTGCTCAACTCCTTTAGAAGAGTGTTCAATACATTTTTAACATCCCCGCTCTTTGCAGTGTCAAGTTTTGCTAAAGTATCAGTCTTGTTAGTAACTAGCTTATGTATCGCCTCTTTAGCATCTTTGTTGCCACTCTTAGCCACAAGGTCAAAAATAGCCCTAGTTGTCACTATCATCACAATCTTCCTTTGGCATGTAGAGTATATTGGAGAATCAGCAAATCACTTCAGAGCACCTCTAAAAACTCCATCAAAACTCTGTCTTTAAAACTGCACCATTACTTGCATTTGTTACGAGCAGTCTATACTGCTTTAGCCATCTACTAGCTATCTCTCTCACAAATGGTTTAAAATCCGCTCTTCTGCTTTTAATCTCCTCATCACTCAAATCTACATCAACACTATAAGCATCCACATCTATAAAAATCTTATCTCCATCTTTGACTAAACCTATCAAGCCCCCCTCAGCAGCCTCAGGAGATACATGACCGATACTAAGACCACGAGTCGCCCCTGAAAACCTTCCATCTGTCAACAAAGCCACACTACTGCCTAGCCCCATACCCATGATAAGAGAGGTTGGAGTCAGCATCTCTTGCATACCAGGACCACCTATAGGGCCAGCATATCGGATAACCACAACATCACCAGCCTTTACTTTTCCACCAATAATCCCAGCCACACAAGACTCTTGAGAGTCAAAACAAACTGCATTTCCAGTAAATCTTCTCTCCCCTGTAATACCTGCTGTCTTTATAACACAACCATCCTTAGCTAGATTGCCAAACAGTATCGCTAAGCCACCAACTTTTGAGTATGGATTATCTATAGAGTGTATGACTTGACTATCTTTTATCTCCGCATTCTCTATTCTTTGAGCTACTGTTTCGCCTGTTACTGTTAGATTGTCAAGATGTAAAGAGCCATGGTCTTGCTTGCTAATCTCTTTCATAACAGCATTTATACCCCCTGCTCTATCAACATCTTCCATATGAATATGTCCGATCGATGGAGAGATTTTTGCTATATGAGAGACTTTTTTACTTATCTCATTTATGTCTGCTATGTTAAAATCAACCCCAGCTTCTCTAGAGATAGCCAACATGTGAAGAACTGTATTTGAGCTTCCTCCCATCGCCATATCAATTGCAAAAGCATTTCTTATCGCTTTCTCGTTGAGTATGTTTTTTATCTTATATCTATCATCAAGTGCTATCTCACACACTCTCTTTGCAGCCGCTCTTATAAGCACCTCTCGTTCAGGAGTTAAAGATAGTATAGTTCCATTGCCAGATAGTGCTATGCCCATAGCCTCACAAAGAGTATTCATGCTGTTTGCGGTAAACATGCCAGAACAACTTCCGCTACCAGGACATGCATTGCACTCAATGTCAAATAGCTCCTCTTCATCTATCTCGCCCGCTTCAAATTTTCCTACCGCTTCAAATGCTGTTGCTAAATCGATCGGAGTACCATCTTTAGTATGACCCTTTTTCATGGGTCCACCACTAACAAAAACAGTAGGAACATTGACTCTTAAAGCTCCCATAATCATACCAGGGACTATCTTGTCGCAATTTGGCATGCATATCATAGCATCAAGTTTATGAGCATTCATGACAGTCTCAATAGAGCTAGCTATAATCTCACGAGAAGGAAGAGAGAAGAGCATACCGTCATGTCCCATAGCTAAGCCATCATCTACACCAATAGTGTTAAACTCAAACGGAACACAGCCATTTTTCCTTATCTCATCTTTCATAATTTTGCCATAATCTTGCAAGAAAAAATGCCCTGGAATGATATCTATATATGAGTTTGCAACACCGATAAATGGTTTATCAAAATCCTCCGTCTTTACTCCAGTGGCTCTAAGCAGACTCCTGTGTGGAGCTTTCTCATGCCCTTTTTTTATCTGATCACTACGCATATAAACCCTTCTGTTTTTTCTTATTATAGCTCCTATTTACTTTTAAGAAAATAAATGGTACAATTCTATCTCAAATTTATTGCGGGAATAGCTCAGCGGTAGAGCACGACCTTGCCAAGGTCGGGGTCGCGAGTTCGAACCTCGTTTCCCGCTCCATCTGTATCAGGCTTCTTTCAAAAGCGATGTACTATGATTAACATCTTCAGTTTCAGTATTTTTGAAAGAGAACTATATAGAGAAATAAGCGTTTGCCCGGATGGCGGAATTGGTAGACGCAAGGGACTTAAAATCCCTCGCTCGTTTT
>CAZLXQ010000079.1:0-5796 GCA_964563675.1 uncultured Sulfurospirillum sp.
TATGTTGTTTCATTATTTAAATCCTATTAGGGTTTTTAGAGGTGATATTTAGATATAATCTGGGCTAAAGGTTATCTATGAAACACAGACATCTAAGTCTCCAAAAGAGGCATTATATCGAAACAGAGTTATGAAAAAACTTACATGTAGGCTCTGTTCACACTACTGCCGACTAAAAGAGGGGCAATCAGGAATCTGCGGCGTCAATGAAAACATAGACGGCACTCTTGTATGTAAGGTCTATGGCTATCCAACTGCTCTACATGTAGATCCGATAGAGAAAAAGCCTCTATACCACTTTTTACCTCACACTCAAACTCTCTCACTAGGCACTATTGGGTGTAATTTTCGCTGTCCTTTTTGTCAAAACTGGCAACTCTCTCAGGCAAAAGAGTTTAGTAAAAAAAACTATATAAGCCCAAAAGAGATAGTAGAGTTAGCACTTCATCACAAATGTAAATCAATCTCATATACCTACAATGAACCGACTATCTTTTTTCCTTATATCAAAGATATTGCCATTGAGGCTAAAAAGTTTGGGTTGAAAAATATCATGGTAAGCAATGGCTGTATGTCAAAAGAGGTTTGTAAAGAGATGCCTTTATATATTGATGCAATCAATATAGATATAAAATCTTTTGATGAAAATTACTACAAAAAAACACTTAAAGGCGACTTGCATGTAGTTCTTGAAAATACACAATTTTTAAAGAAAAAGGGTCTACATGTAGAGATAACTACACTCTATATCCCACAGCTTGATGAAAATCAGATAGAGAATATAGCCTCTTTTATATCTTGCAAGCTTGGAGTCGGCACTATATGGCATATCAGTGCTTATCATCCTGATTACAATATGATGGATACAGAAAAAACCCCTATAGATATACTGAAAAAAGCATTTTATATAGGAAAAAAACATGGTATAAAAAATATCTATTTAGGAAATATTGGATGATAATTTGTAAACTACATGTTAAACTTCTCTTTGTATTCTGCATAAGTTCCTTTAAAATCTATCACGCTTCCATCGGCTTTAAGCTCTAAAATTCTATTTGCATAAGCATCTATAAGCTCTCTATCATGAGTAACACAGATAACATTTCCACTAAACTTAAAAAGTCCCTCTCCAAGAGCGATAATCGCCTCCAAATCAAGATGATTGTCAGGCTCATCAAGAAGTAAAAAATTTCCTTTTTGGAGCATCATTTTTGAGAGCATCATGCGGTGTTTTTCTCCACCGCTTATACTTTTTATACTCTTTTTTTGATCCTCGCCAGAGAAGAGCATTCGCCCTAGGCACTTTCTAATCTCATCAGTGTCCTTGTTTTCATCATAGGTCTGTAACCACTCAAAAAGCTGTTCATCTCCATCTATCAAGTCAGTTGTATTTTGAGGAAAGTAGCTAGGCTCTATCGTTGCACCCCACTTCACCTCGCCACTACTAGCTTTAAGCTCGCCCATAATGATACTCAAAAGTGTAGTCTTGCCAACTCCGTTTGTTCCAATCAAAGCTATCTTATCGCCCTTCTCTACTTTAAAACTAAAATCTTTTAACACCTCTTCATCATAAGACTTGTTTATCTTTATAAGCTCTAACACCTCATTCCCAATATCTCTTTTTGTTTTAAATATAATACTCGGATCTCTTCTTGATGAAGTCTGCAAATCTTTTATATTGAGTTTTTCAAGTCTTTTTTGGCGGCTTGTTGCTTGTTTCGCTTTAGAGGCATTTGCAGAAAATCTTCTTACAAAAGCTTCAAGCTCCTCTTTCTCTTTTAACTTCTTTCCCTGCTCTAACTCTTGCTGTTTCGATATAAGATTTGCAGCGATATACCAGTCATCATAACTACCAGTAAACTCACGAATTTTCCTAAAATCAACATCAAGTATATTGGTACAAACTGAGTTCAAAAAGTGCCTATCATGAGAGATAACAACCATAGTCCCAGCATGTCGCTTAAGCTTCTCCTCAAGCCAAGATATAGCCTCTAAATCAAGATTGTTTGTAGGCTCATCTAAAAACAGAATATCTGGCTTCGGATAGAGAACTTGAGCAAGTAAAATCTTAAACTTATCACCTCCAGTGAGTGAACTCATCAAGTCATGATGAGTCTCAACAGGAAAATCCAAAGCACAAAGAATCTTCTCTATATGAACATCTACCTCATAAGTTGGATCCTCTTCTGTGCATACTATCTCGAGCTCTGCTAGTCTATCATTGACCTTCTCATCCTCAAAATCACCGTTTATATATAGCTCTTCCTTCTCCTTTATAGCATCATAGAGTCTTTTGTTGCCATACATCACCGCATCTTTTAGAGTAAACTCTTCATAAGCATACTGATTTTGCCCTAAAGTTCCAACTTTCAATCCGCTTTGAATCAAAATATTTCCACTCGTTGACTCAATTTCGCCCGAGAGTATCTTCATAAATGTACTCTTACCAGCCCCATTTGCCCCTATAAGCCCATAACGCTTCCCTGTATCTAGCTTCAAACTTATATCTTCAAACAGCAGCTGAGATGAAAATCGCATTGTTATATTGTTAGCTTCTAGCATAAGCTCTCTTTTTTGTTGCTTCTTGCCTCTTTTAGAGATTCAGCTATCAAAAATGCAAGCTCTAAGGCTTGATCAGCATTTAGTCTAGGGTCGCAGTGAGTATGGTATCTCTCCTCTAAATCTTTTTCCGTTATATCCTTGTGTCCACCAGTACACTCCGTAACATCTTGACCTGTCATCTCTAAGTGAACTCCACCAGGAAATGTGCCCTCCTCCTTGTGTACTTTAAAAAAGCCTTTTACCTCTTTAAGAATCTCTTTGAACTCTCTTGTTTTATAGTTATTTGATGTTTTTATAGTGTTGCCATGCATGGGGTCTATACACCAGACAACATGTTTGCCATGTTTTTTTACTGCTTGAACTAACTTTGGAAACTCCTCTTGGATTTTGTTAACTCCCATTCTTATGATGATATTTAGCCTACCTTCTTCATTTTGAGGATTTACTTTTTCAATAAGCTCTATTAGGTTTTCAGGTGTCATAGTTGGACCTGCTTTTATGCCTATTGGGTTTTTAACCCCCCTTAGAAACTCCACATGTGCACCATCAACATCTCTTGTTCTATCTCCAATCCAAAGCATGTGAGCAGAGCAGTCATACCAGTCCCCCGTTAAGCTGTCCTCTCTTGTAAGAGCCTCTTCATAATTCATCAAAAGTGCTTCATGGGAAGTGTAAAGAGTAGTCTCATTTATGGTTGGAGTGTTTGCTGAAGTGATTCCACAGGCTTCCATGAACTCTAAAGTCTGTGTAATTTTATCAGCTAGATTTTGGTACTTCTCTCCAAGTTTGCCCTTTTTTACAAAATCCAAATTCCACTTATGCACTTTATGCAAATCTGCCATGCCACCTCTAGCAAATGCACGAAGCAGGTTCATAGTCGCACTTGATTGATTATATGCTTTTATCATTCTAGCAGGATCTGGAACTCTTGATTTTTTTGTAAACTCATGGTCGTTGATGATATCGCCTCTATAGCTTGGAAGCTTAACACCATCAAACTCCTCAAAATCTGATGAACGAGGCTTTGCAAACTGACCTGCTATGCGCCCTATCTTCACTACAGGACAACCCCCTGCAAAAGTAAGAACTACTGCCATTTGCATCATTACTTTGAACATGTCTCTTATGTTGTCAGCACCAAACTCACTAAAACTCTCAGCACAATCTCCACCCTGAAGCAAAAATGCCTCACCTCGTCCAACCTTAGCTAGCTCACTTTTTAGCTCTCTAACCTCACCCGCAAAAACAAGTGGCGGAAATCTATTTAACTCTTTTTCAGCATCATTTAGTTTTTCAATATCTAGATAGGCTGGTTGTTGCTTTATACTAAACTCTCTCCACGAATCTCTTGACCATTTCATTCTATCAGCCTTTATAATTTTTTATAATTATACCTAAAAAATTTATAATTTATAGCTATTGAGTGATATTGTTACACAATGAAACAATTTTAACATTTTTGATGATTGTTTAATTCTGGCATGCTCAAATTAAACTTTAGGGAGGTTGTTTGTTTTTGTGAGGGTATTAAACCTCTATTTGCGCATAGTAATTACTCTCTTCTAGTGTTCTTAGTATGCTATCTTGGTGCTCTTTTCCTTTTGTCTCTAAAACTATAGTTATCTTTGCATCTCCGTAAGATAGTTTTGTTGATGTTCTGTCGTAGTCTATCTCTATGATGTTTGCATTGACAGCTCTTAGTATATCAGTTAGCTTCATTAGAGCACCAGGCTTATCTACAAGGGTGATGAGTAGTTTCATCTTTCTATGTGATTTTATCAAGCCCTTTTCGATGATAACTGAAAGTATTTGGACATCTATGTTTCCGCCACTCAAAATTGCTCCAATTTTTGAGTTTTCTAAATAATCAAACTTTTTATGCATTATCGCAGCAACACCAACAGCCCCACCACCCTCAACTACAAGTTTTTGACGCTCTAGCAAAAACAAAATTGCAGTTGCTATCTCTTCGTCATCAATTTGTACTATCTCATCTACACACTCTAGTATATGTTTAAAGTTACACTCACTAATATCCCTTACGGCAATTCCATCAGCGATAGTCTTTACACTTGATGAGCTTATAGCCTGTTTTGCCTGAAAAGAGTCAAATACAGCAGAAGCTCCACATGCAGTTGCACCGATAATTTTTATACTTGGGTCTATCTGTCTAACTGCACTAGCAACACCAGTGATAAGCCCTCCTCCGCCAATCGGAACCACAATATAATCTAGATCTTTAACCACTTCAAGCATCTCTAGTGCTACTGTACCCTGCCCAGCTATCACCTTTTCATCTTCAAATGGATGTATAAAGGTCAAATCATGCTCTTTTGCATAATCTAAAGCATACAGATAAGCCTCATCATAATTATCACCATGAAGTATGATCTTAGCCCCTAACTCTTTTGTGCCAGTTACTTTTAAAAGAGGGGTCGCTTCTGGCATTATGATAGTCGCTTTGATGCCAAACTCTCTCGCACTATATCCCACGCCTTGAGCATGATTTCCAGCACTTGCGGCAACTACCCCTTTAGCTTTAGCTTCATCACTCAAAGATGCTATTTTATTGTAAGCACCTCTTATCTTATAAGCACCCGTAAGTTGTAAATTCTCTTTTTTGAGATAAACTTTTGCACCCACTTTAGCACTTAAGATAGGAGCATGTACAAATGGCGTTTTATCTACTACTTTATCTACTGCTTTTTGTGCCTTTAGTATCTCACTTAGCTTTATCATATCAGCCTCTCATTATCCAAATAGTTTCTCATGCTCTATCTTTGTGCATTTATCTTGAATAGCAACCATGCCGTACTCTTCTGCTTTACTGCAGGCATTGTTATTTATCAAGTCAAGCTGTATCCAAAAGCACTTCACATCACCTCTTTTTTTTGCAATCTCAACTAACTCATCAGCAAAAGGTGCTTTTCTAAACATATCCACCATATCGACTCTCTCTTCTACTTCTTCGAGACTTCTATAGACTTTTTCGCCTAGTATAAACTCCTCTTTTGGATAGACTGGGATTATTTTAAATCCTGCATTTTGTAGATACTTTGCAACTCTATGGCTTGGCTTGCTTTCATCTGGAGATAGACCTATGATAGCTATGTTTTTACACTCTTGAAAAACTTTTTTTAACATCTCATCCATAAAAAACTCCTGGTTAAATTTCCATATTATATCATATTAATTTTATGATATAATGCAGAAAATACGATAACTAAAGGATTG
>CAZLXQ010000080.1:0-5733 GCA_964563675.1 uncultured Sulfurospirillum sp.
TTATCTAAGCCTGTTTTAAAAAACATATGACTAAAGTCAATAACTATTTGCAATTTAACATTTTATTATAAAGCCTTATATTAATTCTTAACTTTTTTAGTTACTTTTATGTATATATGGAGTAAATCTATAGCAGCTGGAGTCATACCACTAATCTGACTTGCTGCAAATAGTGTGGGTGGAGTAAATTTTTGTAACTTTTCAACCACTTCATTGCTTAGTCCCGAAATAGTATTAAAGTTCATCGTTGGTGGGATTTTTACACTCAACATGCTTTTCATCTTCTCTATCTGATCTTTTTGCTTCTCTATATAGTTTTTATATTTTGCCTCTACTAAAATTTGCTCTTTTGATTCTGGTAAAAAACCATTTATCATATCTGATAACTTCTCTAGCTTCTCTATCGTAAAGCTTTTTCTTGCAACTATCTTTTGAAGCGACATCTTATCTACTATCTTATCCTCTTCGATTTTAGCAAGATAAGCGATGTTCTCTTTTGATGGAGTTAAGAAAGTCTCCTCTAAGTAGTCTAAGCCTTTTTTTAGCTCAAGCCTTTTTTGTTCTACTTTTTTGTAAGTTTTTTCATCAATAAGACCAAATTTATACCCATAAGGAGTGAGTCTAAGATCAGCATTATCCTCTCTAAGAAGTAGCCTATACTCAGCACGACTTGTAAACATGCGATACGGCTCCTTAGTGCCTTTGGTGACTAAATCATCTATAAGAACCCCTATATATGCCTCATCTCTCCTTAGAACAAATGGCTCTTTGTTGTCAATACTAAGAGTTGCATTTATCCCAGCCATAAGCCCTTGAGTAGCCGCCTCTTCATAGCCTGTAGTTCCATTTATCTGACCAGCACAGTATAGACCACTCACTTTTTTAGTCTCAAGAGTGTGGGTGAGCTCTGTTGGATTTACATAGTCATACTCAATAGCATACCCATACCTAACTATCTTAGCATTTTCAAAACCTGCAATGGAGCGAAGCATCTCTAGTTGAGTCTCAGGTGGCAAAGATGTTGTGAGTCCATTGATATAGTATTCAGTCGCTTCAAGTGTTTGTGGCTCTACAAAAAGATGGTGTCTCTCTTTGTCTCTAAATCTATCTATCTTGTCCTCTATGCTAGGACAGTATCGTGGACCCGTTCCCTCAATCTGACCAGTAAAAAGAGGGGCTCTGTGAAAGTTTTTTTCTATGATTTGATGGGTATTTGCATTTGTGTATGTGATAAAGCATGGGAGCTGTTTTGGATTAAAGCTATCTTTGTCAGTTCTAAAGCTAAATGGTACTGGCTCACTATCTCCTGTTTGTATCTCCATCTTACTGAAATCTATACTCTTTGCATCAACTCTTGCACATGTACCTGTCTTTAGCCTACCCATATCTAATCCCAAAGAGTGCATTGAGTCTGAAAGTTCGTTTGCAGGAAACTCCCCTATACGACCTGCCTCCTGCTTGTTTTCTCCTATGTGTATAAGACCTCTTAAAAATGTCCCAGCAGTGATAATAATCTTTTTTGCATAATAGTGATTTTTAAGATGAGTTATAACACCTATCGCCTTGCCCTCTTTGCTTTTAATCTCTTGGACTATCTCTTGAGCTACATCCAAATTATCACTACTTAATAGCAAGTTTCTCATATAGACTCTATAGCTATCCATGTCTATTTGAGCTCTACTCCCTCTTACGGCTGGACCTTTTGACTGGTTTAAGCTTCTGTATTGAATTCCATTTGCATCAGTTGCTAGTCCCATCTGTCCACCAAGTGCATCAAGCTCTTTTACAAGATGCCCCTTTGCAAGTCCACCAATAGCGGGGTTGCAACTTGTAGCTCCTATCTGCTCCGCTAAGATTGTTATGAGTAGTGTTTTTTTATCTAGTCTTGCACATGCGAGTGCTGCTTCTATACCAGCATGTCCGCCACCAACAACTATAACATCATATCTCATTTTTTCGATATAAAATGTAGATGAGTTTGAAAGCATAAATTACCTCTAAGACCCTATTGGGTATGTGTTTGTAAAATATCCATTATACTTAAGACAGCATAAAAAGGATATTAATATGCTATAATTTTCTTTTAAGTAAGGGGGAGAGGTTGTTTACAGGACTTATAAGAGAGTTTGGTGAAGTTGTGAGCTATGACAACAATACTCTTACTCTTAAAGCTAAACATAAGCCAAAACTAGGAGATAGCATAGCAGTAAATGGGGCTTGCTTGAGTGTGGTTAGCTTTAATGATAACACTTTTAGTGTAGAGCTCTCACATGAGAGCAAAAGCATCATAGCAGAAGAAAATCTAAAAGGCAGAGTACATATAGAGCCCGCTATGCGGCTAAGCGATAGACTTGAGGGGCATATAGTTCAAGGTCATGTTGATTGCTTAGGGATTATAAAAGAGATAAAAAGAGATAAAAACATGGTTGATATGATACTTGGTATTCCAAAAGAGTTTCAAAAATTTATAGTTCCAAAAGGTAGCATTGCAGTTGATGGGGTAAGTCTGACTATCAATGAGGTAAAGGATGATGGATTTAGACTAACTATCATATCTCATACTCTAAAAGAGACCCTTTTTAGCAGATACCAAAACAGCAGAAGAGTCAATATCGAAACAGATATGTTTGCTAGATACATCTACCACATGTTTAGAGATAAAAAAGATATTGGTTGGAGCGATATCGATAGAGCAATGGCACTCTACTGATGCACTTTTTTACTGATAGATTTATAGGCATTGATAAAAATGAGCTACAAAAGAGAGTTGGTGATAAAAAACTAATTTTTATGAAACAGACTCATAGCGATATAGTAGAAGTTGTAGATAAAAATAGCCCAACAAAAGAGTGTGATGCTATGATAACTGCAGACAAAGATGTAGCTCTATGCGTCGTGGTTGCTGATTGTATTCCTGTGATATTGATAGATAAAGTTGCAAAAACAGTTGGAGTAGTTCATGCAGGAAGGGTAGGGTCATACAAAAGCATAGTTAAAAAAACTATAGACAAGATGAAAAAAGAGTTTACATGTAGAGATATACATGTAATTTTTGGACCATCTATCAAAAAGTGTTGTTATGAGGTAGGAGCTGAGACTATCAAAGGGTTTGAAGAGTTTACATGTGTAGATGATGGAAAGATTTATCTGGATTTGGTAGCATTAAACAGCAAGGACTTAAAAAATGTAGAGATTTTGTCTACATGCACATGTTGTGATGATAACTATTTTTCATTTCGCCGTGATAAAACTAAAAAGAGGTTTTGTGGTGTGGTAACCATAAAATAAGGGAGATAGGCTATGTACAAAAATATCTTAAAAGGAAAATTTAGCCAAAGAGAGATCAAAATAATACAAAAAGCAAAGACTTATGGAGTTGAAGTTCTAAGCAATGAACTTTTAGCGAAAGAGCTTTTTGGGCTTAGATTTGCACATGAGTTAAGCAAAGAGAAGCTAGAAGAGTTACTAAAGTTTTATAATGCTTGCGATAAAAGTGTAGAGATGGCTCAACTAAGCTCCTTTAATTAGTATCCCAAGATAGCGAAAAGACCAAACTATAAGCCCTGTAGCCATCATGATAGCACTTGTAACTATCCAAAACATATAATCAAACTCACCATTTAAACTAAACCCTGCAAATATACGAACAACAACAACGACTTGAATAGCCCAAAATATAGCAACAGTAAGCTTGTCTGCTGTTGGTGTAGTCCCAGAATGCCCTAAAACTACACGGCTTCCAAAACCTATAAGCACAGTAGAGAAATAGCCAACTGCTAGTGCATGTAGGGCTGATTTTTCAAAAGCGATGCTGAGGTTAAAAAAGCTTGAGGCTGACTCTAAAAATAGTATAAAAAACCCGATAGGTAGCCACAATAAAGAGAGGTAAAGAACCCACATAATTGCAGTCACTTTAAAAACAGGTAATCTCCATTTTATGAGCTCATAAGTGAAAAATGCAAATAGTGAAAAATCTATGATTAGGCTAAAAACAGAGTGCTCAAGAGTAAGAGCAAGCACTTTTAGTCCAAACAGACTAAATGCAATCTCTAGTAGATACTTTGATTTGTTTATAACATAGCCTTGCACTTTTATAGTCGAGAAAAAGGGTATCATTCGTTGCGACACTACAAAAACAACTCCTAATAAAAATAGATAAAAGCCTATATTGATACTAATCGCTTCAAGTGCAAAAAAACCAAGCGTTGAGATAAAAAAGAGTATATTGGACAAAATTGCAAATCCAAAAGCTACAAGAATCCAAGTGGTATCTTTTTTCTCTTTTACTATACTTTTGTTGTACATCGCTAGCAGTGTTCTAAAACTCACGATAGTTGCGACTATGAGCATGATAATAGCAATTTGATTTAACTCTTTTGAGACAAATAGGGATATCACATACAAAACTCCACCGACCGTAAAAAGAAAGAATCTATTCATATACACTTTGACTTTTATCTCCGCTTGAGATAGAAATCTAGGAAAAACAACAAACAAAAACCCTAAAAAGAACTGTATAAAGATAAGGTGTATAAAAGGGTAAGAGTGAAATGTCGAAACACTACTATCAAGCGAAATTATACCAGTATAGTTTGCACTCAATATAAGAAGAAAGAGTATGAAAAAGAGTATACCAGACACAAAGAAAGGCTGGTGAGGCTGAGAAGCGAATTTTTTATACATGTAAAAGTCCTAGAATTCAGATTGTCTCTTCTGAATTCTAGTCAATTTTTGTTTAAATTGTCTTGATTGTCATCAAATGTTTAGCGAACTCGCTACTGACAAGTGCCACAACAACTTGTAGTTGTAGCTTCTTTGATAGCTAAAAGTGCTTTATCATAGTTAGGCTCTTCAGTAATCTCGTCACATATATCTTTATATGCTATATTGCCACTTGCGTTGATTATAAATATAGCTCTACATGTAACACCTGCTAGAGGGCCATCAGCAATAAGAACGCCATAAGCATTTGCAAAATCTCTGTTTCTAAAATCGCTTCCAACTTCTAAGTTTTCGATTCCCTCAGTTGTGCAAAATCTATCCATCGCAAATGGTAAATCCATAGAGACTACAGTTACACTCGCATTCTCTATCTTAGAAGCTTCGCTATTAAACCTTCTAGTCTCAGCAGCACAAACAGGAGTATCAAGTGAAGGAACTACAACGATAACTTGTGCCTTTCCTTGTTCTCCTCCAATTTGAATATCACTTAAGTCTTTTGCCACCACTTGAACAATGGGAGCTAAATCTCCAACATTCACCTCACTGCCTGATAAATTTACATCATCGCCTTTTAGCTTTGTTGTTGCCATGTTTTTCTCCTTTGGTTATTTTATCTGAAATTATATCTCAATAGGTTGATACCCCATAAATTTTGAATTAACCTTGATTAACTCTCCACCTCTTAGCTTTGGTTTGCACTCTAACATCTCAAAAAACATTCCCCAACGTTGAGAGTTTATGCAAAAAATCTTTTCTTTTTTTTTATTTCTAAATTTATCTTTACTAATTTTTGTTTAGTTTTTAGAGGTACTCTTAAATCTATTGTTGCTACCTTGTGGTGTGTGTGTTTAAATTATACAGTTAATAGGTTATAATGTCAAGAAGTTGTATTAGTCCTAACTAAGATTTTACCGTTATGTTATTAAGCTATCGCTTTTATACTTTTTAAATCAGGTAACCATAACTTGGTGAAGCTCTGGACATCTAAAAATTATTTATGT
Organism: uncultured Sulfurospirillum sp.; assembly: GCA_964563675.1. GTDB lineage: Bacteria > Campylobacterota > Campylobacteria > Campylobacterales > Sulfurospirillaceae > Sulfurospirillum_A. Next base: position 5,724 of record CAZLXQ010000080.1, read on the forward strand.
AAACTTTTCT
>CAZLXQ010000081.1:0-5730 GCA_964563675.1 uncultured Sulfurospirillum sp.
TAATGAACTTAAAATAGTGATGGATATATTAATCGAAGCTAAAACTCTAGACGATAAATATCTAGCCCACTCTTTAGTAGGTAACTGGAGAGGATACATGGAGTGTCATATAAAACCAAATTGGCTTTTGATATATAGACAAGATGAAAAAACTATCAATTTTGCAAGAGTTGGTACTTACCAGCAACTATTTAAAAACTTCTAATCAACTCCTTTAACCACTTTATAATCAACTTTTCACTAAAATAGATAAAAATTAAATAAGGTCTTAGAATTGAAAGATATGAAAAAGCAGATAAAAGCTTGTGAATCTTTAAAAGAGTTAGAGTCTTTGAGGGTTTCTATGTTTGGTAAGAAGGGTTACTTTGCAGGGCAATTTGCAAAGATGAAGTCCGTACCGAATGACGAGAAAAAAGAGTTTGCACAAAAACTAAACACAGATAAAGAGAGCTTTTTAAATCTATTAAATGATAAAAAACTCATCTTAGAATCAGAAGCTATTAGTTATGAGATGAAAAAAGATGGAGTTGATGTAACTCTATTTAACTCAACTAGTGAGGCTGGGGCATTGCATCCTGTTATGGATACTATGGACAGGATTATAGAGTATTTTATAGGTATGAATTTTTCTATTGAAGAGGGTCCTTTGGTTGAGGACGATTTTCATAACTTTGAAGCTTTAAATCTTTCAAAGCACCATCCTGCAAGAGACATGCAAGATACATTCTACTTTAAAGATAGTATGCTTCTTCGCACACATACAAGTCCTGTTCAGATAAGAACTATGTTAAAGCAAAAACCTCCAATTCGTATGATTGCTCCAGGAGCTGTTTTTAGAAGAGACTATGATTTGACTCATACTCCTATGTTTCATCAGGTTGAGGGACTCGTTGTGGGAGAGAGTGCAGAGGTTTCATTTGCTAATCTAAAGTACATGTTAGAGGATTTTTTGAAGCATATGTTTGGCGAAATTGAAGTTCGTTTTCGTCCAAGTTTTTTTCCTTTCACGGAGCCAAGTGCGGAGGTGGACATAAGTTGTATTTTTTGTAAGCAAAGTGGTTGTCGTGTATGTTCAAAAACAGGATGGCTTGAAGTTTTAGGAAGTGGGTATGTTGATGAAAATGTTTTTAAAGCTGTGGGCTACAAGGGTGTTAGTGGATATGCTTTTGGATTAGGGGTTGAGAGGTTTGCAATGCTTCTCCATAAGATACCCGATCTTCGCTCTTTGTTTGAGGGAGACTTAAGACTATTGGAGCAATTTAGATGATATTAACAAGAGCATGGCTAAATGAGTGGATAGATTTAAAAGAGATTAGTTCACAAGACATCTGCAATACACTAAATGCGACAGGACTTGAGGTAGATAGTTTTTATACGATAAAAATTCCTAAAGATGTAGTTGTTGGAAAAGTTCTTACATGTAAGAGGCATCCCGATGCTGATAAACTGAGTGTTTGTGAAGTTGATTTAGGAAGTGAAGTAAAGCAGATAGTGTGTGGCGCAAAAAATGTGAGAGCTAATCAGTATGTAGTAGTTTCAAAAGTTGGAGCAGTACTCTCAAGTGGTATGAGGATTAAAGAGACAAAGCTTAGAGGTCTTGACTCATCTGGCATGATCTGCTCATCTGAAGAGATCGGTTTACCGCCTATGTGTGATGGCATTATGGTTTTAGATGATAGTATTGGTGAACTTGTTCTAGGCAAGGAGTTTAGTGAGTATGAATTAGTCCATGATGATGTTATTGAGGTGGAATTGACACCAAATAGAGGTGATTGTCTTAGTATCCATGGTATTGCTAGGGACTTGAGTGTCTCTTATGATTTAGATTTAAATGAGTTTAGCTCTGTTGATAGCGACAATCAGCTTGGAGTTGGAAGAGCTTTAAGTATCAGTGCAAATGAGAAAATAGATGCAACTTTACTCTATAGGATTTGCCAAAAAGAGAAGATAAAAAGCTCATTTTTAATTGATCTTCGTCTAGCGATAGCTCATAACTATAAACCAACGGCACTAGAGAGAGTGATGGAGTATGCTATATATACAACTGGTGTGCTTTTAAGAGCATATTCATACTCCTCTTTTCCCTCTTTGGATGACAAAGCAACAATAAAGATTAAAAAGTGTGCAAATGGACTAAATGCAGTCTATGATAAAAATTCTAAAGTAGCTTCATATATAGGTGTATTGCAAAAAAAGACATCAGAGGCAAAAAAAGAGGATAAAAAAGTTATCTTTGAAGCAAGCTATAGTTGTCCAGAGGCGATATCAATAAATAGTGCAAATAAAAAACTTGAATCTGACCATCACCTCTATCGCTCTAGTAGAGGAAGTGAACCTGATTTGGTTTTTGGCATGGACTATTTGATTGAGCTTTTAAGAAAATATTCGCATATAATGCTCTATGCTGGATTTCAGCAGGTGACTCAAGATAGTGATGAGGTTAGAATTCCTGTAGACTTGAACTTGCTAGCGGATATTATCGGGGAGGAGATTCCTAAAGATAGGGTAATTCAGATACTTAAAAGACTTGGATTTGATGTTATATTTAAGAGTGAGCAGAGTGTTATAAATGTGGTAGTTCCTCTACATCGTCATGATATCGTCAATATTCAAGATGTTTGTGAGGAGATAGTTCGTATAGTAGGGATTGATAACATCGCCTCAAAACCACTAGTTTTTGCTGAAAAAGATAGGATGAATGATGCGTATTGTAGTTTTCAAAAACGAAAACTGTATAGATATCGTTCAGTTGGAGTTGGGTTTTTTGAGACACTTCATTTTGTTTTTGATCATCGTCAAAGAGTTTGTGAGTATGGGCTTGAGACCATCTATAAAAAGCTAGAGCTAACAAATCCGATAACAAATGAGCTTGACACTCTTCGCTCATCTTTGATACCAAATCTACTTGAATCAGTTGCTAGAAATGCAAAATTTGATAAAAAGAGCATAAAGCTATTTGAGATTGGAGTGGTTTTTGATAAAAATAGAGATGAAAGTACAAAGATAGCTTTTGTATTTAGTGGAGAGATAGAGTCTCAAAAAGTAGCAAATCATGGAAAGCCTAAAGAGATTGGTTTTTTTAAGTTTGCTGATGAAGTTAGTAGAGTTGTTGGAAGTTTTGAGCTTGAAGTATCTACATGCAAAGACAAGCTAAATAGCCCTTACGAATATGCAAGAGTTATGCTTCAAGGTGTTGATGTTGGCTATATCTCAAGAGTTCATTTAGGAGTCGAAAAAAAGCTTGATTTGAGCCGAACTTATGTGTGTGAGCTCGACATGAGTGCTTTGCCATATGAGAGAAAAGAGGCTATAGCTTACTCTAAGTTTCCTGAGAGCATAAGAGATTTGAGCCTTATGGTTCCAAAAGATATGAGCTTTAGCAAACTTAAAAAATATATCTGCTCTACTGCTCCAAAAGAGATGATAAAGCTTTATCCAATAGATATATATGAAGATGAGTCATTTGGAGATAGGATTAGCTTGACCATAAAGCTTCACTTTCGCTCAGTTGAAAAAACTCTTGAAGATGAAGAGATAGTTAGTATGATAGAGGATATAATAAAATCCGTACAAGAAAAATTTGGCATAGCAGTAAGATGAGTTTTTTACAAGTATCACCAAGAGGTGAGTTTAGATATGAAACACATGAGATAGCTAGTGATAAATCTATATCACATAGATGTGCAATTTTTTCACTTTTAAGTGATAAGCCTTCAGTGATAAGAAACTTTTTAAATGCTGAAGATACGCTTTGTACACTTAGCATCGCTCAAAGTCTTGGGGCTACTGTTGAGAAAAAAGATGGTTGCTTGATTATAACTCCACCAAAAGAGCTAAGAGAGCCAGACTCTATACTTGATTGTGGAAATTCAGGGACTGCTATGCGACTTTTGATGGGATTTTTGTCCTCTTTGGATGGTTTTTTTGTGCTTCATGGGGATAAATACTTGGCAAGCCGCCCTATGAGAAGAGTGGCAAATCCACTAAGAGAGATTGGTGCTTTGATAGATGGACGAGAGGATGGAGAGCTCGCTCCCATAAGCATAAGAGGGGCGAAGCTAGAGGCTTTTAATTATGATAGTCCAATCGCTTCGGCTCAAATTAAGAGTGCCTTGATACTTGCAGGACTTAGAGCTAAAGGGATTTCAACTTTGAGTGAGCCAACTTTGAGTCGCGACCATACAGAGAAGATGCTTAGAGCTATGGGGGTTGATATAGTCTCAGATGGTCTGCATGTAAGGCTAAATCCTATAACAAAACCGCTAAAACCATTAGATATAACAGTTCCAAATGACCCCTCAAGCGGATTTTTCTTTGCTGTAGCTGCGGCGATTACACCAAACTCAAAAGTGACTTTGAAAAATATGCTTTTAAATCCTACGAGAGTTGAAGCGTATAAAGTTCTTCAAAAAATGGGAGCGAAAGTAGAGTTTATTGAGAGAGAAGACAGCTATGATAGTGTTGGAGATATAGTTGTAGAGCATGCACCTTTAAGAGGTGTGGTAGTTGAGGAAAATATAGCTTGGCTTATAGATGAGCTTCCTGCTCTTAGTATCGCTTTTGGGTGTGCAAAGGGCAAATCTTTAGTAAGAAATGCGAAAGAGCTTAGAGTAAAAGAGTGTGATAGAATCTCTTGTGTGGTAGAAAATCTTCGAAAATGTGGTTTACATGTAGATGAGTTTAAAGATGGATATGAGGTGAGTGGTGGAGAGTTTAAGAGTGCAAGTCTGAAGAGTTATGGTGACCATAGAGTTGCTATGAGTTTTGCAATAGCTGGGTTAAAAGCTCCTATGAGTATAGAAGATACACAGTGTATACAAACATCTTTTCCAAATTTTATAGAGCTTTTGTCGGATATAGGAGATGTATCTAGTGCAGATTGAATTAGCTAGGAGCTATGGCTTCTGTTTTGGAGTCAAAAGAGCAATCAAGATTGCAGAAAATTCAAAAAATACCTCTACAATTGGTCCGCTAATACACAACAATGAAGAGATAAATAGATTAAAGATAAATTTTAATGTAGAGACTTTAGATGATGTAAGTCAGGCAAGTGGTGTAAAAAAAGCGATAATTAGAACACATGGCATTACAAAAGAGGACCTAAATACTCTTACAAAAAGTGGTACTAAAATCATAGATGCAACTTGCCCTTATGTGACAAAGCCTCAGCAGATTTGTGAACAGATGAGTCATAAGGGCTATGATGTGATTATATTTGGAGATGCACATCATCCAGAGGTCAAAGGTGTGCAAAGTTATGCTCAAAATGGAGCAAAAGTGGTAAATTGCATTGAAGATTTAAAGCAAATTAGACTTAGTGGTAAGATCGCAATAGTAGCTCAAACAACAAGAAAAGTGGAAGAGTTTTTAAAAATAGTAAGCTATCTAACTATAAATCATAAAGAGGTTAGAGTCTTTAACACTATCTGTAATGCAACATTTGAAAATCAAGATGCCGCAAAAGAGCTTGCAATTAAAGCTGATGTTATGGTTGTGATTGGCGGTAAAAATTCATCAAACACAAAGCAGCTTTTTACTATTTCAAAAGAGTGTTGTAGCGATAGCTATCTAATTGAAAATGAAAAAGAGTTAGAAGAAGAGTGGTTTGAAGATAAGAGATTGTGCGGCATAACCGCTGGTGCATCGACTCCTGACTGGATTATTGAAAAAGTTATTGGAAAAATAAGCAAAATTAAAGTATAATAGTCCAATTTTATGCAAATCAAGTCT
>CAZLXQ010000082.1:0-5717 GCA_964563675.1 uncultured Sulfurospirillum sp.
CCTTTACATAGAAGTACAAACTCTTTAAATACTTGTTTAAGGGCTTTAGGATTATTATAACGTCCCCACTTGTCAAGACCAAATCTAAATTCTTTTTTATTCCCATAACCTATGCCACCTTTAGTAGCACTTCTTTAACATTATAGAATTTATTATTGGCACCTTTGCAGTAAGCTCCATCAGGTGTTAAATAATCAATTGCAAAGTGCAACCTCTCCTTATTGTATATATTGATATACTCTTCAATTCCTTCTCTTGCCTGTTGTTTTAGAGGATACTAAACTCTTTAGCTTTCCCACTACAAAAATCCTATTCCACCCCAAATGTCAAGACAATTGGCTCTAAAATTTAACCCGAATTATGCAATAGAATTGCTAAAATAGCGTTTATGCTTGTGCCTATGATGTTTATAAAAAATTTGAGCTCAACCCGAAGGTTAGGTGATGATTTTTTATAAACGCCGTGGATGCCATGATGAGTGCTAACTTAGTGATTTCTATTACATAATTCGGGTTTAATTCCTTAGCTACTATTTACACTTTATCAAACTCTTTTTTTGCAGTCTGAAGAGTCTCTATCAGCTGATCTAAATTCTCATAAGGTATGTGAGCTTTCCAGTCTGGATTATTTTCATCTCCTTTTAAAGATATCCCTATGCTCACCACAGGAAATGAACCTGACCTATAAGGCTCATCTATATGCGAAACCGTAATGGTACCTCTTTTTGTTTCTGCTAATGCAAATGTATTTAAAACTCTAATTTCTCCACTCATTGTTTTCTCCTATTTTTTATCTTTAAAGTATTTTATTAACTTAAGCTGAATTTTTAGCCAATCCCTTTGTAGCATCAGAGGAAAACCACCATAGGTTTTTCCACCTTCAATTGACTTTGTTACACCACTCCTCGCAGCAAGTTGTGCAAAATCTCCAATACGAAGATGCCCTGAAACTGCACTTTGACCACCTATGACTACATTTTGTCCAAGCACAGCAGAACCTGAGAGTCCTGTTTGAGCTACCAAGATGCAAGATTCCCCAAGCTCACAGTTGTGTCCGATTTGAACCAAGTTGTCTATCTTTGTATTTTTACCGATGAGAGTTGTGCCAAATACTGCTCTATCAATCGTGCTATTGGCTCCAATCTCAACATCATCCTCAATCAAAACATTGCCAGTATGCCAAATTTTTACATGCTTACCATCTTTAGTATGAGCAAAACCATAACCATCACTACCGATAACAGCTCCTGCTTGAACAATACAATCTGCACCGATAGTAGTATCGTCATATATCACACTATTTGGATATATTTGTGTATTTTTACCAACTTTTACATTGGCACCTATAACAACACCTGCTGCAATATAAGTACCCTCTTCCACTATACTACCATCACCAACTATCGCACTTTTATCGACTTTAGCACTGCTATGTATCTCTTTTTTGCCACCATTTAAAAAGGGTTTCTTTGCAAAATACCTACTCACTCTAGCCATATCAAAATATGGATTTTTACTTACAATGGCTGAACTTGAAGAGGGTAAAAACTCTAAATACTCCTCTTTAAGTATAACTGCTCCAGCTTTTGTACTCTTAAGGTCATCTAAAAGTTTCGTATCGCTTAAAAAACAGATTTGTGTCTCATCTGCACTTTTTAGAGTTGCAAAAGATGAAGTCTCAAAATCTCTACCGCTATATGCAATATCCAATCTCTCAAGTATCGCTGATAGCGTCATCAAACTTCCAGTGCCACTGAGCCACCACGAACCATCTGGGTTGGATTGTACTTCTTGATAGCTTTTAGAAAATTGGCAACTCTTTTTGCATCATCTGCAACCATGACTACTATGAAGTCCTCTCCACTGTTTGCTATGGCTCCATTGTAAGCTTTAAGCATTGCATCAAGCCCATTAAAGTCTTCATTTAAAGGTATCTTAACTAGTGCCATCTCTTTCTCTACAAACTCTTTTGATTCTATAACTTTATATGTTGGTATCAGTTTATGAAGCTGCTTTACAATCTGCTCAATCACTTTTTTATTTCCATTTGTTACTATTGTCAGCCTTGAGAACTCTGTGTTTGGAACTGGTGCTACTGTCAAGCTATCTATATTGTACCCACGACCCGCAAAAAGGCCAGAAATTCTTGACAATACAGCCTCTTCGTTTATAACTATAACCGAAAGTACTCTTCTTACATTTTCCACAACTTACTCCTTGTACTCTAACATCATATTGTATAGTGTGCCGCCAGATGGAACCATAGGTAGAACATTCTCTAATCTGTCAACCTTTACATCTATAAAAGCGACTTTTTTGCTATCAATCGCATCTTTTAAGGCTTTATCAAACTCATCTTTTGTTTCAACCCTGTAGCCAACCCCTCCAAAACTCTCTGCTAGTTTTACAAAATCTGGCTGAGCTTGTATATCAGTCGAAGAGTATCTTTTTTCATAGAAAAATGTCTGCCACTGACGAACCATACCTAAAAATTGATTGTTTAAGATTATGTTAATGACTGGTATATCCATCTCAACTGCCGTCATAAGCTCTTGAACATTCATCAAGATAGAGCCATCACCTGTAAAATTTATAGACACTTTATCAGCAAATGCTCTTTTAATACCAATCGCCGCAGGAAATCCAAACCCCATAGTTCCTAAACCGCCACTTGTAATAAACTGTCTTGGAAAACTAAACGGATAAAACTGTGCCGCCCACATCTGGTGCTGACCAACATCTGTTGTTATAAATGCATCTGCACCAAGTATCTCTCCCGTCCTCTCTATAACCCACTGTGGCTTTAAAACCTCATCTGAATCTTTATAGTCTAAAGGGTGTATTTCGCTATACCTCTTTAACAGATCTCTCCAACTCTTATATATCGCTTTATCAATTCTCTTTTTTGCTAAAGGTATCATGCCCTCAACAACATTTTTCAAATCTCCAACTATAGGAAAATCTACATCTACGATTTTTCCTATGCTACTTGGGTCTATATCTACATGTATAATCTTCGCATGTTTTGCAAACTCACTAAGCTTACCTGTAACTCTATCATCAAACCTAGGACCAAAAGCTATCATAAAATCTGTTTCACTCATCGCCATATTGGCACTATAGCAACCATGCATACCAAGCATTCCTAAAAGAAGCGGATTCTCATCCCCCATAACCCCTCTTGCCATCAAAGTCTCAACTGCAGGTATTCCCGTAATCTGGGCAAACTCTCGCACCAACTCACTTGCACCTGAACTAATAACACCACCACCTATATAGAGTACAGGTCTTTTTGCCTCCGCTATCGCTTCAACTGCTTTTTTTATCTGCCGAACATTGCCTTTATATGTTGGTTTATATGTTTTCATTTTGATAGTTTCTGGATAATCAAACTTTGCAAATTGAGCCGTAACATCTTTAGGGATATCTATATGTACAGGTCCAGGACGACCACTTCGTGCTATAAAAAATGCCTCTTTAAGTATACAAGGTAGGTCTTTTACATCTTTTACAAGATAGTTATGCTTAACACATGGTCTTGAGATTCCAACCGCATCAATCTCCTGAAAGGCATCAGTTCCTATCATACTTATCGGCACTTGTCCACTTATGACAACCATAGGAACTGAATCCATATAAGCCGTAGCAAGTCCTGTAACTGCATTTGTAAACCCCGGCCCACTTGTAACAAAAGCGACACCAACTCTACCGCTACTTCTTGCATACCCATCTGCTGCATGCACCGCTGCTTGCTCGTGTCTTGTTAGTATATGCTCAAAATGGTTCTGCTTATATATCTCATCATAAACATTCATAATCGCACCACCAGGATAACCAAAAACTACACTTACACTCTCCTTTGCTAGTGCTTCAACAACCATTTGAGAACCGCTTAACTCCATGACCTCTCCTTTTTTTGCTTTAACCCGAATTATCCAATAAAATTGCTAAACTAGAATAATTCGGGCTTAATCGCACTTTATGAACAACTACCCCTACTATACTAAATGAGCAAAGCTAATTTTAGTGTGCAGGGGTAGTTAAAAAGTTTTTTATTATAGAGCCACTTACAGATCACAAAAAACAACCCACAATTTAAGCTAAATATAATTTTAAAAAAAGCTTTTAAAACCTTGTAAATGTTATAATTATCTACTAGAAAAACAATAACTTTACAAAATACACAAAAAGGCTTTTTATGGAAAACATTGTACCAAAAATATATTTAAACCCGAATTATGCAATAAAAAAACGAAACAGTGCAATACTAGAAGCCTACAAAGACAACTACACTAAAACACAAATAGCAAAAGAGTTGTCGCTTAGCCTCGCTGAAGTATGTAAAATAATCAAAAAATGTAGAGTGTAACCCTGACTCCTTTCGAGAATTATGCTACTTCTAACCCAAATTCTACTTTAAAGTTTGTTGCTAATACTTTTGGGACTAAAGTATTGTTTTTTTTATGAAGCTCTACTATGCCGTATCGTTCAAGTGTTTTTAGAGTTCTTGAAAGATTTGATTTTGCACGACCTGTTAAGGTTTCGAGCTCTTTTAGTGATTGAGGGTGGTTTTCTAAAATCACCTTTAGCATAGCTTGATTCTCATTTGAAAGTATCTGAGCCATTGATTTTATTGACTCAAACCATACTTTAGATTCATCTTTTTTAATTTTATATTCACCTCTAGCAATCGCTATTGTTCTTTTTTTGTACTCATCTAGTGACATTATACCAACTCTTATTGTCTTCATTTTCATCTGTTATTCTCCATATAATAATCTACACTTTTCCAAAAATCTTCCATCAATTGTGAAGCTGATTCAAACTCATACGCCATAACATCAACTTTTTTATAAATATGACCATAAGTCTCTTTTTTTGTTCCATACCTCTTAGTTGACTTAAAACTATGAGCATTGTCATAGCCTATAACCCTATGATTTCTTGCATTGTGTAGAGTCAAAGAATACCTAATACCATGAGGTATGGCAATCGCTGCCTCCACTTTATAAACTTCAAACTTAACCCAATAGCCACTTTCCATTGGAAAAACTTCTCCATTCAAATCTAACAAGTTTTCTAAATCATACACGCACATCCTTTGGTTATGAACAGATGATAACATTATGCTCTTTAAAAGTTTATTAATCTCCTTCATAATCAAAAGCAAGCTACAAAATTAAGAGAAAAGAGGGACAGGCTAACCAAGGCTATATTCGCATTAAAGGTGGAAACAAACCCTTCATCTCCTTGTGAGAAGCAATCAACTTCAATAAATCATTAGCACTAAGCCCTCTTTGAGTGTCAATAATACGCCTCCGACCAAGTTTGCTATAGTTCTAGTTTTAACTTTCCCATCTTCTCTATAACTCTTTCGTAGTAGAATCTGTTCATGATTTGTGGGGATTTTGGGTGGGAAGATTCGCTCTAAGACAAAAAGAACTATAGAGAGTTTAAGAAACTAGAGAAGATAGAGCTAAAAAACAGCATCATCTTAGTATCTGTCAAAATCGGCAAAACTAGACTAATTGATAACCTTTGGGTTTAAGCTTTGAGACTGTAACCAAATTGTAATTTAAATGTTTTAAACTTCCTTGTAAATTTTATACAGGAGTATTTTATGAATACAAAGTTAAAGGGATGTTTTCTATCCTTTGGTCTTCTAGCTACAATGTTGTTTGCAACTCAAAGTCTTGCAAGCTCACAAACAAAAAATGT
>CAZLXQ010000083.1:0-5715 GCA_964563675.1 uncultured Sulfurospirillum sp.
CAAAACTTGAAGATGCCAATCTACTCACTATGGCTGACTTAAAAGATAGATTTGGAGTTACTGTTGGGTTTAGTGACCATACTCTTGGGACTACTGCTCCTATCGTTGCTGTTAGTCTTGGGGCAAAAGTGATTGAGAAGCATTTTACTCTTGATAAATCTATAGGTGGAGCGGATGCTGATTTTTCTTTAGATAAAGATGAGTTTAAAGAGATGGTAGAGGCTGTTAGAGATACCCAAAAACTTCTTGGCACAGTGAATTATAAGCCAAAAAATGGACGAGTTTTTACAAGAAGTCTTTATGTGAGCAAAGATATAAAAAAAGGTGAGAAGTTTACGAAAGAGAATATAAGGAGTGTAAGACCTGGGTTTGGTATGCATCCAAAGCATCTAAAAGAGGTGCTTAGCAAAACTGCTAAAAAAGATTATGAGTTTGGGGAGAGGCTAGCTTTATGGTAGGAATGTAAATTGCTTACTGTTTTAAAAGGTCTTTTAAATGTCAAATATATATGAAAAAAATCTAGCCGCTTTAAAAAATACTAATCCTGAACTAGTTAAAGATATAGAAAAAATCAAATCAAATGAAAGGTTTGAGCTGTTTCAAGGCGATACAGAAAATGCAATAAATATTCTTGAAAAAAAAAGCAACCAAGTGCTATACAATAACCCTATCGAAGAGTATAATGACAAAAAAGAGGAGTATGTGCAGTTAAGGGAGTTTCCTTATCTCTACTTTTTTGGAATTGGAAATGGTAATGAGATTATATTTCTTCTGCAAAGCCAAGAGCTTGAAAGGCTTTTGATAGTGGAACCAGAAGTAGAAATACTCTATATGCAGTTTCATCTTATCGACTATAGCAACTATATCAAATCTAGCAAAATTATATTTTTACTGCCTTCACAGTTGACTTTTAAGTTGGCTATAGAACTGTTTGGCAAACATAAGTCTAGATTTTATGCTAAAGTTTACACTCTTCACATACTTTTACCCTTTTATGAGAATTATAAAGATGAAATTATATCTACCAATGAAACTCTTATAAAAGCTATCCATTATGTCATCTCTTTTTCAGGCAATGATGTAAATGATAATCTTATAGGTGTAAAACACCATATTCAAAATATCCCTACTATGCTTCAAGGTGGAAAATTTACTGAGCTGATAACAAAAAAGAGTAGCAATGTAGCCATAGTTGTATCAACGGGCCCTAGTCTACACAAGCAACTTTCGCTATTAAGAGAGATTCAAGATAGTGTAACAATTATCAGTGTAGATGCAAGCCTTCCTATACTTGAAAAAAATGGAATTAAGCCAGATATAGTTACCTCCATAGAGAGAGTATCTCTTACTTCATCTTTTTTTAAAAACAGCTCAGAAAAATTTCAAAAAGATATTATTTTTCTATCTGTATCGCTACAACACAAAGAGACACTTGAGTCGATAAAGGGAAAAAAGGTACTAGTAATGAGACCTTTTGACTACAACAGATTTTTTAAGTTAGATGACCATGGCTACTTAGGTAATGGAATGAGCTCTGCAAATCTTGCTCATGAGTTAGCAATAGCTATGAAATATACAAATATTATCCTAATAGGGCAAGACTTAGCTTTTGCAAAAGATGGTAGAAGCCATAGTAAAGATCATGTGTTTGGTGAAGATGATGTTAAAAAAGAGAAGATAGAGACTAGTTTGGTTGAGGCATATGGCGGGAAGGGCGAAGTAGCTACTTCGGGTGTATGGGTGCTATTTAGGAACTCCTTTGAGCAGACTATTGAAAGCGTAAAAGATACGGTTGAGACCATAAATGCAACACAAGGGGGTGCTCGGATAAAAGGTTCAATTGAGCTGTCTTTTAAAGAAGCTATTGATAAGCATGTTAACAAAAAATTTGTAAAAAACAAAATTGAAATTACTTTAAAAAACAGTAGGTATAAAAGTCAACTAAAATCTGTGAGATATCAAATCAACTCCCTCATAAAAGATGGTATCGTTATCTCTAAAAAACTAGAGCAGACTTTTTTAACTATACACGAAGCAGTAAAGAGGCTTGAAAATATAACCAAAAAAGAAGCACTAGAAAAATTTAGTGTATCAGAAACAGCATATTTACTACATGAAATAGAGACCATAAGAGCATTGATTTCAAAAGATTCTGCCTTCAATGAGTTTTATTATGACTTTATGCAGTCAGATTTGTTGCACATAGAGCTAGATCTTGCTATTGTAAAAGTTCGCTACATTGACAATGCGGAAGACAATCAAGAAAAAGCCATACAATGGATACTTCTACATAGGGAGCTTCTGTTTACTCTTTCAGGAATAATGAAAAATGCGATTGGGATCATAAAAGAGGCTAAAAAGCAGTGGGCTACTTAAAGAGCCACACTGCTTATAGAGATAGAATATTTTGCTACTGCAATAGCCTCAACACATTTTCACAGAAATATGTATCGTTGCTATGCAACTTTACCGATTGTTACTATTGTAACAATCTCAACACATTTTGCTGAACAGCATTTGCTTGACTCATCGCATAACTTCCAGATTGTGCTAAGATGTTAAACTTTGAAAATGCAGCTGATTCAGCGGCAAAGTCAACATCGCGGATATTTGATTCTGCGGCCTTAACATTTACCTGAGTAACAGAGATATTGTTTACTGTAACTGTTAGCTGGTTTTGAACAGAACCAAGGTCAGCTCTAGTACCATTAAGAGCAGATATAGCAGCTTCTGTTATGTCCATAGCCCTCATAGCACCCTCTCTTGTAAGAAGCAAACCAACTTGGTCATTACTATCTATGACACCATCTTTATTGTCATCAATCTGTCCAAATTTCAACTCAGAAAGATTGTGAGTATCTGCAGTCTCATCTAGTGTGTGAGCAGAAGCACTAGCCTGTGCATTAGTTAGAGCAGCATCACTAAAGTGGCTAGCAGATATAGATATCTCAGCCGTACTGTTTTTAGTAAGCTCTAGTGAGCCTGTATATACACCATCAGTTATAGAGGCCGCTATACTCATGCCAGAGATATTCATAACACGACCATCACTAGTAAGCTCTAGCTTACCATCAGTAACTGTTGCTGTTACTCCTGTAAGTGCAGTTTTTTCATTGATAGCTTGTTGTAGTGTTGAGTCATTGTCTCCTGACTGCAAGAGTGTACCAGAGCTGATTATAGTTTCACCGTTTATCACTATGTCCTCTATGGTTGTTCCACCTGCTACTATACTATTGGCTGACACACTTGTGTTTGCTACAGCTTTAACACCTGTGCTCTCTGTTGCAGCATTGATAAGGCTAGCAACCGCTCCAAGTCCACCTTGAGCAACACCATGACCACTACCGTCTGTCATTTGAACACCAGAGAGTTCTTTGCCTTCAACGGTATATTGCATATAGTTAAATGTACTGATTCCTGTACCTACACTGGCTCTCTTTACTAGCTCCATTGTAACAGTAGCACCAGCAGTTATGCCTGCACCAACCGCAGCAAAAGATATTGTTCCAGCACTATTTATGCCTGTAATGGTGATAGTCTCTGTTCCACCTGCAGTTACTGTAGTAAGTTTTATCTGATCTCCAACCGCAAATCCAGTCAAATCTGTTACGACGGCACTAGTTGAGCCAGCACTTATCGAAGCAACTGTAGCGATACTATCTCCTGCAGCCTTAACAACAGATACTTGTGTGCCATTTGCAGCAGAGACTGTTATGCCTGGGCTTAGAGTTCCTGTATCAAGAGTTACAGTTCCAGCTGAAGTACTTACTCCCTTAACTGTAAAATCACCTACACCATCAAGTCTTATAACATCCCCTTTTGCAATACCATTAGCGACGATATTTAAGATGTTTGTTCCTCTTGCAGCTCCCGCAGATATAGTATCAAAGTTACCCAATTCAGTTATATCGGTACGAGTTTGAGTGTTTCCGATAGCTACACTTTGAGTGTTATTGATAGAGGTATTGATAGTCTGATTGGAGAATGCTCCTATTTGAAACTCTTTATTGGTAAAATTACCTGCGAGTAAAACTTGACCATTAAATGAAGTGGTTGTAGCTATGTTGTTGAGCTGTTCCATTAGTCTGTTAACATCTTTTTGAATTGCTTCACGAGATGCGGTTGTTTGACCATCTGTTGCTGCTTGAATTGCTTTAGTTTTGATGGTATCGAGAATCTTTACCTGCTCGTCCATTGCCTTGTCTGCAGTTTGAATCAGACCAATCGCATCATTTGCATTTGCAATCGCTTGACCAAGAGAGTTTGCTTGACTTCTAAGAGAGTCAGCAATCGCCATGCCAGAAGCGTCATCTGCTGCTGTGTTGATTCTCAAACCTGAAGAGAGCTTAGCCAACGAGTTGTCTAAGTTTCTGTTGTTCATAACAGCATTGTTGTGAGCGTTCAGTGCCGCTACATTTGTGTTAATCTTAAATCCCATGATAAATCCTTTTATCGTAAATTTTCAGTAGCGTCCTTGCTTCTGATATATACTACATCGGAGGGTTGGGAAAAAAGTTTATAGTGTTTTGAGGTTTTATATGTTGATTTATAATGTATTGACAAGATATCTACAATATGGTAAAATCTAGGTATATTAACAGGCACAAGGGTGGAGATTTGGACAAAGTTATAAACTGGAACGAAGAGAAAAATCAGCTCTTAAAGCTTCAGCGAGGTGTTGATTTTGAGATGGTTTTGGATAAGCTTCTAGCGGGTGAGATTGTAGCTAGAAAACGCCATCCAAATACAAAGCAATATCCAAATCAAAAAATCTTTGTCTTAGAGATAAAGGGATATATCTGCTATGTGCCTTTTGTTGAGAGTGATGATGAGATATTTTTAAAAACTATCATCCCTAGCAGAAAACTACATAAAGAAGGAGGCGAGCATGAATAACGATACTAGATATCTAAACAGCGAAGAGCTAGAGCTTCTACAAGCTATCCAAGATGGCGAATGGGAAGAGGATGAGCTTAGTATAAGCGATATAGACGCATATAAAAACCATGCAAAATATACAAAAGCACTCAACGAGAAGAGACAAACAACCATTCGTTTTTCAGTTAGAGATTTAGCCGCCGTAAAAGCAAAAGCAAAAGTGCTAGGCATAGGCTATCAAAACCTTATACAGGCTTTGGTGCACAACTACGCAAAGGGCGACATCAAGCTAGAGGTGTGATTTTGTTTTGAATTTTGTGATAGAAATCACTAAATTTGACAAAATTAATAAAAATGACATATACTTACACATATATGCTAAAGGAGTAGAATATGGCACAAGTAACTATATATATGTATGATAGCACTGAGTTAAAAGTAAAAAAACTAGCAAGAGAGATGAATCTATCTATAAGTAAGTATATCTCTACTGTACTTAAAGAGAAAACTATAGAGAGCTAGAGTAGTGACACAAAAGAGCTTAGCGGAGCTTGGGAAGATTTTAGCTCCATAGAGGAGATTCGTTCAAACGAGAGTATAAAAGATGGGGCAAGATGTACCTTTTAGATACCAATACGCTGATATATTTTTTTCAAAGGCATTGGGGATGTCTCGAATAATCTACTCTCTCACTCACCTCAAGAGATAACTGTCTTAGGCTAGAAAACTGGTTCTGATTTATGCTATTGATTTTTTTTTCGCTACAATGTCAAAACAATTTTCAATTATATAGGTAGAGTATGAAAAATCTGATCATAGTGGAGTCACCCACTAAAG
>CAZLXQ010000084.1:0-5627 GCA_964563675.1 uncultured Sulfurospirillum sp.
TCCCCAAAGTTGCTACAGCTTCACGGTTTGGGTCTATATCGACTCCATACTTTCTGCTATACCACTTACAAATCGCAAGGCGAAGCTTGTATATACCTTTTGAAGCACTATATCCGTGAGTTTTGTCTTTGTTTGCTGATTCTATTAGCTTGTCTATTATGTGTTGGGGAGTTTTGGTATCTGGATTTCCCATAGAGAAGTCAATGATATCTTCACCAGCTCTTCTTGCATTTAATTTTATCTCATTTATCTCTGCAAAAACATAGTTTGGTAGCCTATCTATCGTATTGAATCTTATCTCGTCGAACATCGCTATCTATCTCCTTTTTTTAATCTCTGCTTGTCAGATAAACTGATATACCTCTTTTTATATTATCAAGTGTATGCAGGTCTGATACTTTGATATACTTTGCATCTATCGGTACAGGTAGCTTTAATCTATTTGTTGGACTATCTTTTCTGTAATCACTTATGATATGCAGCTTATCGCTATAAAAGATTATACTTGGATGCCATCTATCGGCTATCTTTGAAGAGAATGATATAGTTTTTATCTCCTCGACCAATATCCAGTATGGTTTTATAGGCTTTCTTAAGTCTGTTTTCATACCTGCCTCTATCTTTTGTGCTTTTACTCTAATATTGTCAGTATTGATTACATATCTCCACTCACTCTCGCCCCTTCTCTCTACTGACTCTATAAAACTCCCTCTTGCTTCTAGCTCTTTAGAGAGTATCAAAGGATCAACAATGTTCTCTGTAGAGATGATGATATCCCAAACAAAGCTATCCAAGCTTTTTACTGCTCGCTCTGTTAAAAAGTAGTTATATCCCATCGAAAAGAGTGCTTCATTGATAACTCTCATAAAAATCAGTGGATTCTCTTTTGTTACAAAAGAGAGACTTAACTCTTGAGGCTCTTCATAAAAAAGCTTTAAAAGACCACTCTGCTTTAGTTTTTCTAAAACCCTCATCTCATCCACACTACCATCAGCATGAAGAAACAGATTCTCCTCTTCAAACAAGATACCAACTAGATTCTTTTGGATATTATACTCTTTTTGACCCATAAAGCTCTCTACTTTTTGCGTTAAGATGGTCGCCCAAAGAGATGTTACCAAAAAAAGAGAGGCTATAGAGGCTCTTACCAAGCTATGCCTTCATTTAGCTCTTTAAATCTGTCTAAGCTTATCTGTGTCAAGTTTGAATCTTTTACCAAAAATCTCATTGGGGTTTGGATATTGAACTCTTTTTTTTCACCTGCAATATTTAGATCAAAATCACCATGCCCTGTTGTGATAATCTGCTCTTTTGAGATATCTATGGAGAAGTTACCCTCTCCTAAAAAAGACCTTCTTTTTTTTGTATCAAGATATATGACGCCTACCCATAGTTTTAAATTTGGAGTTATGATGACCTCTTGAGGCAGTATTGGATCTGCTTTTTTAACAAACTCCTCTATCTCTTTTTCTTCGAATTTTTGCTCTTTTATGCTAATCTCTTCTATATCGGTCTCTTTATAAACTATTACATCTTCTTGTAGTGTAATGTTTTCATCTTTAAGCAAAGACTCCTCTATACTCTCTTTTTCAAAAGAGTTATTGGCTTCAAATAGAATCTCTTTTGTCTTTTGAACTACAGTCGCCTGCTCATATTTAGCTTCATTATTATCTACATAGCTTACAAACTCAACTCTCTCTTGAAAATATGAAAAAAATAGACCAAATGAGACCACAATAAGGACTACCACTATAAAAATTATCGGTTTCTTGTCCCTTTTTTTATCATCAATAAACACAAAAAGTCCATCATCTTCACCTGCTTTACGATTTTGCTCCCAGTACTCTTCAAAAACCTCTATCCACTCACTAAGATCTAGCTTGTACTCTCTTTCGAGTATCTTGATGAAACCTCTTGTATTGATGTAGTCTAGTTTATCAAAGTTGCAATCTACCATGTGCTTTAGGTATTTTTGCTCTATATGAGTATCTTCATAAACCTTTTTTAGCCCTATCTCTTCAAGTATTTTTATATTATCCATTAGCAATCCTGTTGCATATTACTGCTGCCGCTGCATTTACATTTAGAGAGTCGAAATCTCTCGCCATTTTTATTGACACAATTTTATCTAGCTTTGCTCTTAATTTTTTATTTATTCCTTCACCTTCGCTTCCTATCACTAAGGCTACTTTTTTATCAAACTCTACTTGCTCAATACTCTGCCCGCTCATATCAGCTCCATACAGAGTAAAGCCTACTTGTTTTAACTCATGAGCCATATCAAGTGCATTTGGATATAAAACTATAGGCAGCTCAAATGCAGCCCCACTACTTGTTCGGATGACCGCTTCAAAGTTGAGAGTTTTTATGCCACTTATGATAAGCCCATCCGCACCAAAAGCATAAGCCGTTCTTGTTATCGCTCCTATGTTACCTACATCTGTAAGCTCATTTAATATAACTAAAAACTTATCATCTTTTACGGTTGAAAACTCACTATACTTAAGCTCCTCAATTTGGGCAATAAACCCTTGATGATTACCTCCTCTAGCAAGTGCTTGAGCCTTTTGATTGTCTACTCGTACTATATTGCTTGAGGCATTTGCGATGGATGAAAAAAGTTTTTGATCGCACTTTTTTGACAAGTAAACTACCTTTAGCTTTTCAGGATAGTTTTTCAATATATGTAAAAATAGTTGTTTGCCATAAATAATCATAGAATTATTGTATCTAAAAAGGCTTAAATGAATTTTTTATACCAAGACTCAACACTCTCGCCCGTAATCTTAGCTAAAAGTTTAGCTTTTTGCTTTGGAGGTAGCTCAAGCTCAAGTATATCCTTTTTAGTGATAGCACTACCTCTGCATGTAGGCTTTCCATCAACTACCACTACCCACTCTCCTTTTAGGTTTGCATCCTTTAGTTGCTTGTTTATCTCCTTGCATGTAGAGATAAACCGTCTCTCAAACTTTTTTGTAGCCTCTTTGATAAATATAGCTTTTCTTTTAGGTATAAGTGATGAGAGCTCAAGTGAAAGCTTCTCTATGCGATAAGGGGATTCATATAGGATAGTTGGTATGCTTGAGTTTGTTATGGTCTCTAAGCCCCTTTCTCTCTCCTTGCCTTTGTGTGCTAAAAAACCATAAAAACCAAATCTAGGATTAGTAAAACCACTTGTTGCGTAAGCTAAAAGAGCTGCATTTGCACCTGGTAGAACTTCGTAAGCTATCTTTTTGCTTTGACAAAACTGCACCAAGAGACTTCCAGGATCACTAATGCAAGGCATGCCAGCATCACTTAGATAGGCTACTTTTTCATCAAATATAGACAAATCTATATTGTCTAAAATATACTTTTCATTATGTGAGTGGAGTGATATAAAGTTTTCCACTTTAAAGGCTAGGCTGTATTTTTCACCTAAAAGTGAGAGGAGTTTTTTTGTGACTCTTGTATCTTCACAAAAAAGAGTACGGCACTCACAAAGAAGTCTTAGCCCTCTTTGTGAAATATCTTCAAGATTTCCTATTGGGATAGGAATAAAATAGACCAAAGTTTTAACAAAACTATTTTAAGTTATATTTTTTATTAAATTTCTCAACTCTACCCGCAGCATCAACTATTTTTTCACTTCCTGTGAAAAATGGATGGCACTCGCCACAAATATCTATCCTCATCTCTGCTTTGTTTGACATAGTATCAAAACTATTGCCACAAGCACAACTTACTTTACACTCAATGTACTCTGGATGTATCTCTTTTTTCATTTTGTATTCCTAAAATCTGTTATTGTCCTTCATAAAGAGGAGTTGGAACTATATCTGAAATAGACTTAAAAAGCATTAAACCACAAACTCCCACAACTATAGAGTAATTAAACTGCATAAACAACTATGGTTACAATGGATATCAAAGCAATATCTAAGATATACTTCTTTTTAGCAAACTCTCTATACTCAGCAGGTGTGCCGTATTTATACTTTTTAAAAAGCTTCATACTCATCACAAATATGACTAGCCAAGCTACTATCATCATGTAAACCGTATGAGTCATATGCAAGTGGTAGACAGCTAAGATAATAACACCAGTAAATGCAACAGATGCGAACAGTCCATAGTAGGCTGGATTTACCTTTTTGACTTTTTTAGAAAACTCTTTACTTGTGAAGATGAAGTATAGATTTATCAAAGCAGCAATCACCATGCCGATTAAAAAATAGATATGAAATTTTATCGCGGTTATAAGTAGTTCTTCCATAATAGTCTGTTTCTATAAAAAAATTTGCTACAATTATATATGATTAATTATGAAAAAGCGCTAAAAATCATATCAAAAGAGCTTTTAGTAGTTTTGCAAACAAAAAAAATACCCCTACTTGATTCAGTGAAACATATCTGTGCTCAAAATCTATACGCAACCGTCTCTATACCAACTCACCCTATTGCTCTTAAGGATGGCTTTGCACTATTGGGCGATGAGAGGTATGAGGTTTCTACTGGAGATATACTCAAAGAGGGAACGCTTAGCGTTGTAGCATATGAGCAAAGAGAAGCAAATCCACCTAAAATGTACAATATTAAGCAAGCTGGAGAAGATATAAAAAAAGATGAACTGCTTCTTAGTAGGGGTGAGCTTATCACTGCTTATGGCATCACTTCGCTTGCTAGTCAAGGTGTAAGAGAGCTAGAGGTTTTTAAAAAACCAAAAGTAAGTATTCTTAGTATTGGAGATAGGCTCTGTCCTGTACAAAAAATGATAAAAAAAGGCGAAACATATAACTCAAACGCCCTAACACTAGCAGCAAGAATACTAGAGGTTGGAGCAAAAATAGAGAAGGTTTGGCAAGTAAAAAATGATAAAATAGCCATAAAAGAGCACCTTAAAGAGTTGGGCAAACATAGTGATTTTATCATTACAACAGGAGCTATGAGTAGATATGATGCTATGAGTCAAGTTATATATGAAGATGATTTTGACATACTCTTTCATAGAGTACAAATAGCCCCTGCCAGCCCTACTGCTCTAACATGCTTTGAGGATACTTTTATACTTCATCTTACTGGTCTTCCGCTCTCTTGCTTACTTGGATTTGAGCTTCTTGGGGTGCCGGCTATAAAAACTATAAAAAACATCTCTACTAAAGCAAAAAAAGGGTTATTTGTAAAGAACAAAAAAGAGTTTACATGTAGGGAAAACTGCACAAGTGCAATCCCTGGTTTTTTTGATGGTGTGAGCTTTAAGAATGCTCCATCTTTTAAAGCAGGAATGCTAAATATTCTTACAAAGTGCAACGGCTATACTCTTGTAGAAGATAGAGCCACTGTAAAAAAGGGGGAGAGAGTAGAGTTTTTTAGTTTTTAGCCACCCGTCTCATAAAAGGCTCTACTTGAAGTCTCATTGTCTTGATTGTCGCTCCACATGTTCTTTTCTGGCTTATTTCTCAACACCTCTTTTAAAACCTCAGCTGCTGCTTCAATATCGCCTGCTTGAACCGCTTTTCTTATGCTTAATGCCTCCTCAAAAAAGAGACACGGTATAAGCATTCCCTCTGCATTTAGCCTGATACGATTGCACTCTTCACAAAAATCATGTTTATGAGGGTCGATGATACCAAATCTATATCCATCAT
>CAZLXQ010000085.1:0-5573 GCA_964563675.1 uncultured Sulfurospirillum sp.
GGCGGTATTATACAAGAAAAATATAAATATTCGATATAATACACCTTTACATGTATGGACGAGGAGTGATTATGAATGTTACTAATCCAAAAGTATCTATATTTTTTTTGGCATTCTTACCTCAGTTTACAAATCCAGCATTGGGCAGTATTACAATCCAGATAATTATGCTTGGTGCTATTTTTATACTATGTGCTTTTGCTGTTTTTAGCTCTATCACTCTTTTAGCAGGCAGGCTTGGGGATTGGTTTAGTAGGTCAAAATATGCCCAGATGGTTCTAAATAGAGTTGCGGGAACTATCCTTGCAGGACTTGCAGTCAATCTAACATTGAGTGAGAGATAGATGAAAGTTGTTAGATTTTTAGCGATTGTGCTATCACTTACCATTGGTGTATTGCTGATAGAGTACTTCTTGCAAGCAATCTTTGACTTAATAAAAAAGAGAATCTAGTAGACAACATGCACGAAGCCTATAAAAAAGTAGAGTTTAAAGAGGCTGGATATGGTGTTTTTATCAGCGGACCCTCTAAAACTGCGGACATAGAGCAGTCTTTAGTCATAGGAGCTCACGGCCCTACTGATGCTTGTGTGGTTTTTGTCTAACTGTCTAGCTTTAGAGTTTGTTTCAATACTACACACAGAAACAGTTTTTATCATTTTTTTTAAATAAATTCTCTATTGCTATGTTAATGCTATTTTGAATCTCTATGATTGTAGATGAAAGAGTGTTAAGTTACTTAGCACCTAAAATTTACTTTAAGGAGACCTTATGAACAAGGAAGCTATAGAAGCTTACTGGAAAGAAAATATATCATTGATTGTAAAATTGTTGATTATTTGGTTTGTGGTGTCTTATGGTTTTGGGATTATCTTCATCGAAGAGCTCAATGCTATAACATTTGGAGGGTTTAAACTGGGGTTTTGGTTTGCACAACAGGGTGCTATTTATGTATTTATAGTTCTTGCTTTTGTCTATGCAAAAAAGATGGAAGCACTAGAAGAAAAATATGATATTCACGAATAAAGGGGAATAAAATGGAATTACAAAGTTTAATATATCTATTTGTTGGTCTATCGTTTACTCTTTATATAGCTATCGCTATCTGGTCAAAAGCTGGGTCTACAAAAGAGTTTTATATAGCAGGTGGTGGTGTACACCCTGTAGTCAATGGCATGGCAACTGCCGCAGATTGGATGAGTGCCGCTTCTTTTATATCACTTGCTGGTATCATCTCGCTAAAAGGTAGTGATGGTGGTGCTTTTTTGATGGGTTGGACTGGTGGTTATGTACTGCTTGCTCTGCTTTTAGCCCCATATCTAAGGAAGTTTGGTAAATTTACTGTTCCTGACTTTGTTGGTGATAGATACTACTCAGACTTAGCACGAACAGTCGCTGTTGTGTGTGTTATCGTTATATCGTTTGTGTATGTTGCTGGTCAGATGAGAGGTGTTGGTATTGTATTTTCAAGATTTTTACAAGTTGATGTAAACACAGGTGTTCTTATAGGGATGGGTGTTGTGTTTTTCTATGCTGTTCTTGGTGGCATGAAAGGTATCACTTATACTCAGGTTGCTCAGTATTGTGTTATGATATTTGCATTTACTGTTCCTGCAATTTTCTTGTCTCTTCAAGTAACAGAGATATTTTTACCACAAGTTGGTTTTGGTGGAACTATAGCATTTGAGTTTGATAATGGAATCAGGGCGATAGAGGAAGGCACATTCTTACTGCACGCACTCGATCAATCCATGACAGACCTCGGTTTTGGTGCATATACAGTAAGTCAAGCTGGTACTTGGAATGTATTTATGCTTACTACTGCACTTATGCTTGGAACTGCGGGTCTTCCACATGTTATTGTTAGATTTTTTACTACTCCAACTGTTAAGGGTGCAAGAATCTCAGCTGGTTGGGCTTTAGTATTTATCGCTCTTTTGTATACTCAGATTCCAGGTGTTGCAAGTTTTGCTCGTGTCAACCTGATTGCCAATCTTCAAAATGTTGATTATGCCAAATTTGTTGACGGAGAGATTGCAAACAATAATGGTACTTGGTTTAAAAACTGGGAAAATGCTGGACTTATTGGATGGAATGATAGAAATAACGATGGCTTGATGCAGTTTGCTTCGGGAAGTGCATTTGAAGGAAGAGGCGGTAAGCCACTGTTTATAGACGAAGTAGGAGATAGCGGAGAGAGACTGACCTCAAACCCTATGCCATCTCATACTATATCTACTGAGGAGATGAGAGCTAACTCTGAAATTATAAATGAGCTCTATATTGACCGCGATATTATCGTTTTAGCAAATCCAGAGATTGCAGGTCTGCCAAACTGGGTTATCGCTATCATAGCAGCGGGTGGTCTTGCAGCTGCTCTTTCAACTGCAGCTGGACTGCTTCTTGTTATCTCAAGCTCCATAGCACATGATCTTTTAGGGCGAGTGCTTATGAAAGATAAAAAAACAGGCAAGTCAAAGCTAACTGAAAAGCAAGAGCTTTTAGCGGCTAGAGGAGCGGCTATAATTGCTATTTGTGTGGCGGGTTACTTGGGTATAAATCCACCAGGATTTGTTGCACAAGTTATAGCGATAGCATTTGGTCTTGCTGCTGCCTCGTTCTTCCCGACTATTGTTTTGGGTATATTCTATAAAAGGATGAACAAAGAGGGTGCGATTGCGGGCATGGCAACTGGTCTTTTATTTACCCTAACTTATGTTATATACTTTGTATTTATGGGCGGAGATCCATCTCTTTACCTTTGGAACATTGCTCCAACTGGTATCGGCACGATTGGTATGATACTACACTTTATAGTAGCACTTATTGTTTGTAGATTCACTCCACCACCTCCACAAGAGGTTCAAAATCTTGTTGAGAGTATCAGAATCCCTAGAGGAGCTGGTGAGGCAACTCACTAGAACTACTCAGACATACTGCAAACTTGCAGTATGTCTGCTATTTTTTATACTTCTTTTAACCTAATTTGTGTTAAATTAACTCTAAACCCAAATTATAGGCAAGGTTAGCGCATGAGTCTGCATGATCAAAAGGCATTTTTAAAATCTATCCATCCGTTTGAGCTATTGACACCAAGAGAGCTCACTAAAGCTACAGACTCTATGGATATTGCTTACTACAAAAAAGATACTCTACTTATATCCCCCGAACTATCTTCAGAGTTTTTATATATCATCATTAAGGGCGAAGTTGGCGAGTATGAGAATGATGAGCTTTTAAAGATCTATGGCAACTCAAATACTTTTGATGCAGATTCACTGATATATGATAAATCCGAAGAGAGTTTTATCGTAATTGAAGAGCTTATCTGTTTTGAGATGAAAAAAAAAGACTTTAAATCCCTACTAGAGTCAAATAGTGGCTTTAAAGACTTTTTCATACATGATTTAGCCAACAAAATTCAATCAGCAAAGCAAAAAGAGTATACAACTCAGATGTCAGGCTTTATGTTAGCTCGCATCACAGACTCATATCTACATGCCCCCTGTATCGTGCGGGCCTCAAAATCCATCATGGATTCTCTTAAAAAAATGGAGGATTTAAATACAAACTGCATCTTAGTGGATGAAGATGGTGAACTAGGAATCGTTACTGATAGTATACTAAGAAAAAATATCCTATATAATAATTATGATAAATATGACCCAATTGGTCCCATAGCACTTAGACCGATCATAACAATAGAGCATGATGATTTTCTATTTAATGCTCTCCTCTCTTTTACAAAAAACTCTATAAAAAGAATTATTGTAAAGAGAGATGGTAGGGTTGTGGGAGTATTAGAACAGCTAGATCTTTTAAGCTACTTTGCAAACCACACCTACCTTGTTGCGGTTCAAATCAAAAAAGCAAAATCACTAGATGAGTTAAAGACTGCTAGTAAAGACTTTATCAATATCATAAAAAAACTACATGCAAAAGGGACAAAAGTAGAGTATATCTCAAAACTAATCTCTGAGCTAAATGAGAAAGTCTATGAGAAACTCTACGAGATGCTAGTACCCGAAGAGTTAGCAAAAAATGCATGTCTTATAGTGATGGGGAGCGAGGGAAGAAAAGAGCAGATGCTTAAAACCGACCAGGATAATGCCCTCATCATCAAAAATGGTGTTGATGTAGAGCTATACGAAGAGTGTATGAAAAAGTTTACAGCCACCCTTATAGACTTTGGATTTCCAAAGTGTGATGGCAACATAATGGTCTCAAACGAGTACTGGAGAAAGAGCTTAAAGGAGTATAAAAAAGAGATTGATAGATGGCTTGAAGCTCCAAGACAGGATGACTACATGTATCTTGCGATATTTATTGATGCAATCACGGTTGCAGGGGATGATCAGTTGTTGAAAAAACTTAAAGATACAGTATATAAAAGAGTTAAAAGTAGGGATGTATATATGGCAAATTTTGCAAAAAATTCACTGCTTTTTGAGACTCCGATTGGTATGTTTTCAAATCTTATCTCTAAAGACAACTTGATTGATTTAAAAAAAGGTGGTATTTTTCCTATGGTGCAAGGCATAAGAAGTTTAGCACTTGAAGCTGGCATCAAAGCGACAAATACAAACGATAGGATAAGAGAGCTAAAGAGACTAAATATACTAAATACAGAGTTTGCAAGCATGATTGAAGAGGCTTTTGATACACTTTTAAATATCAGACTAAAAGAGAGGCTAAGAGCGATAGGATACGAAACACAATCAAGCAATATGGTCGATATAGAAAATCTCAACCAACTTGAGCTTGATCTTTTAAAAGATAGCTTTAAAATTGTAAACAAATTCAAAAGCTTCATAGCCCACCACTTCAAGACAAGTATGATTCAATGATTTTTAGCAAGATAGCAAAACATCTAAACAGAAAAAATCTCAAAGATGAAAAATACTCTTTTTTATTTGATGAGTTGTATGATGATGAGTTTGTTGTTTACGACACTGAAACAACAGGACTTAATCCCAAAAAAGATGAAATTCTCTCTATCGGTGCGATTAAGCTAAAAGGCAACAAGATACTTACCTCACAAAAATTTGAGCTATTTGTGCAGCCAGAAAAAGAGATAAGCGAAGAGAGTATAAAGATACATCAAATAAGAAATATAGACCTACAAAATGGCAGTAAACCAAATGAGGCTATTGATAAATTTCTACACTTCATAGGCTCTAGACCGCTAGTGGGGTACTATCTGGAGTTTGACATAAAGATGATAAACAGATATCTTAAGCCATTTCTTGGCATTAAACTACCAAACAGGCAGATAGAGGTTTCTGGAATCTACTACGATAAAAAGATAAAATTCATCCCTGATGGAGCAATTGATCTGAGATTTGACTCCATCATGAAAGACTTAGGCTTACCAATCTTTGGAAAACATGATGCTACAAATGATGCCATAATGACAGCTATGATGTATCTTAAGTTAAAAAATATTGATGAGATATAGGGGTCGCCCCCAATTATAATGTCCCCAACAAAAAGAACCAAACAAAGCAAAAACTTTATTCCAAAATGATAAAATAAAGCAATGAAAAACTAAGGATAAACAGATGAGTAGAAAAG
>CAZLXQ010000086.1:0-5461 GCA_964563675.1 uncultured Sulfurospirillum sp.
TGGGAAGTATTATATCAGATTTATCTAAAATGTGGACTAAAGTATTAAATCTTGTAGCAGAAGATTTAAAATCTAAGCTTGATGAATTTAAATCGTAAATAGTATGTAAGTTAGCTAACTCATATATGGCTTTTAGTTATCTTTTTTATAGTCTGCACTATTTGCTCTTCAAGTTCAGGAAGTATACTTCTAAAATCCAGTAAAAACATATCTCTCTCTATGCGACCTATGATATTTTTTTTTCTAAACCTTTTCTCCAATTCACTCGCTTTCCCCTCAACATGAAGAGCTACTGTTGGAAATTCTCTATTTGGCAAAGTTCCTCCACCCATGATAGTTTTACTTTTTATAACTTTGGTATTTTTAACTCTCTTTTGTATGTTTGATACTCTAGCATACAAAGACTCTTCAGTCTGAAAAAGCATCCATAGAGTTGGTATGCTTTTATAGTCCTCTTTTAGGTAGGCTTTTATCGTCTCTTCGAGTATGCTTAGTGTGATTTTATCTACTCTTAGCATCCGTAAAAGTTGATTTTTCTTAAGTTTTTTTATAAGCTCTTTTTTTCCTGCGATGATTCCAGCTTGTACACTACCAAAAAGTTTATCACCACTAAAGCTTATGAGTGATGGATTGTCTTTTAATATATCTTTAAGGGATGGCTCATTTTTTCCAAGACTATAAGGAAGTTTAGGGATATATCCACTACCTAAATCATAATAGTCTATAAGATTGTTTGCTTCACAAATTTCTTTTATATTTTTATAAGGTGTATCCTCGCTAAAGCCTTTGATACTAAAGTTTGACTGGTGTACTTTCATAAGCATAGCACTGTTTTCATTGATAGCATTTTGATAATCAGATACTTTTGTTTTGTTTGTTGCTCCCACCTCTTTGAGTATTGCCCCACTTTGACTCATCACTTCAGGGATTCTAAAACTTCCGCCTATCTCAACAAGTTCGCCACGAGACACTATAGCCTCTTTATCTTTTGCAAAAGTATTGAGTATCAAAAAAACTGCACTTGCATTATTGTTTACCACTAAGACATCTTCAACTTGAAGGAGATTTTTCAGGTCTTTGCTTACATGTATATATCTCTCTCCGCGAGAGCCTCTGTTTTGATTATATTCCAAATTTGAGTAGTTGCATATCACTTTTGAGGCGTTATCAAGCACATGTTGGGCTATAGGGCTTCTTCCCATATTTGTATGCAAGATTACTCCTGTAGCATTTATAAGAGGTTTTAGAGATGGCTCAAAAAGTTTGTCATAGCTATACTTTATCTCTTTTATCAACTCTTTTTCATCAAAGTCCTCTATTTTTTTAGAGAGCATCTCCTCTCTTAGGCTCTCTATCTTTTTTTTTGCTATCTCAAGCAGACGAGAACGGTTTAGATCTTTAAAAGCTGGATTCATTGCAAGTTTGTCTATTTTTGGTAGTCTTCTTAACGGATTCATAATCTACTCTGGTATTGGCAATTTGGTTTCATCAAAAAGATATTTTCTATTTTGAATTTTTGTTAGTATGCCTTGGTCGCTAAGTGATTTAAAGAGTTTTATAACTGTTGGTTTGCTTACTTGAATTCTTTGCATTATATCCGCATAAGAGTGATTGAACATATCTTCATCATCTAGGTTTTTGATGATAAATCGTATTATATCAACCTGCTTTCCATCAGTAATCGCAGAGATAGCCTTGATGATATTGTATGAGCTGTCTATCTCTTTTTGTTGAATTTTTGGCATAAGCACATCGTGAAGAGAGTTTAAAAGCTCTTTTATACTTACAGGCTTTATGATGTAGTTTTCTACTTTGAGTTTTATCGCATCTAGTAGATACTCTGTGTCGGTATGAGCTGTTGTTAAGATTGTAGGGATAGTTATATCCAAATCGCTCTTTAAGTGCCTTAAAAACTCTATACCATTCTCATTTTTTAGAAGTATATCAGATATGATAACATCCACATGGTGCTCTCTTAATACACTCAAAGCTTCATCGCAAGTTTGCACTGCAAATATATTTTTTGCAAAATCCTCTAAGACTGTTGTTGTGTGTTTAAGCAAGTCAGCTTCATCCTCTATGTAGAGTATATTAAAACCAATTAGTAGGTCAAAATCTCGTTTTTTCATTTTACTGTCCCCTTTTTACTGAACAAGTCCAGTAAAAATTCCTCGCGACTAAAGCACGAAGTAGGAACTTCTGTAGGCTTCATTTTACTACTCCTTCAAGTTTAATTGGAATCTTTATAGTGAACATGGCACAATCACTTAGTTTGGTTTTTTTCATTTTGTATTGTATATTTTTACAACTTATCTTTCCATTCATATGTTTCTCGACCATCTGTTTTGACATATAGAGTCCTATCCCTGTGCCTACACTTTTGTGTTTGGTTGTAAAGTATGGGTCAAAAATCTTTGTTATTATATCACTTTTTATACCACCAGCATTATCAATAATATTTATGATAACATTTTTTTGAGATTCTCTTGCTATGATTTTTATCTCTTTGTTCTCTATTTTTTTCTCACAAAGAGCATCTATGGAGTTGTTTATAAGATTTAAAATTACATGTACAAGTTCATTTTCAAAGCCATATATCCTTATATCTTTTTTCATGTTAAAGTAAACACTAATCTTCTCTTTTTCGAGTTGATATTTTATAAGGTCTATTGACTTGTTGATTACATCTTTTGTGCTAAAGTTCTTATGAGACTTGTTTGGGTCAAAAAATGTCCTAAAGTCCTCTAGTGTTTCGGACATGTTTTTAGCCAATACTTGAGCATCCTCAACGCGTGATTCTATAAACTCTTCATTTAGCTTGCCAGAAAAAAACTTTGATTGAAAGCTTTGAATTATCATCGTCAAAGCTCCAAGAGGCTGTCTCCATTGGTGTGCTATATTTTGAAGCATCTCGCCAAGGCTTGCAAGCCTTGCTTGAGCAAACATAATTTGATCCTTTTTTCGACTATTTTCTACTTCAGTTTTTATGCGATGCTCTAGTGAGCTATTGAGCACTCTTAGCTCTTTTGTTTTATCATTGACTTTTATCTCAAGAGATTTATGTAGCTCTTTAAAGTTGTTAATAATGACAAGTGATATGATAATGCTAAGACAAAAAACTAGCCCTATAAGTAAAAATAGCATATAAATACTAGTTTTAAAAACCCTATCATTTCTACTTTTTTCTGCAATAGCTTTTTTTAGATGAGAGGTTATTAAGCTTGAGATATATATGTTAATAGAATTAATCTCTAAAAATATCTCATCTAAAGCGGTAGATGCCCCAACTATATTTTCTTGCTTCAGCAGAGATATGATTTCTCTACTTTGAGCACTAACTCTACCCATCTTCTTCTCTATTTTTGAGATTAAACCCCTTTGGAAGTAGTTCTTTTGAGGAAGGTTCTCGCTCAATAAGAAGAAGTTTAACCAGTTGCTTGCAAACTGAGGTAAACCACCTATTTGATATTCTATAGAGTTATTGTAGTTTTTCCATTGAGCCTCTATCATCTGTTTTGCCAAAGTGATTACTTCTTGAGCACTCTGGATATCTATGTTTCCCTTTTTTATGTCATATAGAGTGTCGTAGATGTTTACACTGTAGATATCTTTTATCTCCTCAAGTCCTACTTGTGGGATTGTTCTTTTTTGGTAGAGAGTCTCGTAGTCATATTTTAGTGCAAATATAGAGATCATCATCAAAAATCCAATAGCTATCATGCTAAATGCAATAATTGCAATAAGAATTTTTGTTTTGTTTGTAAACTCTACTCGATTTAGGAGCCTGTTTACTGTTGTATAAAAGTTCATCTTATCTCTGTTTATCAACTAGCTTAAACCTATTATCAGTATAAATAGTAAGATAGGTGATATTCAATAGTTGAGTGTTGTTATATTTTATTGGGATTTCTCCTAATGCATCTGTGGGTAAGTTTTTAAGATTTCTTAAGAATTTTTTAGGCGTTAATGCTCCTCTTGTGTTTTGCAGAGCATCCACCACTAGTTTAGCAGCTAAAAATGATTCAAAAGAGGCAAAGCTAGGCTCACTAGCAGGGTGATAAAAATCTAAAAGTTTTTGATACTCGTTTGTCACTCGAAGAGATGTATTGTCATAGGGTGGAACTACTTGAGAAAATAGTATATTCTTTCCGTCGCCGTTTAGCTCATCTATCAAAGCATTTGCATTTACAAAAGATAGTGGTGCAAAGATTACATCATCAAAATACTTTTCTCTTGCTTTTTTGATAAAATGGGCACTAGGTTTATAGGTTCCAACCATGATGATAGCTTCAGGTCTTGTTGATTTTATCTCGTGAAGAGCATGCCTTACTGAGAGAGTATTTCTTTTATATGCTCCTTCACCCATAAGTGTTAGACCTCTTTTTTTTAGAGCTTTGATAGTTGAGACATACCCCTCTTCACCAAAGTCATCATTTTGATAAAATATAGCAAATTTTCTTATATTTTTTGTCCCATAGAGGTAGTTTACTATCTTCTCTACCTCTTGTTCATAAGAGCTTCTAAAGTTGACAATATTGCCAAAGCTGGGGTTTCTTAGAAAAGAAGCACCAGTGTAAGGAGCTATAAAAGGTATCTTTGTGTCTCTGATTATTGGTAAAACTTTTTTAATCGTAGGAGTTCCAACAAATCCAAATAGCGCAAAGACTCTATCTTTATCTATTAGAGTCTGTATATTTTTTAGCGTATTTTGAGGCTCATACTTATCATCATAGTAGATAAGCTTGATAAGTCTACCATCTATCCCACCTTTAGCATTTGTATGATTAAAGTAGGTGTTAGCTCCCTCTAGTACCTTTTTGCCCAACTCTTTGTTGATACCGCTTAGGGGAAGAGAAGCTCCAAAAGATATATAATATTTTTCACTTTTTATTGAGAAGGTGTAAAGGTATGCAAGCACCCCTCCTGTTGCGATAATTATAAAAAAAAGTAGTAAATATTTTTTTATCACTAGATAACTCCTAGGTTTTGAGATAATTATACTATAATCTCTTAGTAGACTCTACATGTAAGAGAAAAAGGGTTAAAATGAGACGAAAGATACTTGTCGTAGAGGATGATATGGATTTAAATACCACACTTGTTAAGTTTTTAAATCTAAAGGACTTTGAGGCTATAGGGGTGCTTGATGGAGCAGAAGCAGTAGATAGAGTGTATGAGAGTAGCTTTGATTTGATTATCTTAGATGTAAAGCTACCAAATATGGATGGCTTTAGTGTTGCTAAAAGCATAAGAGAGTTTAGTAGTGTTCCGATTGTATTTTTAACTTCGTTAGATGGGCAAAAAGATGTTGAAAAAGGTTTTGGTAGTGGCGGTGATGACTATATAAAAAAACCATTCTCTCTTAGCGAGCTACATCTTCGCATAGAGGCGATACACAGAAGACTTTATAAAAATAGCCATATTTTTGAGATAGATGATGATTTTAGTTTTGATACAAAAG
>CAZLXQ010000087.1:0-5417 GCA_964563675.1 uncultured Sulfurospirillum sp.
TTTCTTCGCAAAGCGAAAGCTTTAGTGAGAGGAATTTTTTAGGAGCTTAGCTCCTGAAAAAGGAGAAATTAAAACAGCATTTCTTCGCAAAGCGAAAGCTTTAGTGAGAGGAATTTTTTAGGAGCTTAGCTCCTGAAAAAGGAGAAATTAAATGGAAACATTAAAATTAGAGATAGTAACTCCAGATGGTCAAATCTTTGTAGGTGATATCAAAGATGTAACTCTTCCTGGCAGTGAAGGCGAGTTTGGAGTCCATCCAGGACATACTTCATTGGTATCTTTGTTGCAGGCTGGTGTGATAGATATTGCATTGACGAATGGCAAACATGAAGTTGTTGCTATTAATTGGGGTCATGCAAAAGTAGATGAAAGCTCTGTAACTGTATTGGCTGATGGAGCTGTGGCGATTAGTGGTAGCAGTGAAGGTGCAATTGCTACATCTTTGGAGAGTGCAAAAAAGCTTATTGAAAGCATTAGCGATTCAGATGTTGCAATTGTGGCGGCGACTGCAAAGATAGACTCTATCGCAAGAGCAGGGAGATAGTTTTAAAAGATGGAGGGTCTTGATCTTTTTTTAAGTTATATTGATAGAGCAAGTTTTGTTACGCATATTGTAATTGTGTGGTTGTCGATATATATTATTATAACTTTTGGCTTGTTGTTTAGTAGGTACTTTTATCTCTCAAGCTGGCTTGAGAGAGAGAAAAATTCATTAGAATCCATGCTTATGGGTTCAAAAGTTGTTAGAGATGACTCTATATTGAAGAGATTTACTAATTATGGAGAAGTTGATGAAAAACTTCTAAATGTCTGCAAGAGTGTAGCACAAAAGAGTGCCACTGATGGACTTTGGTTGCTTTCAGTTATAGCATCAACATCTCCTTTTATAGGCCTTTTTGGGACGGTAGTGTCAATACTCGAAACTTTTGGTGGCTTAGGAGATGGTGAGGGTGGAGCATCGCTGGGCGTTATTGCACCTGCTATAAGTGAAGCTTTGATTGTTACGGGTGCTGGTATATTTGTAGCTATTCCAGCTTATAGTGTTCATCTTTTTTTAAAAAGAAAGGCTTACGAAGTTGTTAGTTATGTCGATAGGGAGTCTGATATGCTACTGTCTATCGCTCAAAAAGAGAGAGTAGATGGATGAGTGGGATGAGGAACCCGATCTAAATGTAACACCAATTGTGGATGTTATGTTGGTGCTTTTAGCTATATTGATGGTAACCACCCCCACTATAGTTTATCATGAGAGAATCAATCTTCCAGATGGAACAGAGTTGCATATCGTGCAGAAGACTCCTGAGCTTGAGTTGCGCATAACTAAAGATAGAGAAGTTTTTTATAAAAGAGAGAAGTTTACCATAAGTGAGTTTCCTGATAACTTTATCTTGATAGGTAGAAAATACTCACTTGAGAATACAGTAGTTTATATCAAAGCTGATGAAGCACTTAAGTATAAAGATGTGATGTTTGTACTTAAAAGTGTAAAAGAGGCAGGATTTACAAAAGTTTCACTAGTAACAAGCGGATAGTAATGCCTAGTTCTTCAACTTATACGATAGTGGGTTGGACGCTATCATTTGTAATCTATTTTTTAATTATAGTATCAATTGTCTATATGTTACAGTCTCACAATAAAAAAGTAGTAAAATATACAGCTAGCAAAAAAACTCCACTAGTTGTCACTTTAGTAGAGCGACAAGAGAAAAAGATGCCAAAAAAACAGAAAATTGTAGAGAAGAAAACGACTCCTTCTGTTGAGCCAAAACCAACTCCTAAAAAGAAAGCCGTAGAAGTAAAAAAGAGTGAAAGCAGACCTGACTTTAAGAAGTTATTTGGTAAGATTGAGTTGGAAAAATTGCCAAAAGATACTCCTAAGGTAGAGAAAAAAATAGAGAAAGCCCCTAAGAGTGTAAAAAGCTACAAAGCAAAAGAGATTACAAAAGCACTACAACTTGAAAAGCAAGGTGGCATAGTTGTAAGCCAAAGAGATGGTGTATTTGATGAGTTTCGTGGTAAAATATCAGATATTTTAGATTCTCGCTGGCAAAAGACTATAGATACAGTCTCTGGTAGCAAGGCAGAAGTCATAGTTAGTATAGACAAATTAGGAAACTTTAGCTATAAAATAGAAGATTTGTCATATAATAGCTCTTTTAATGCAAAGCTTCGTAGCTTTCTCGAAGAGATGCAAGATGTTAAGTTTCCCCCTTTTGAAGATGGAGAGATTTTTAATATGAAAGTAATTTTTAAAGATATATTGGAGTAGAGATGATAAAGAAACTGTTATTTGTGTTTTTGTTGATGAGTCCTCTTTTTGCGTATGATGCAACAGTTAAGATTGTAAAAAAGATGGATAGGTTGCCTAAAATTGCCTTACAAGATGCAAGTAAGGCTAATGTCGATGAAGTTTTTAGAAAAAAGTTTTTTAAGATTTTGGTTGGAAGTTTAAGGGTTAGTACTCATTTTGATGTTGTTGATGAGTACTTGACTAGCTCTTTTAAGGGAACCCTTGCAGAGAATTTTTTGAGTGAGTTAAATCTTGATTTGATTCTTAGATTTAAAATTGATTTTGAAGATGATGGCACAGTGATAGCACAAGTGAAGACAATCAATGCAAGAAATGGACAGGTAGATGCTCAAAAGATATATAAGATTTCAAAACCTAATCGCTACCCTTTTTTAGCTCATAAAATAGCAGTTGAGCTGAATCAAAAAATAGGTGCTCCGAGTATTGAGTGGATGGAGCAATTTGTTATTTTTGCAAAGTATACTGATAGTAGAAAAAGTGAAATTGTGATAGCTGATTATACACTTAGTTTTCAAAAAACAGTTGTAAAAGGCGGACTTAATCTGTTTCCAAAGTGGGCAAATAGAGCTCAGAGTGCTTTTTTCTATACTTCATATAATGAACTTAAGCCTACTCTTTTTAAAGTTGATGTAAGAACTGGGAAGAGGGAAAAGATACTCTCAAGTGAGGGTATGATTGTCTGCTCAGATGTTTCTGAAGATGGGAGCAAGATTCTTGTTACAATGTCTCCAAATGATCAAGCTGATATATATCTTTATGATTTAAATACAAAAGAGCTAGAGAGAGTTACATTTTATCGCGGCATAGATGTTAGTGGTGGGTTTATTGATGATGATACAAGAGTTGTTTTTGTTTCAGACAGACTAGGATATCCTAATGTGTTTGTAAAAAAGTTTGGAAGCAGAAGTGTTGAACAGATGGTATTTCATGGTAGAAACAATAACTCAGTTTCAGCTATGGATAACTATGTAGTCTACTCAAGTCGTGAAAAATCAAGCGAGTTTGGAGCAGGAGTATTTAATCTGTACTTAGCTTCAACTAGGACTGATTATATTCGCCAGCTGACAGCAACAGGTAGAAACCTATTTCCAAGATTTGCTGATGATGCTAGGACAATTATCTTTATTAAGCAGTACCAAGATCAAAGTGCACTAGGTATTATTCGACTAAATGCAAACAGAACTTACCATTTTCCACTAAAAGTAGGAAGAATTCAATCTATAGATTGGTAGCTGACCTTACAAAGGATAGATTTAAGAAAAAGATGATAGAATTACAACAAAAAAAGGATAGAGATGAAATTACTGCTTATGAGTTTAGCCTTAGCGATGCTAATGTTTACGGGATGTAGTCAAAAAAGTCCATATGTTGACATGACAGGAGAAGATACTGTAAAAACTACCGAAATTAGTGCTGATAAAAAAGCCGATGATATTTCTGGTATGGATGCAGCTGGTGCTACAGCAGCTACTATCGATAAAGATAGAGCAGTTATCGATAAAGATGCGATTGCAAATGCGATTGCAAATGCGATTGCTGCACTAGAAGAGGATTTAAACAACATATATTTTGATTTTGACAAGTATCATATCCGACCAGATATGGAGTCTAAAATTAGAGCAAATGCAAGGCTTTTAAACACAATGAATGCGAAAGATTTCTCTATTAAAGTAGAAGGAAATACAGATGAGTGGGGTAGTGATGAGTATAATTTTGCACTTGGATTAAGAAGAGCTAGTGCTGTAAAAGAGAGATTGTCTACACTTGGTGTTGAGCAAAATCGTGTGATGATAATAAGTCTAGGTGAAAGCAACCCTGCAGTAGCTCAGAGTAATCAGGATGCTTGGGCAAAAAACAGAAGAGCAGAATTTAAAATACTACCATAAGTAATTATTTTTGTAGCTACAAATTGAAAAAAGTACATTAGGCTAGTAGTAAAAATAAAACTAAAAATGTTTTGTTTTTGCATAGAGGTTCGGTGCTGTGGTGAGAAGGAGATTTACAGGTGAAAAAACTTACAATCATCTGGCTGATAGTGACTTGTTCACTGTTGGCCGATGAGCCTTCGGCATTTGGTGCTGGCAACTTAGACAGTGCAACTCCTTATGGCTTAACTTCAAGCGAAAAACATATCCTTAAAAACAGAGATAAAGTACAAAACTTAACTCAAGGTATTGGTGAAGTAAAAACAGAGTTATCTCGAATAGATGAGAATTATGAAGGGCTTCGCTCAATCGTCGAGGGATTTGGTCCTAGAATCTCTAAGATGAGTCAACAGATACAAGCTATGCAAGGCAATTTTGCTAAAAATGATGAGTCCGTTGGTACACTTCACAAAGAGATGGGGAAGTTAAAAGCCTATATTGACGATACAAGAGCGATACAAGAGACGAACCAAGAGAGGATAAAGCTAGTGCTTAGCGAACTAAGCTTACTTATAGACTCTATAAATAGCGATTATGTCTCTAAAGGGGCATTTGAAAAGCTAGAGAGGCGAGTAGAGGAGCTTGTAAGTTCAAAAAAAACTTCATTACTTTTGAAAAAAAGTGGAGCAGAGTTGTTAAAAGACGGAGTTGCACTGTTTGAAAAAAAAGCCTATGATGATGCAAAGTTGAGATTTGAAAGGCTTCTTGAGATGAATTTTAAACCAGCAAGAAGTAATTTCTATTTAGGAGAGATTGCGTACTTTCAAGGCAGATTTAAAACAGCAATTGAGCACTTTAAAAAGAGTATCTCTATTTTTGACAGAGCTGATTACATGCCAATACTTCTCTATCATACAGGCATATCTTTTAGCAAATTAAAAAACCATGAAGAAGCAAGAAGATTTTTTGATGCCCTTAAGCAGGGTTATCCTGATTCAAAAGAGGCTAAGTCTTTAAAATAACGAGATTACTACACAGTTTTTTAAATCTCTCCCCTGCCAAAGTGGACTAACTCTGCTATATTTTCGATTAAAATATTGTGAATAAGGTGCATTTATCTATCTGATAACCATAGAGAGATTATACGATATTTGGTCTCAATCAGCAGATGATAGTGGTTATTTACTAGACAAAGAATGCATGGGTCTAATGATAATTTATCACCAGTTGAATTTGAAGAG
>CAZLXQ010000088.1:0-5374 GCA_964563675.1 uncultured Sulfurospirillum sp.
TGTCCAAAAGAGGAGAAAGAAGAAAATTTGGAAAACGACAATTGACTTTTAAGCTAATTGGAACATGATTTGCTTACATGTAGATAAATTGATAAAAGGTGTATTATGAGCAGAGTGATTGTTTCTATATTTATGGGAGTTGGAATTCTTATGTTGTCTTCTGGATGTGGACATATTCAGCCAGAAGTTAAAGCACAAGAGCCAAAGGTTATCGTTCAAAAGGTTGATAGAGAAGAGATAAAGAGAATTCTTCAAGAGGAGAAGTTTATATATCTAAACAATAACCCTGATAGGGTCTTTGCGGTAAACGGAGAGGGAATTGCTCCTCAAAATACAGTCTCACCTGCACAAGCTAGGGCTTTAGCAAAAAGAGCGGCAGTAGCAGATGCTTATCGCCAAATAGCTGAGAAGCTTTATGGTGTACAGATTAATGCAAAAGACACTATAAGAAATGCGGCACTTCATGACTCTAGAATTGTTGCTCAAGTGAGTGGTCTTGTGAGAGATGCTAGCATCACAGAGTATACTTTTAAAGATGGTCTGTTTATGGTAAGAATGGAGCTAAAGATGGATGGCAATAGGTGGCAAGAGATTTTTGCTTACTAGTCATCTTTGCGAGCTGTTTGTCTGCAAGTGAAAGCTTTTGGTTCTCTTATAAGGTGGCTGTACAAAACAAAGAGATAGTGTATGAGGAGAGAAATATCTCTCCTTTTATGAAAGCTGTTGATGCAAAACAGTATAAACTTCTATGTCGATTAGATATAGCCAAAAAACAGAGTAATTCAACAGAGCATTTTTTAAATGAAAACTTCAACAGACTCCTTTCTTGCTTCTACTCTATGAACTCTCATGTTGTAAGCTACACACTTGTTGAGACAAAAGGGGTGATGGAGAGAATAGTGTTTATAATCGCCCCAACAAAATTTACAGTAGATTTTAAAGACGATTTTGCTAATATAAAAGTTATCAAATAACTATTTAGGTAGAGCATGAACATTGTCATAGTCGAAGATGATATCAATATGAGAAAATCTCTTGAGTTTGCTCTAGGAGAGTATAAAGAGTTTTCCGTTCAGACATATAAGAGTGCTATAGATGCACTTAAAAAGATAGATAGTAGTGTGGATTTGATAGTAACTGACATCAATATGCCCTTGATGGATGGCATAGAGTTCATCAAAAAACTTGATGGCAGATATGACATCATAGTCATCACTGGCAATGCTACACTCAATCGTGCTATTGAATCGGTAAGGCTTGGAGTAAAAGACTTTTTGACTAAGCCTTTTGAAGTCGATACTTTAGTAGAAGCTATAAAAAGAGAAGCAAAAATAAGAGAAAAGATAAAGACTACTGTAAAAACAGAAAAAGATAGAATAAATGGAGATTTTATAGCAACTTCACCAGCACTTGAAAAGACTCTTAAGCTCTCTAAAAAAGTGGCTAGGACGGATGCTTCAGTTTTACTGATGGGTGAGAGTGGGGTTGGAAAAGAGCTATTTGCAAACTTTGTACATAAAAATTCACCAAGAGCAAAAGGCAAATTTATAGCGATAAATATGGCAGCAATTCCAGAGAATCTGCTTGAGAGTGAACTTTTTGGTTATGAAAAAGGGGCTTTTACAGATGCTATATCTTTAAAAAAAGGGCATTTTGAGATGGCAAATGGCGGAACCCTCTTTTTAGACGAGATAGTAGAGATGCCCATAAGCCTGCAAGCGAAACTTTTAAGAGTTATTCAGGAGAGAGTCATCATTAGAGTGGGGGGGATAAAAGAGTTCAAGATTGATGTTCGCATAGTCTCCGCAACCAATGCAGATATAAACAAAGAGATTCAGCAGGGCAAATTTAGAGAGGATTTGTACTATAGACTCAATACAATCCCGATTCAAATCCCCCCTCTAAGAGAGAGAAAAGAGGAGATAAAGCCGATCGCAGAGCATATCTTAAAAGATGTATGTAGAAAGTATGAGCTTGGGAAGCTAGAGTTTTCAAAAGAGGCTTTAGATAGACTAGTTAACTACGGTTGGCCGGGCAACATAAGAGAGTTGATTTCAGTCGTTGAGAGAGCAGCAATCTTAAATGATAGCACCACCATAGGCTTAGATGAGCTTTTTTTAGATAGCAGAAGTGAAAACAGAACAAAAAGTATAGACAACATGGAGAGAGAGTTGATAGTAGAGGTGCTTCAAAGTGTTGAAAGCGACAAATTAGAGGCTGCAAAGATTTTGGGTATAAGCAGATCGGTACTGGATAAAAAAATAAACAAATACAAGGCAGAGACATGAAAAGATACAATGTGGCGATAGTGGGTGCAACAGGAGCTGTGGGCGAAGAGCTTTTTAGAGTTTTAGAGGAGTTTGATTTTCCCATCAACAACCTAATTCCACTAGCATCAAGCAGAAGTGCTGGAGTAGATATAGAGTATAGAGGCAAGCACTGCAAAGTACTAGAGTTAACAGAAAATGTTTTTGAAAATAATGATGTAGATATCGCTTTTTTTAGTGCTGGAGGCTCTATATCGGCATATTTTGCGAAGTTTGCGGCTGAGGCAGGAGCTGTTGTGATTGACAATACAAGTCATTTTAGAATGGAGGCTGATGTTCCTTTGGTCGTGCCAGAGTGCAATCCAGATGATATAGGTGCATGGAAAAACAGAGGAATTATAGCAAACCCAAACTGTTCAACCATACAGATGGTGCAAGTTTTAAAGCCTCTTGATGATGAATTTGATATAAAAAGAGTTGATGTTAGCACTTATCAAGCAGTAAGTGGGGCTGGAAAGGCAGGTATGGGGGAGCTTGTAGCTCAAATGCAAGACTTTTTTGCTTTTAAGCTTAGCGAGAGTAAACCAGAAGTGTTTCAACATCAAATCGCTCTAAATATAATCCCCCATATAGATGTTTTTATGGAGAATGATTACACTAAAGAGGAGATGAAGATGGTGAATGAAACTCAAAAGATACTCGGCAGAAACATTGAAGTGAGTGCGACTTGTGTAAGAGTTCCGATTATTAGAAGTCATAGTGAGTCTATAACTATACACTTTGAAAACTCTGTTAGTATAGAGAAGGCTATACAAGTTTTAAAAGATGCTCCAAATGTAGTGGTGTTTGATGATTCAGTAAAAAATGAGTACCCAATGCCGATAACTACTAGTGATAGAGATGAAACCTATGTTGGTCGAGTTAGAAAAGATATATATAGAGACAATGTTCTTCATCTTTGGTGTGTAGCGGATCAGTTAAGAGTAGGAGCTGCAACAAATGCAGTTAGAATTGCACAAAAATGGATAGAGATGGAGGATTAGGATGAGTCAGATATTTGTAGATGCATGTTTTGGTAGAAAGACTACTCACACACCAGTATGGATGATGAGACAGGCGGGAAGATACTTGCCAGAGTATATGAAAGTAAGAGCCCAAGCTGGGGATTTTTTGGCACTTTGTCATGATCCTGTGAAGGCATGTGAAGTAACACTTCAGCCTATAGATATACTTGGAGTGGATGCTGCGATTTTGTTTAGTGATATACTTGTTGTTCCTATGGAGATGGGAATGGAGTTGAAGTTTATAAAAGGAGAAGGGCCACTCTTTCCAAATCCCATAAAAACTATGGAGGATTTGGATGCTCTTTGTGTTGAAGAGGCGGCTGAAAAATTAGAGTATGTTTATGAGGCTATTCGTCTTATTCGTGGTAAGTTGGCGGCCGATAAAGCTCTCATAGGATTTTGTGGAGCTCCTTGGACACTAGCAACTTACATGATAGAGGGAAAAGGAACTAA
This sequence comes from uncultured Sulfurospirillum sp., assembly GCA_964563675.1. Classification (GTDB taxonomy): domain Bacteria; phylum Campylobacterota; class Campylobacteria; order Campylobacterales; family Sulfurospirillaceae; genus Sulfurospirillum_A. The sequence goes on from CAZLXQ010000088.1 coordinate 3,785, forward strand.
GACTTATGCGATAGTTAAAAAGCTCATATATTCACAGCCAGATTTTATGCACAAGCTCTTAAGAAAAGTAACAGAGGTTATAAAAATTTATATGTCAAATCAGATAGAGAGTGGTGTAGATGCTGTTATGATTTTTGATTCATGGGCGGCTGCTCTTGAGGAGGATGCCTACTTTGAGTTTAGCTGGGACTATATGAAAGAGATTTCAGCTTACTTAAAGGCAAAATACCCGCATATACCTATCATCATGTTCCCAAAAGGGATAAGTGGTTATCTAGATAGAATAGATGGAGATTTTGATGTGTTTGGGGTTGATTGGTCTACACCTATGGAGCTAGCCAAAGAGAAACTTGGCGACAAGTATGTTCTTCAAGGCAATATGGAGCCAACAAGACTCTACTCTAAAGAAGCGATTCAAGAGGGGGTTGAAAAGATAGTAAAAACTATGGACAATAAAAGACATATTTTTAATCTAGGACATGGAATTTTGCCAGATATTCCAGTAGAAAATGCAAAGTATTTTATAAAAGAAGTGCAGTCTCAAACAAGAAGATAGCAGTGAGTAGTGTAGTATTTGGACCAATCACTTCGAGGAGATTTGGACAATCCCTTGGTATCGATTTGAGTCCAGATGCTAAACAGTGCAATTTTGACTGTCTGTATTGTGAGCTTAAAAGAGCAAAACCAGTTAGTGTTATACAAAATGCTCCATCAGTAAAAGAGGTTGTTGCTAGCATAAAAAATATACTTAAAAGATATAGAAATATCGATGTTATAACTTTAACCGCCAACGGAGAGCCTACTCTTTATCCTCATTTGAAAGAGTTAGTATGTGAGCTAAATCTCATCAAAGCCAACTCAAAACTACTTATACTATCAAATGGAACGACCTCTACATGCAAAGAGACAAGAGAGATACTAAAAGAGATGGATATAGTAAAACTCTCACTAGATTGTGGTACTGAACACTGCTTTAAAAAGATAGATAGGCCACTAGAGGGTTTGCATGTCAAGGATATCATAGGTGGGATAAAAGAGTTTAGAGAGATGTATAGCAAAGAGCTTGTTTTAGAAGTCTTGGTGGTAGAGGGTATCAACGATAAAAGAGCTGAATTTGAAGTCTTAAGAGATATCTTCAAAGAGATAAAGCCAGACAGGATAGATATAGGAACAATAGACAGACCACCAGCATATGGTGTTAAGAGTGTGAGTGTAGCAAGACTGAAAGAACTAGCAGATATTTTAGACTCACTTCCAGTTAGCATAGCATACAAGAGAGACTATAGTGAAACAAAACGAGAGTTCTCAAAAGATGAGATTCTTAACATGATAGACAAAAGACCGCAAAGCTTTGATGATGTAACCATGAGCTTTTCAGCCAAAAGCATAAAGCTTGTAAACAGACTTGTAAGAGAGGGTTCACTATATGTAAAAAGTGTTGCGGGTGTAAATTTTTATAAACTCGCATAACTTGTGAAAAACCTTGACATTAAGGCATATTTTCACTATAATTTTGTCCTTACTTAATTAAGCATATTCCGGATTAGCTCAGCGGTAGAGTAGGTGACTGTTAATCACTTGGTCGCTGGT
>CAZLXQ010000089.1:0-5299 GCA_964563675.1 uncultured Sulfurospirillum sp.
ATTTCAATAGACCCATTTTATGTGGTAAATAAGTTTCAAAATGTAACAACTTAAAGAGCATGTTTTTAGATGAAGCAGTTTTGACACCAAGTAAAGGTTAAATTTGTTAAAATATGGGGATAAAATTTTTAAAGGAGTTTATATGACTAAGAAGTTAGCAACTATTGCTTTAGTAGGTGCATTGAGTGTGCCGTTGATGGCTACTGATTTTATAACAATCGGTACAGGCGGTGTTACAGGTGTTTATTATCCACTAGGTGGTTCGATTTGTCGCTTAGTAAATAAGGACAGAAAAGAGCATGGAGTAAGATGTTCGGTTGAATCTACTGGCGGCTCTGTTTATAATATCAATACCATTAGAGCTGGAGAGCTTGAGATGGGTATCGCTCAATCAGACTGGCAACATCATGCTTTTCATGGTACAAGCAGATTTGCAGAGCAGGGTCCTTTTAAGGATTTAAGAGCAGTCTTTTCTATCCATGGCGAACCATTTACGGTTGTAGCTCGTGCGGATAGTGGCATCAAGAATTTCGCCGACCTTAAAGGCAAAAGAGTAAATATAGGAAGCCCAGGTTCTGGAACTCGCGGTACTATGGAAGTAGCTTTGAAGGCTAAGGGATGGGATACATCAGTATTTAGCCTAGCAGGTGAACTTAAGGCTGCAGAGCAAGCAAGAGCACTTTGCGATAACAAGATAGATGCTATGACTTATGTGGTTGGTCACCCAAGTGGAGCTATAAAAGAGGCTACAACTACTTGTGATAGTGTTATAGTTAATGTTAGTGATGCAGACATACAAAAACTAGTCGAAAATACTCCATACTATAAGTTTACGAAGATTCCTGGCGGAATGTATAGAGGAAATCCAAATGATACTAAAACATTTGGTGTTGCCGCAACATTTGTAACTTCTGCAAAAGTTTCTGATCATGTTATCTATACAGTAGTAAAGTCAGTATTTGAAAACTTTGAGGCTTTCAAAAGACTACACCCTGCATTTGCAAATTTAACAAAAGAGGAGATGGTAAGCGAAGGTCTTTCTGCTCCACTTCACCCCGGTGCTTTAAAGTACTACAGAGAGGTTGGTCTTATCAAGTAAGATGCTAAAACCTACAATAGAGCCATATTGGCTCTATTGTAAAATCTATATTTAAATCTCTATATGTATAGGGTTTTAGATATATATTTTATTGCAAGGGAAACTAGTGAAAAAGGAACAGAAATTAGCTGAAGATATAGTTCTTGAGGCTGAAACAGGTGGACGAAATCCTTCAAGCCCATATCTTGCAAAATTTATACTCTATCTAGCACTAAGCTGGTCTCTTTTCCAACTCTATGTATCATCGCCACTGATTCTTGAGTTTACTCCTTGGATGAATGCTGATGTTGTTAAGCGAATCCACCTTATGTTTGCTGGTTTTTTAGCATATCTTAGTTATCTACCCTTAAAGTCTTCGCCAAAAAAATATGTGCCTATTGCTGATTGGATTATGGGAATTTTATTTGTTTTGTCGATTGCTTATCTTATATATGGTCAAGTGTGGGATTCCCTTGCTTTTGAGATGAGATTAGGAGTTCCAAATCAGCTAGATTTGATTAGTAGTCTTGTCGGTATGGCTTTACTGCTTGAAGCAACAAGACGAACTTTAGGACCACCTTTGATGATTGTAGCTATTCTTGCACTCACTTATGCATATTTTGGTGGAGGCTACTATGACGGCTCCTCTGTAAATAAGATAGTATCTCACATGTGGATTACCACCGAGGGTGCTTTTGGTGTTGCTATTGGTGTTTCAGCTACTATGGTCTTCTTGTTTGTTCTTTTTGGAGCACTACTTGAGCGAGCGGGTGCAGGAAACTACTTTATAAGAGTTGCATTCTCTTTGATGGGGCATTTTCGTGGAGGTCCTGCAAAAGCAGCGGTTGTGAGTTCTGCTATGACTGGTATGATTTCAGGCTCATCAATCGCCAATGTCGTCACAACAGGAACATTTACTATTCCGCTTATGAAAAAGGTTGGCTTCTCAAAAGAGAAAGCAGGAGCCATAGAGTGTGCATCTTCAACAAACGGTCAGCTTATGCCTCCTATTATGGGAGCTGCTGCCTTTTTGATGGTTGAGTATGTCGGAATTCCTTTTGTAGAAGTTATAAAACATGCATTTCTACCAGCTGCTATCTCATATATTGCATTAGTCTATATAGTCCACTTAGAAGCCATGAAGATGGGTATGAAAGGTATGCCTCGTCCTCACAGGATGAACAGAATGGGTAAGATGATAGGCATTATTAGCGTTGTTTTGGTGCTAGGTTTTTTAGCTTTTGTTTTACCCCCCGCTATAGAGCTTGTCAAGTCAGTAGCAGGTGAGCACACCTTTATTACCATATTGGTAATTTTAGCTATCTCCTATATAGGGCTTATCTACTCCTCCTCTAAAGTTCCAGATTTGAGCAATGACGACATTGTAGAACTTCCCCCAGTTGGACTTACTGTAAAAGCTGGATTTCATTATCTGTTGCCGATAGTTATCTTGGTTTGGTTATTGACAGTTGAGAGACTCTCGCCTAGTCTATCTGCTTTTTGGGCAACCATGTTTATGATTTTTATAGTTTTAACACAAAAGCCCCTGATGGACTTTTTCAGGGGAAAGACAAAAGTATTTGCAAGAGTAAAAGAGAGTTTTAGAGACCTAGAGGCTGGTCTTATAAATGGTGGTAAAAATATGATCGGTATCGGTGTCGCTACTGCAGTAGCTGGTATCATCGTTGGGACGGTTACTCTTACTGGTATCGGTCAAGTTATCATCGGTGTAGTGGAGACTGTTTCGGGTGGAAATATCCTCTTGGTTCTTATTTTGACGGCTTTTATAAGCTTAGTTCTTGGTATGGGTCTTCCTACAACAGCAAACTATATCGTTGTATCATCTCTTATGGCTCCTGTTATAGTAACTCTTGGAGCAGCTAGTGACATAGCTATACCACTTATCGCTGCTCACATGTTTGTTTTTTACTTTGGCATACTAGCGGACAATACTCCGCCTGTTGGACTGGCGGCTTTTGCCGCTGCAGCTATATCGAAGGGCGATCCTATCATGACTGGTGTTCAGGGATTTGCTTATGATATGCGTACAGCAGTACTGCCCTTTATGTTTATCTTCAATACTCAGCTTTTGATGATAGGCATAGAAAATATTTTTGATTTTGTTGCAACTGTTTTTACAGCTCTTGTTGGAGTTTTGCTCTTTGCGGCTGCAACAAAAGGTTTTTGGTTTAGCAAAAGTAAGTGGTATGAAACCATCTTGCTTCTGATTTTAACATTTTTGATGTTTAGACCAGATGTTATATGGGATAGGATTGAACCCCCATATGATAAAGCTCCAGGCAAAGAGATATTTAAAATTGCAGATGGGATGAAAGAGGGAGATAGACTAGAGTTTATCGTAGCTGGCGAAACTCTTGAGGGAGTTCAAAGAGAGATGACATTTACACTCCCTTTAGCAAAGGGAGAGACAGGTCAAGAGAGAGTAAATGCAACTGGATTTCAGCTAGATGACCTCTTTGGTCCTATGGAGGTAGCTATGATATTTTCAGGTAGAAACAAGCAAGTCCAAGCTATCAAAAATGCTGGGGTTACTAGCGGTTGGACTATAGAGTATGTAAAAGTACCAAGAGATAGACTACCTAAACAAGTAGCTCTTATTCCTATTTTTGCTATAGTTGTGCTTTTGGCATTGGTGCAAATCAGGAGAAGAAAGGCTGAGGAGAAGCTGGCTAAAGAGTAGAGTAAAATATCTTTTTAAGAGCTTTTTTAGTAAAATACGAATATTACTCCTAAAGGAAACCTATATGAGAGGCTACAAAGTCTTTACGGGAACCGCAAACCCAGAATTTTCAAAAATAGTGGCAAAATATCTCTCTTTACCGCTTTCAGAGGCAACCATCAAGCGATTTAGCGATGGAGAGATAAGTGTTCAGATAAGTGAAAGTGTTAGAGGCAAGGATGTTTTTATAATCCAGCCCACATGTGCTCCTGCAAATGAGAATTTTATGGAGCTTCTTATCTTAACTGATGCTCTTAGAAGAAGTTCTGCTAGCTCTATCACCGCAGTTGTGCCATACTTTGGATATGCAAGACAAGATAGAAAAGCAGCTCCGAGAGTTCCTATTACCGCAAAACTAGTAGCCAACATGATGCAAACAGCTGGCATAGATAGAGTAGTAACTATCGATCTACATGCTGGACAAATTCAAGGTTTTTTCGATATACCAGTTGATAATCTATATGGCTCAATTATATTTCATGACTATATCATAAACAAAGGTTTTAAAAATCCTATCATAGCTAGCCCAGATATCGGTGGGGTGGCAAGAGCAAGAAGCTTTGCAAAAAAGCTTGATGTTGATATAGCTATAGTAGATAAACGCCGTGAAAAAGCGAATGAATCAGAGGTGATGAATGTCATTGGTGATGTTGAGGGCAAAGATGTCATATTGGTAGATGACATGATAGATACTGCGGGAACTATCACAAAAGCTGCAAAAGCACTAAAAGAGAGAGGTGCGACTAGTGTCATGGCATGTTGTACTCATCCTGTGCTTAGTGGCCCTGCTTATGAGAGAATTACTAAGGGAGAGTTAGATGAGCTACTTGTTACTGATTCTATCCCTCTAAAGCAAAAGTGTGAAAAGATAAAAATTCTTAGTATTGCTCCAACTTTTGCAGAGGTAATCAGAAGAGTTTATCACAATGAGAGTGTAAATGGACTCTTTATCTGATGGCTCAAAACAATATCCGAAACTTCTCTATAATTGCCCACATAGACCATGGAAAAAGCACCCTAGCTGATAGACTTATACAGGAGTGCGGAGCAGTAAGCGACAGAGAGATGGGTGCTCAGATGATGGACACTATGGATATAGAGAAAGAGAGAGGCATAACCATAAAAGCTCAAAGTGTAAGGCTTGCTTATGTTAAAGAGGGCATTTCATATATACTAAATCTCATAGACACTCCTGGACATGTTGATTTCTCTTATGAAGTTTCTCGCTCGCTCGCTTCAAGTGATGGAGCTTTGCTTATAGTTGACTCCTCTCAAGGGGTTGAGGCACAAACTATCGCCAATGTATATATCGCACTAGATAATGATTTGGCACTCATACCAGTTTTAAACAAAATCGACCTTCTCGCTGCTGATATAGATAAAGTAAAAGATGAGATAGAGCACACCATAGGGCTTGATTGTGATGATGCGATTTGTGTTAGTGCAAAGAGTGGTGTTGGTGTAACTGAGCTTCTTGATGC
>CAZLXQ010000090.1:0-5078 GCA_964563675.1 uncultured Sulfurospirillum sp.
GCGGACATTTCTGAATGGCAGAAAAGAGGACATTTCTGAATTGGGTTGACAGTGCAACACCAAGGAAATGAGAGGTTAGCTGATAAGCTACCCTTTCAGTTCCCCAACCTAAAGGTGTTGTTACATGAACAAATATCATCAGCTAACCGAAACAGAAAGATACCATATTTACGGTCTCAAAAGAGCAGGCTTGTCCATTAGCTCGATAGCAAGAGCTGTCAATCGTCATAAATCTACTATTAGTCGAGAGTTTAAACGTAATATTCAAAAACGAGGCTGGCGACCCATGCTCGCCCACCAGTTAGCTCAATCTCGAAAGTACAACAAATCGCCAAAGCGCATTAGTCAATCCACATGGAATAAAGTTGTTAACGGTCTCCAGAACGACTGGAGTCCAGAGCAGATAAGTGGAAGACTAAAACAAGAACTAGGCATTTCCGTTAGTCATGAATGGATTTACCAATATATCTATCAAGACAAAGCATCTGGTGGTTCTTTATATCGTTATTTATGCCGTAAGAAACGTTATAGGAAACGCCAAGGAATTTATGAAACAAGAGGAAAACTCAATCATGGCACCAGTATCGATCTGCGTCCTCAAATAGTCGACACCAGAGTTCGTATTGGCGACTGGGAAGTGGACACGGTAATTGGAACAAAAACAGGCTCTAGCCTTGTTTCTCTAGTGGACAGAACATCTCGATTATCTCAATTTATCAAAGTCGATACCCGTAAAGCAGATACGGTTGCATCCGTCATCATTAAACAACTTAAATCACTGGATAAGCCTGTACATACGATAACGGCGGATAATGGTAAAGAATTCTCAGCATTCCAACAGGTAACAGAAAAGCTGGGGGCGGAATTTTATTTTGCGCATCCTTATTCTTCTTGGCAACGCGGTACCAATGAAAATACCAATGGGTTATTAAGAAGGTTCTTTCCGAAAGGAACGAGCTTTGATAAAGTTTCTCAATATGAAATAGATGCGGTTGTTGATCAACTCAACAACCGACCTAGAAAGTGTTTGAACTTCAGTACGCCTAATGAGGTGTTCTTTAATCTAAACGTTGCACTTACTAGTTGAATGTAAGACTCAAAAAATACCAGGCCTGGTAGATATTTGGCCGGTTAAATCACTCGCCTTGTTGGAGATTCGCATGATGCGTATTGTGCTCGTTTGTTTTCTGTCATTATTCTCTGTTTCCTCTCTCGCTCATAAAGCGGCGATTGCCATGCCCGATAAATACAGTGCCGAGGTGGCCGAGACGATTATTAAACAAGGCGGTAATGCAATAGATGCTTCTGTAGCGGCCGCTTTTGTTTTGGCAGTAACTTATCCTGAGGCGGGCAATATTGGTGGTGGTTTTATGACAATCTATGCCACGCAAAAAGCCAAACCGGGGCAAATGGTGATGCAGGTTCAAAAACCCTACTTTTTGGACTATCGAGAAAAAGCGCCTTTGTCTGCTTCAAAAGACATGTACCTAGATGAAAAAAAACAAGTGATTCCTTATCGCTCTTTGGTGGGGTATCAAGCCTCTGGAGTACCGGGCACGGTTTTGGGGTTGTGGGAAGTGCATCAAAGATTTGGCTCCATGCCTTGGAAGTTGTTATTGCAACCGGCCATTGAATTTGCTGACAAAGGGATTTTAGTGCCTGAACAGATGGTGCAGACCGCCAAGTGGTATCAAAACTGGATTGTCGATAAATCTAAGCAGCCGCTGAATTTTTCTGATTATTTCGGGAACTTAAAACCCGATCACATGCTTCGTCAGCCTCAATTAGCGAATACTTTAAGACGCATCGCCGATCAAGGGCCAACCGATTTCTATCGTGGTAAGACAGCAAAAATGATTGTTGATCAAATGCAGGCCAATGGTGGTTTGATTACCCAAGAAGACTTGAAACAGTATCAAGTGAAGTGGCGCCAACCGATAGTGGCGAGTTGGAATGGACAAAAAGTGATTTCGGCGCCGCCGCCAAGTTCGGGAGGAATCGCCATTGTTCAACTGCTGAAAATGCATTCCATGATTCAATCGCAAAAGGAACAGGCCTGGCAGAAAATGAAACCACAGGGAATGCCGCGACAAGCCTTTGATGGTCATGTGTATGCAGAGTTAGAAAAAAGAGTTTATGCGGATCGTGCCGAATATTTGGGTGATCCGGATTTTTATCCTGTACCGGTAAAAAAACTGGTTTCAGATCCGTATTTATCAAAACGCGTTGCCGATGTTAATTTAGATGAAATTTCAGACAGTGAATCCATTAAACCAGGCTTGGCAGAATCTCCTGATACCACCCATTTTTCAGTTGTCGATGCTGCGGGTAATGCGGTTTCCAATACCTATACTTTAAATATGCCCTTTGGCAGTGGGGTGGTGATCGAAGGCGCAGGTTTTTTGATGAACGATGAAATGGATGACTTCAGTACCAAGCCAGGGGTAGCGAATGTGTTTGGCGTAGTCGGTGGGAAAGCCAATGAAATTCAACCCGAAAAACGTATGCTCTCTTCAATGTCGCCGACTATTTTGTTGAAAAATGGTCGAGTGTCGATGGTGGTGGGAACACCGGGTGGTTCTTCGATCATCACTTCCGTCTTCCAAACCATTATTAATTTCACTGAAAAGAATATGACCGCGCAACAAGCCGTGGATCAACCCAGAATGCATCATCAGTTGTTACCAGTAGATCAAATTTCACATCATCTCGATTTACCTGAAGAGACTAAGAGTGCTTTGGAGCTAATGGGGTACAACCTAAGAGTCAATAATTACTTAGGTGACGTTCAATTGATTGCAATTTCAAAGAAAGACATTCAAGCTGCGTCGGATAAGAGAGGACGTGGCGTTTCGAAGGTTTTTAAGGTTCGTAGATAAAAAAAGGCTGGTAAAAACCAGCCCAAATACCACTGCTGTCCCACAATTTTCTAATCATAAAGGGATCCTTATCTGAGGATCCCTTTTTTGTTCGTCTGGAGGCGGAGGATTTAACAGTTCTTGTAGTGATTTTCGCTCAAACAAACTCAACTGCAATACCCGAATTATGCGCTGAACAGACCAACCTTTTCGAGCAGAGTGTCGAGCATAAGCGAGCAAAAGATAACTAATCATTGCGATCCATATTTGCGTCATCACTGCATTTCTTGAACTGCCTAAAAAAGCTTTGATCTTTAAGTTCTGCTTAATTGCTTTAAAGAACAGCTCAACCTGCCAGCGGTCTTTGTAAATAGCAGCAATCGGTCTAGCAGAGAGTTTAAAGTTATTAGTAATAAAACGGTATTTGCGCAGGGTTTCAGGGCAAGTGTAACCAACCAGGCGCAACTTTGGGGCACCTTGGTTTTGAGCATGCGCACTGGTTAATTCGATACTCTGATCGTAATCAACGCCGAGACTATTATGGTTGTGAGTGATCTTATATACCGCATTGGGTCTTAACCGGGTAACAAAGCTAACACCTTGTTCTGTAAGGGAACCAAACCATGCGTAATCAAGATATCCTTTATCAAAAGCGACAATGCTTCCTTTGGGAAACAGGAACTGTCGGCCTTTAACCATGTCATTTTCTCTACCATCTCCTAGGGCAACAAATTCCGGAATCACAGAGCTATTATTGAGCCCGACATGAAGCTTCATTGCCGCTTTTGTCTGATGACATTTAGCCCATGGAAACAGTTTAAGAGAGAGATCAATGACACTGGCATCCAACGAATAAAGAGGGTTCTTAAAGCGAAACTTATGATTGTTTTCTCGCAGGGAGCATCGTTGTAACAACTTATAAAAGACCGTTTCGTATAGTTCAGCAGGCTGCTTTTCGTTGATGCGTGCTAATGTTGTTCTGGCGATAGGTTTCGCCCCTAGGTGATAAAGCTTATGTTGCTGACTAAGTAGACTGGATTCAATATCGCGCAAACTTTGACGACCTGAAAGCTGTGACATGCTCAGTCCGATAAATTGATCCCAGCGCGATGCTGAGCGTAATTTTTGACCTTGATGATGCTGTTTTGCCAGTGCCTCAAATTCATGTCTCGGCAAAGGTTGAAGCAACTGATGAAAAGCGGTGTTATGATGTGACAAAGCCTGATCCCTTTTTGAGTAAAGTGTTTGCTAGCACACTCATTTTACTGACTTGGAATCAGGTTTTATCATTTTTCCCAAACTATGGGACAGCACTGGCCCAAATACCGCTTTACTTTTTGCTTTTATGCTCGGTTACGGCGCGCTGCCATAAATCCTACCAATCCTAATCCACCTAGCATTAATGCAATGGTTGATGGTTCAGGGATCGGTGCAGTGGTTCCCAAGTTGAAACCACCCCAGTGTTCGTTTCCATTAACATCAAATGTTAAAGAGTTGTTTGGACCAAAGTTTCCAGAAATGTGAAGAATTCCGCTGTATTCGTGACCTTCGATGCTGTTCCCTGTTTGAACATACCCAAAGTGTGATGTCCATTGTTGTCTACCACTTGAGATCACTGTAATAGGGTTGTTGAAATCGTATGAAACATGATGGCTGTTTTGACGACCCAAGCTTACGACTGCCATATACAAATCCGTAACATTGGCATCAAAATTAACCGTGTAAGTTCCACCCTGTGTATGACGAATTAAGTCGGTTGGGTTCATGTAGTTGTAAGTATCAGCGTAGTTGACATAATACTGATCGCCATTAACCAGATTCCAACTTGGTCCGGTCATGGTCACGTTGATGCCATCCACTGTTCCTGAAGTGGTAGAAGTCCAGTCAATCCAGTTTACTTGTGGTGCTGGAGAAGCGTGCGCTGCGCCTAAAAATAGTGATGCGGCTAAACCTAAAAATGCTGCTCGAAATTTCATTTTTAATTCCTCGATGTAAAAATAGTGATAGTTGAAGAGTTCGCAACTCAGCCACACTTGTTTAAGTGCCTATAGTTTTCCGTACAGCAATTGCTGTTTGGCCTTGACTCTTTCTAAGTATCTATTATTCGGATTTTTGAAAAGGAGGGTATTGTACCCAAGTACATTTTTTTGGGCAAGTATTTGAATAATTATGTTAGCCCAAAGCAGTAATGTCCTCTTTGTCCAATTCTAAAATGTCCCC
>CAZLXQ010000091.1:0-5063 GCA_964563675.1 uncultured Sulfurospirillum sp.
AAGATATTTGTTTTGCCTCATAGGATTGGAGAGAGTGAGGGGACTAACTATCTTTTAAAGAACTCTTTAGCTGCTGCTATTATGGATATAGATGAGTTTGTTGGGCAGTTTGGCTCTACATGTAAAGAGAGCAGTGATGAGTTTTTGAAGTACTGTGAAACAAATCCAACTTATGATGAGGCTGTTTTAAAGTATGGAGATAGAGTTTTTGAGTATGAAATTGAAGGTATGATTTTTGTGCAAAACAGTAGGATTGGTGTAAATGAGTAGAGATTTTTGGGATAATTTTAACAAGAAAAAAAACCTAATTGCAGCTCATAGAGGTGCTAGGTCTTTAAAGCCAGAAAATACTATGTCAGCTTTCAAGGAGGCACTAGGTAGGAGCGACTATATAGAGCTTGATGTTGGTTTTAGTAGAGATGGGGTTGCTGTAGTTATCCATGACGATACACTAGAGAGAACTTCAAATGTTAAGGAGTTTAGTGAGTTTAAAAAGCCTTATAGTGTTGTTGATTATGACTATAAGGAGCTAAAGAAGCTCGATTTTGGCTCTTGGTTTAACAAGAAGCATTCGGAGCAGATACCAACTCTTTTTGAGGTACTTAGTTTTCTAAAAACTCACAATTTTCCTGTTAATGTAGAGCTAAAAGATATGAGAGGAACCTCTTTTGATAAAGCAATTACAAAAAATGTTATTGATATAGTAAAAAAAACAGACACAGAAGAGCTAACTATCCTCTCCTCTTTTAATCATCAGTATCTAAAAGAGGCATATAAGATAGCTCCAAATATAGCAAGAGCAGCACTTCAGGCGATAAAGCATCCCGACAACTTACTAGAGTATCTAAAGGCTCTACATGTACGAAGTTATAATCCTGATATCAGGATAACAGATTTAGAGCTAATTAAAGAGCTCAGTAGAGCTGGTATCTTTGTAAATGTATTTACAGTCAATGACGAGAGAGATAAAATCGCACTTTTTAAAAGTGGCGCAAAGTCAGTTTTTACGGATGTGCTTTGAAAGCCTGTATTGATGTTGGGCTTAAGAGAATTGGGGTTGCTATATCTTTCAAGGGAGGTATTGTTGCTCCTCAACCTGCGATATTTCGTAAAAATAGAAATCAAGCTGCAAAAGATATTGATAGCTTTCTTAGGGAGTGGGAGATAGATACTTTGATAGTTGGAGTTCCAAAGAATGGCTCAAGCCAAGAGGAGATGACAAGACGCATAGAGCATTTTGTCTCTCTTTTGAATTTTGATGGCAAGATTGAGTATCAAGATGAGTATGGCAGCTCAAGTGAAGCAAAGAAGATGATGCAAGGAGTTACAAAGCAAAAAAAAGATGGCAAAGTAGACTCCATGGCTGCAAAAATTATCTTAGAAAGGTGGCTTCAATAAGCTATTTTGCCAAATAAACTCTCAAGTGGAATTTTAAACCGCCGAATTCAACTTTTATCCTATTTTAATGATTTATAGGGTATATTGTATAAAAAGGGGTTATTATGCAAGTAAATGTAAATTCTATGATGGCTCATCAAGACTGGATGAGTAACACCGCTCATAATGTCGCAAATGTAAACACGAAAGATTTTAGCTCTATCGACACTACCATACAAGCCCAAGGAGAACAAGGGATACATGCAGTATCTACAGCTTCGCAAACAAGCACTGATTTGGTAAAAGATATTGTAGATCAAATCTCTATAGATACGGCTCACGAATCAAACACAAGAGCTGTTAAAGCTTATGACAATATGATAGGCTCTCTAATCGACCTTAGAGTATAAGCATCGCATCGCCATAAGAGAAAAATCTATACTCCTCTTTCACAGCAGTTTTGTATAGTTCAAGTGTTTTTTCTATCCCTATAAATGAGGCGACAAGCATTATAAGTGTTGATTTTGGTAGATGAAAGTTTGTTAAAAGATGGTTGACTCTTTTAGGGGTGTTGTTTGGGTGTAAAAACAGATCGCTTTTACCAACACTCAAGCCCTCTCTCACATAAGTCTCTACAGTTCTAGTTACTGTTGTTCCTACTGCAAGTATAGCTCTGTTGGACTCTATGGCTCTACATGTAGCTTGGGGAATTTCATAAAATTCGGAGTGCATAACATGCTCTTTTATCTCTTCGCTCTGTACTGGCTTAAATGTTCCAGCTCCAATATGAAGGGTTAAAAAGTCTGTTTTATATCTTTTTTTTAGCTCCTCAAACATCTCATGTGTAAAGTGTAGTGAAGCAGTAGGGGCAGCTACTGCACCCCGCTCTTTTGAGAAAACACTTTGGTATTGAGTTTCGTCCTCTTTGTTGTCCTCTCTTTTTATGTATGGAGGTAGTGGAGTATGACCGATTTTGTCTAGTATGTCAAATAGCTCACTTGTGTTGACTGCTCTGTTTTGCATATAGAACGAAACTACTCTTGTTCCATCTTTGGCTAAAGAGATTACTTTGGCACTTAAGCTGTTTTTAAAAAGAAGCTCCATATCTTTTTTTACTTTTCCTTTTATGTAGACAGAAAATCTTGCATCTTGAAGTGGAGAGTTTAGTAGAAGCTCAATCTTACCACCACTCTTTTTCTCTCCAAATAGTCTAGCTTTTATCACTTTTGTATCGTTTAAAAGTATATGTATATCTTCATCTAAAAATTCAAAAAGTTTGTTAAATAAGGTGTGTGTTATATTCTTAGTGGCTCTGTTGTAAACAAGCAACCTTGCACTATCGCGAGGAGATGCTGGAAATTTGGCTATGAGGCTATCTGGAAGTAGGTAGTCATAGCTTGATTTTAAAAGCGGGTTTATATCTTTTCCTTTTCTATTTTATCTTCTTCTTCATCATCCTCTGCCTCATCTTCATCTTCACTCTCTTCCTCAGGATTAACTGCTCTAGCAATTAAGATAGAGAAGCCGTAGAGTATGGCTAGTGGTCCAGCCATCAAGAACTGTGTTATAAGATCAGGAGGGGTCAAAAGTGCTGAGACTAAAAATATAATGATAATCGCATATCTAAAGAAGTTGATTAGACTTCTATCCGTAACAAGACCTAGCTTAGCAAGAAAAAAAGTTACAACAGGAAGCTCAAATGCCAATCCAAACCCAAAAAGAAGTTTTGTAAAAAAGCTAACATACTCACCTATGCTAGGAAGTGCTTTGAATAGTTGTGAGCCAAAATTGACAAGAAATTCAAAACCAATTGGCACCACTATATAGTAGCAAAATGCTGCCCCCATAAGAAACATAAGTGTTGCAAATGTAACAAATGGTATGACTAGCTTTTTTTCATTATCGTAAAGACCAGGAGCGATAAAGAGCCAAAATTGCCAAAATATCACGGGTAGAGAGAGCATAAATGCTGCAAAAAATGATACTTTTAGTGCGGTAAAAAACGGCTCTTGAACTCTAGTAAATATAATCTCAGAGCCAGCTGGCAAGACACCCTCAAGAGGTACAATCATCCAAACAAGGATAACATCCCACACAAAAAAACAGGCAAAGAACATAACAAAAAGAGTAGCAGCAGAGATCCCTAAACGCTTTCTTAACTCAGTTAAGTGCGGTTTTATCTCATCAAACATCTTCACTCTTTTTATCTGCTTTTTTAGACTCTTGAGGCTCACTTGTGAGAGACTTTTTTATACCAAATGGATCATTTTTTACATCACTAATACTATTCATATCTGTCTTTATCTCATTGAAAGTATCAGTTACACCTTTGGTTGACTCTTTTATCTCCTCAAGCTCATCAAAAGAGAGAGTTTTTCTCATGCTACTTGATGCTGAGTCAAGCTTTTTTTTGTACTCTTGTGCCTCCTCTTTTAGCTCATGAATTTTTATCTCCTGCT
This sequence comes from uncultured Sulfurospirillum sp., assembly GCA_964563675.1. Lineage (GTDB taxonomy): Bacteria > Campylobacterota > Campylobacteria > Campylobacterales > Sulfurospirillaceae > Sulfurospirillum_A. The sequence continues at coordinate 3,837 of CAZLXQ010000091.1, forward strand.
CAAATGAGAACTTTGCACTATTGACACTATTTTTAAATGATTTGAAAAATTTAGCAATCTGCATCATAGTAGATGGTAGCTTTTCAGGTCCTAAAAATAACACAGCAATAACTGCTATTATTATAATCTCCATAAAACTCATTCCGAACATATATATCCTTTGTGTGAGCTTTGAATTTTAACTAAAAAATGCTTAAGAAATTATATAGAGTGCTATTTCGTCTGAAAGGAGAAAGTCGTTATTGTATATCTGGTTATCTCTACATGTGAGTTTTCTCTCTTGAATTAGTGTGTCGACTTTTTGTCGCTGCTTTTTGGTTAAAATCTCTACTTCAACACCGACTATGCTTCTTAGTCCTAAAAATATCTTTTCAGTAACTAGCTCCTCTTTTGAAAGTTTTTCAGTCTCAATACTTAGAGGATTTTTTATATACTTGACGATATCTTTATCTGGATAAAATCTTCTATTTTTTAAAAAACCAACTGCTCCTGCCCCTATGCCCATATAGTCATCACCGCTCCAGTAGCCCAAGTTGTGCCTACTTCTATACTCTCCAAAATTTGAAATCTCATACTGTTCAAATTTTTGTGTTATCTTTTTGATAAACTCTCTTGCTAAGCTAGGACAGTCGTTAGTAAGCCTAGTTTTACCATAAAAAGGGGTATCTTTTTCAAGTGTGAGTGCGTAAGAGCTTATGTGATTTATGGGTAGCAAGAGTGCTATGTCTATATCGTTTTGAACATCAAAAGAGGTTGCATAAATCAGATCACATGAGATATTTTTTATGCCTATTTTATGTGCATTATTTATGGCATCAATAGCCTGAATGCGGTTGTGATTTCGTCCAAGTTTTTTAAGCTTGGTCTCATCAAAGCTTTGCACTCCAAAACTAATACGATTAATGCCAAGCTCTCTTATGCCCTCTAGCCACTCCAAAGAGGCAGAGTTTGGATTTGCCTCTATAGTTATCTCCGCCTTTTCTTGCAAATAGGGTCTCAATATCTCAAAAAACTCTTCGTACATGCAGGGTTTTAGGGTTGAGGGTGTCCCACCTCCAATAAATAGTGATTTGATAGAGTTTGGTTTTGGACTAAACCTTTTTAACTCATTTTTTAATTGCAAGCAGATAGCCTTAGAGTAGCTATTTTTTAAAAGCATCTCACTGGTGTATGAGTTAAAAGCACAGTAGTGGCACTTTGAATCACAAAAAGGGATATGAAGATAGA
>CAZLXQ010000092.1:0-5061 GCA_964563675.1 uncultured Sulfurospirillum sp.
AAGAGATTATAGGTGAGATTGGAGATGACGGAGTTGTGCTTTTAAAGGGGGATTTAGCCTCAGGAAAGACAACTTTTGTAAGGGAATTTGTGAAGAGTTTAGGCTTACATGTAGAGGTCTCTTCACCGACATTTTCTATACTAAATGAGTATGAAGATAGAGTCTATCACTATGATATATATCAAAATGGATTAGAGGGTTTTTTGCAAAGCGGATTGCTAGAAAAACTAGATGAGCCAAAGTATCATTTGATAGAGTGGGCTGATGAGAGATTTGAGGATATTTTAACCAAGATGGGATTTAAGTATATGAAGATAGAGATAGAGACTTTAGGGGATAAAAGAGGATATACATGTACACACTCAAAATAGAAAAATTAGCAAAAACTATAAAAAACACACCTATCATTCACGAGATATCTCTACATGTGAAGAGTGGAGAGATAGTAGGGCTTTTGGGGCCAAATGGGGCCGGAAAGACAACAACATTTTATATGATATGTGGGCTTATATCTCCGACAAAAGGTAAGGTTTATCTTGATGAATTAAGATTAACAAATATGCCTCTGCATAAACGCTCAAAACTTGGAATTGGGTACTTGCCTCAAGAGTCTAGTATCTTTAAAGAGCTTAGTGTTGAGGAGAATTTGATGCTTGCTGCTGAGATTGCTTATGATAACCAAGAGGATAGAGACAGAAGAGTTGAAGAGCTTTTAGATATGCTCAATATCGAGCCAATTCGTCAAAGAAAAGGGCTTAGTTTGAGTGGTGGCGAGAGAAGAAGGTGTGAAATAGCTCGTTCACTTACTTTAAGACCCAAATTTTTACTTCTTGATGAGCCTTTTGCGGGAGTTGATCCGATAGCTGTAGCTGACATACAAAATATTGTAAAAGATTTAGTAAAGAGTGGTATTGGTATCTTGATAACAGATCACAATGTAAGAGAGACACTTGATATCTGCGATAGAGCCTATGTTATAAAGGATGGCTCACTTCTTGCAAGTGGTTCAAGTGAAGAGGTGGCACAAAACACTTTAGTCAAAAAGTACTATCTTGGAGAGGAGTTTAAGCTCTAATGCTAAAGCAAAGAGTCTCTCAAAAGCATAAGCTATCAACAACTCTTTGCGGATGGTTACCGATTTTGCAATCTGATTTAGACTCGCTTGCTGAAGCGATAGAGCCTTTTGTTCAGGCAAACCCCTTTATAGAAGTTAAGTTGGGTCATGAAAGACCAAGTCAAAAATTCTCTAAAAAGAGCTTTTTTCAAGAGCTTAGTAAAAACAGTGTCTCTGAAACAATCGAAGCCCTTACTATAAGTAAAAAATCACTACATGAAACTCTACAAGAGCAGATAAATCCCCCACTTTTTCCAACTAAAATCTCACAAAATATAGCCTATAAAATAGTCGAAAATATAGATCATGAGGGATATTTTGAGATAGATGCACTTCACGACATAGCCAAAAACTTAGGTGTAGATAGACAAAAAGTACAAAAGATAAGAGAGAGGTTTGTCTATCTTGAGCCTTTAGGGGTTGGAGCTGTTGATTTAAAAGAGTCATTTTTGTTTCAGCTTGAAGATTTTGATATACCGGAGGGGCTGTGTCGGTTTATAAAAAAACTAATCTATGAGTTTGATTCTATCGAAAACTATAGCAACGAAAAACAGTTTAATGAAGCTTTAAAGGTGATAAAAAAGTTCAGAAATCCTCCTGCAATAGACTTTTTAGAGCAGAGGAGGGAGGTGATACCAGATATATTTGTTTACGATACTAAAGGAAGCATTGAAGTGGCTCTTAATGATGCCTATTATCCAGAGATCATCATAGATACTGAAGGATTAGATGAGGGGCATGCATTTGTGGCTAGTAAAATAAACGATGCAAAGGACTTAGTGGATGCTTTAGAGATGAGAAAAGCGACTCTTTACAAGATAGGACTTATGATTGTCGAGTATCAGTACGATTTTTTTTTAGGGTCTGCTATGAAGCCTATGAAGCTAAAAGATATAGCTGATGATTTGAAGCGAAACCCATCTACTATCTCAAGAGCAATTTCGGGCAAATATCTATCTTGTAGTCGAGGAGTTATACCTCTAAAAAGCTTTTTTACAGCAGCGATTGAGGAGTTTACCTCAAATAGCACTATAAAAGAGTACATGTGTGAGCTTATAAGGTATGAGGATTATAAAAAACCGTTAAGTGATGTTAAAATTTTGGCTTTTATAGAGAAGAAGTTTGAGCTAAAAATGGTAAGAAGAACCATAACAAAATACAGAAAAGAGTTCAATATAGCAGGCTCATCTGAGCGAAAAAAACTTTATGCTTTAAAGAGCTAAGCACTCTTTTGGTTAAAGTGAATCTTTATCATCTCATAGGCTTGCTGGATTGTTTGAAATTTCTCTTTATAGTGTAAAGCAAGAGTTGAGCTTGTGTGTGAAGTTGCATCTGGATGGTACTGTTTTACAAGTTTAAGATAGTTTTTTCTTATGGTTTCAAAGTTGTCGCCATCTTTGCAACCAAGAGCTTCGTAATACTCTTCAAGTAGCAAAAAAAGGGCATTAAACCTGTTTTTTCTCTCCACTCTTTTAGTAAGACTCTTTTTGTAGATCAAAAAATCATCAATATCATACATAAAGTCTACATAACAACCAATAATCTCTTTTTGATTTAAAAGTTTTTCTAAAAGTTTTGCTGTTTTTTTAGAGTTGGGATATAGTGTTATGGTGCTGTTTTTAAGCCTATATTTTATAAGATGATTTTTAAAATAGTTTCTAAAATAAGACACAAGAACAGAGTTTTTAGATCCAATGTCAAAGATGACAGCATAGTTATCCTCTATGTGCATACTAACTTTTAACTGTTGCTGTATTTGGTTTGACTTTAGGTGGGCGATTTTTATAGTTTTATCTGTAGCTTTTTTTATCCTTGATGATACCTTGTCATCAAAATATATATCCTGTTTTCTATATATCTTGTCAATTAGTTTAAGAAAATATCTTCTTTGAACCTCCTCGTCCTCTTGCTTGAAGAGTATAGTTTTATTTTTTCTTCCTATATATTTTGAGAAGTTTTTCTCTATCATGTTTTGTAAGCGATAAAAAGTTTGAGCATCATCCTCGATAGTAATAGCTAGCATTTCAGATGAAAATGAAATCTGCATAGGGTCTCCCTGTCTGGTGATATTCTAAAGTCAAGCAAATATAGTTCCACAATTATATATCAATATATCTTGATATATAATTATATTTCTGCTACAATTCCATAAAAAGGAGTTGGTATGGAAGATTTTTTAAAAACCATTAGTGCTTCAAATGATGAAACAAGAGTAAAAATTCTTAGATTTATAAAAGATAGTGGTGAGGTTTGTGTTTGTGATTTAGAAAGTAGTTTTGAGATGATTCAATCTCGAATATCAAGACATCTTAAAATCTTAAAAGAGGCTGGTTTTTTGAGAGTCGATAGACGAGGTCGTTGGGCTTACTACTCTATCCGCTCGCCTCTTGATAAGTTTAGAGCTGAGATACTCGAAGAGGTCGGTTATCTTGACATTGAGACTTTACCCTCTACATGTAAAGTAGATGAGGATAAAAAAGTTCTTATATTGTGTACAGGCAATAGCTGTCGCTCTATCATTGCTGAAGCCTTGATAGAGCGATATATTGATGGTGTAAGAGCTTATAGTAGTGGCACAAATCCTGCTCTACATGTAAACCTAAATGCGATAAAGGTTTTAAAGGAGGAGGGGGTTTGGCATGAGAGTTACTACTCAAAAAGCATTAAGGAGGTTGAGGCTATAGAGTATGACTTGGTTATTACTGTTTGTGATAGTGCTAAAGAGAGTTGTCCCTCATTTGTTGGAAAATGCGAAACTATACATGTCGGCTTTAATGACCCAAAAGGCAAGGATATAGAGGAGTTTAGAAGAGTTATGAGGCATATAAAAGAGAGATTGTTGCCGATTGTTAAGGAGAAGTTAAGTGTGGCTTAATTTTGTTGATTTTATCATATATGAACAGCTTGGCTTAGATGGAAAACTAGCAGATGCCCTGCACTTTTTCGTGTATGATTCTGTAAAGATTTTAGTACTTATATTTTTTATTATCTATGTCATATCGTTTATACAGACATATATAAAGATTGAGACTGTTAGGGATTTTTTAAGAGGCAAATCTCAGTTTGTTGGAAATCTTCTTGCTGCTCTTTTTGGTGTCATCACTCCGTTTTGCTCTTGCTCCTCTATACCTCTGTTTTTAGGCTTTACTCAAGCTAGAATTCCAAGAAGTGCAACTTTTTCATTTCTCATAAGTAGTCCTATGAATAATGAGATAGCAATAGCAATACTATTTGCAACTTTTGGCTGGGAGGTGGCACTCATCTATACGGTTTTTGGTTTAGCAGTGGCAGTTGTAGGTGGCTTTATAGTTGGGGGATTAAGTAGGGATGAGGATATTCTTATAAATATTGCCTATATGGAGCAAAGTGGTGAGGTTAGTTTTGAAAAGTTGTCTTACTCGCAAAGAGCTAGTAGTGCTTGGCAAAATGCTATGCAGGTTGTTAAAGATATATACATTTATGTTATCATAGGCATATCTATAGGAGCTATCATCCATGGGTTTGTACCAGCTGATTTTATTGCCAAGTATACAGGTGCTGACAATCCTTTTGCAGTTTTAATTGCAGTAGTTGCAGGGATTCCCATGTATGCTGGAGTTGCTGCTGTAGCACCTCTTGTAGAGCCTTTGGTCTCTAAGGGAATGTTGATGGGAACCGCTTTAAGCTTTATGATGGCAGTCTCAGCACTCTCTTTACCAGAAGCTATGATACTTAAGAAAGTTATGAGTTGGAGGCTAATAGGACTCTTTTTTGGGATAGTTGGAATTGGAATAATCATGATAGGTTACCTCTTCAATGCCATACTGTAAAAAATCAAGAAGAAGCCGACTTATTTCCTAAGTAAAAGTAACCTCGTATAATAAAAAGAGAGTCTTAAAGTGATAATATATTGGATTTGTGGCCAATATATTACCCTCACAAAAACAAACAACTTTCTCTAAAGTTTA
>CAZLXQ010000093.1:0-4993 GCA_964563675.1 uncultured Sulfurospirillum sp.
CAATAGTAAGATTTCCTATGCTAACAACAGGGATAGGGGGCTTGATTTTTTTTGCAAATGCTCGTTTAGTAAAAACTATAAAAGAGTAGAGGATGCTAAGTGGATAGAGTAAAAAAACAAGAAAAAGCTGTAGTTTTGAGCTAGGATGAAAGAGATACTCCTCCACCCAAAATGCAAAACTCTTAAACACGACTCTTAGCAATCTCTTTTATCTGTTCACAAATATAGTGTATCTCTTTGTTAGTTAAGTCGTTATATATAGGCAAAGAGAGTATCTGTTGATAGTTTGTTAGGGCATTTGGAAAGTCATTTACCCTAAGGTTGTATTTGTATTTGTAGTAGCTCAAAAGGTGAAGAGGTATGTAGTGCAAAGATGTAAATATCCCATTTTTACTCAACTCTTTTGCAAAATTATCTCTATTTTTATCTACTTTTATGATATATTCGTTATAGATGTGAGAGCTTTTTTTAAGCGGAGTAGAGATATGAGGACAATCTTTTAGCTCTTTGTCGTAAGTGGTTGCTATTTCTAATCTCCTTTCTATAAAAGCATCATTTTTTCTTAATTGGGCTATTGAAAAAGCTGCATTTATTTCGTTAGTGTCATACTTTAAGCCTATACTTACTACATCATAGATATAACCTAAATTTCCAAATTTATCCCAGTCATCATTTACGATAGCATGGTTTTTAAGAAGTCTGGCTCTTTGCATCAGCTCTTCATCATGAGTTGTCATAACTCCACTACTTGAAATCGAATTTTTTGTTTGTGGGGAGAACCTGAAAGTAGTTATATCTGAGCCAGTTGTTCCTATCTTCTTGCCTTTATATAGGGCTCCTAGTGCACAAGAGGCATCCTCTATAACTTTAACATCAAAGAGAGTTGCAAGCTCATAAATCCTTTCTAGGTTTGCGATTTGACCTGCTACATGAGTAATAAATATAGCTTTTAGTTTTTTATGAGCACTCTTTTCTAATACCTCTTCAAGCTTGCTCATGTCCATATTGAAATCCTCTTTATCAATATCCACAAAAATAGGCTCAGCATCAAAGTGTCTGATAACTTCTGCAATTGATGGAAAAGAGTTTACAGAGCAGATTATCTTGTCGCCTCGCTTTAAATCAAGAGCACACATGGCTAGGTGCATAGCTGCTGTTCCGTTGTTTGTAGATACGGAGTGTTTGCATCCAATATACTGCGAAAACTCTTTTTCAAACTTCTCTATTTTTGAACTACCACTAAAATCTAGCACTTCATTAATAAGTTTTTTTTCACTACCATCAACTGATGGCTTATAAAATGGAATCTGTTGTTTCATTTTTTATCTTTTATAATTTTGCTATGGCTGGAAGCTCTCTTTTAAACTGGTTTTTATAGATTCTGCTTATAACTAGCTCAACTAACTCACTATTAAAACCCTCTTCTAGTAACTTTTTCTTGTTAGTTTCCTCATCTGTAAAAGCCCTCAATACCGTATCAAGTTCAACATAACTAAAGCCTAAATCCTTCTCATCACTCTGCCCTTCCCACAAATCAGCAGTCGGAGGTTTTTCTATGATAGCATCAGGAATTTCTAAATATTTAGCAAATTCAAAAACTTCAGTTTTATACATGTCTCCTATAGGATTAAGTGCACATGCAAGGTCGCCAAATATAGTTCCATAGCCTAAAAGAATTTCACTTTTATTGCTCGTTCCTATCACTAAGCCCGAGTTTTCTGCAGATACATCATAAAGAGCTGACATCCTTACTCTAGCAGCAAAGTTACCAACTCTCAATCTTGATGCTTGCTTATCTTTAAAATAATTCTGAATCAAATCGCCTATAAAAATCGACCTATGTTTGATATCAAATTTTTTACAAAGCTCTTGTGCATCACTAATGCTACTTTGAGAAGAGCTTGCACTTGGCAGCATTACTGCTAAAAAATCTTCTCCAAAAGCTTTTTGAGCAAGAACAGCAACCACAGCGGAGTCGACACCCCCACTCAATCCAACTACTGCATTTTTAAGACCAGTGCTATAAACCCTATTTTTTAGGAATTTGATAAGATAGTTTTCTATAAGATGATATTCTTTCATTATTGATAGTATATTGAAATAAATATTAAAAATTTCTTTTAAATGTAATTTTCCTGTTTAAGTTTGAATAATTTGATATAATAGTAACAAAAAAGGTATATTATGAAGATTATTTGTGAGCCTATGGGGGTATATCAAACTAACTGCTATATTGTTGAGGTTGATGAAAAAGAGCTTATTATAGACCCAGGTATTGATGCTACTAGTTGGGTTGTAAAAAATACAACAAATCCGATTGCTATTTTAAACACGCATGGACATTTTGATCATGTATGGTCAAATGCAGAGTTAAAAGAGAGGTTAAATATACCGATTTATGTTCCAAAAGATGATGAGTTTATGCTAAGCAGTGATCCGCTTGGACGAGGAGCACCACCAAGTCAAGCAGATGTTTTAGTAGTAGGAGATCAAGAGCTTGAGATTGAAGGAGTAAAAATCAAGTTTCTTCACTTTCCAGGACATACACCAGGCTGTAGTGCTATACTCATAGGAGAAACTCTTTTTAGCGGAGACTTTGTCTTTAAGGGCTCTATTGGTAGAGTTGATTTTCCATTTAGCAATCCAGATGACATGAGAGATAGTATAGAGAGATTCTTGCATATAAAAGATAACTGGACTATCTACACAGGACACGGTGAGCCCACCTCTGTTAAGGCTGAACAGAGAACTCTGCCTATGTGGCTAGACATGATCTAGTTATATGAGCGTTTTGCTCCTTTGATTTTTGTTTTGAAGATATGTTGTTCTAGTACGACAGCTTGAAAAACTCCCTCAAAGATTTTGATATCACTTATGTGAGCTGTTACTCTTATCTCTCGTTTTCGACTATCTTCAAATCTAGCCTTGGCTTCAAATTCTATCAAATCACCTACTTTTGCAGGAGCTAAGAATGAAGAGCGAGAGCCTATGATAACAACATTAAACTCATTGACTGCAACTGCCGCAGCATAGTCAGCTGCAGCAAAGATAAATCCACTATGAATTAGTCCTAACTCATCTAGTGTCATATCTTTTGTGGTTTGTAGAGTTGTTTTAGAGTATCCAGCATCAAGATTTATGATTGTGCCACATAGGTTTGTTCTTATCTTATCATGTGTCTTTAAATTCTCTTTTTTATCGTCTAATGTTTCTGAGGAATCTATCTCTTGAGTATCATTATTTTTAAAAGCATCGCTAAAGTCCTCTTCATGGCTTTCATTCTCAACAGATACCTCTCTAGTTGCTTCTGTCATCCTGTCTTTCCTTGATATTCATTATACTTCAATATCGGTAAATTACTTTTTAAGTTTAACAAATAGTCGTTTTGGGGCGGGGTATCCTTCTATCGTAAATTTTGTATTGTTTGAATCTAAAAAGTCGCCTAAGCTCTCCCCTAGTATCCAGTCTGTTCTTCTTTGTTCATCTGTATCAGTTTTTCTAATCTCAAGAGTTTCAAAAGAGCTAAATTTTGCTTTTTCACTCCAGTTTTGCAGTGCTTTCACAGTTGGTATGAAGTAGACATTTGGTATCTTTGAGTATGTTCGTGCTGGACACAAAGAGTATGGCTCATCCCCATCAATCATAAAAGTATCCAAGATAAGCTCGCCATTTTTATTTAGGGAGTTCCATAGATATTTTAGAGTTTTAACGGGATCGCTTCTATGGTATAGAACTCCTAGACAAAAGAGTATATCAAACTTGTGTTCATAAAAAGGGAGGTGTTCAACCCCTAAAAGCTCAAATTTTATACCTGTTTTTGCAAAGTGGTTTATGAAATCAAATTGCAACTTACAGAGTGCTGATGGGTCAAAGCCTACTATCTTTTTTGGCTTATCTTCAAGCATGCGAAAGAGATAGTATCCATTGCTACACCCAATATCTCCCACTATCTTATCTTTGAGGTTAAAATATGGTCTTATAAGGTTGTATTTTATATAGCTTCTCCACTCACTATCAATAAAAGTATCAAAAACTTGAAATGGTCCTTTTCTCCAAGGGCGAAGCCCTAATGCACTTTTGTGTACTTTTACTAAATCTTTGTCACTTATGTTGCTACATGTAAGGGTAATTTTGTTTTTAAGTTGAAGCTTGCAGTTTTTTATATCTGGCAGATTTTTCACTATAGCTTTGCGGGCTTTATTGTCTTTCCACTCGAAGCATTTACTTCGCTCATATCTTATGCTATCTAGGTTCATCTAGCACTAGGCTTTTTGCTCTATTTTTTATGTTTTTTGCCCTATCTTTAACATCTTGAAACTCAATTAGATTTTTATCACAACTCTTATGATGAATTCCCATGCTATCATAGTACTCTTTACAGCTGTTGTAGTAGCGAGTATCTATGCCTCTCTCATTTACATAGAGACAACCACTAAATAAAAACGGTAAGACTAGTAAGATAGATATTTTTTTCATAAGAGACATAGTACCATAAAAAAGAGCATATTGGACTATTTTGAATTGATACTATTTAGAGATACTATATATTCTATAGAATTGGATTCCCTATAAATGAGCCTTGCATTAAGTTTATAGGTATCTCTTTTAGGCTATTACTTTCATCTTCGTTTTCTACTGCGGTCGCTATAATTTTTATATCTAATGATTTTATTAGCATATTAAATGACTCATAGGAGCCACTTTTGCCCTTATCATGCATATTGATATAAAAAGACTTATTTGCTTTTATATATGCTGGCTTTAGGTTTTGCAGATAGCTAAGATTTGTATCAGTTATGCTAAAGTTGTCTATACCAAATTTGTAATCATAACTTTGAAGTAGTTTGGCAAAGAGGATGTAGCTATCTAAATTGTGTATTATTGCATAATTACTTGATTCAAAAGAGATGTGAAGATTTAAGGGGATTGATTTTTTTGACTAAATGAATGGTATGAAAAATCTTTATCAAAGACAACAAATAAACTTCAATTT
>CAZLXQ010000094.1:0-4982 GCA_964563675.1 uncultured Sulfurospirillum sp.
TAGTAAGGCATCTCATCAAGTCTTAAAGCTCCCATGCTATCCTCCTTTTTGATTGTATTATACCACAATCTTTAAAACCGAATCTGCCACAAACTTTACATCATTTAAACTCATACCTTGATGGCAAGGAAGGGACAACTCCGCTTTATAAAACTCTTCTGCACCCAAAAGTTCTATCTCCTTAAAGAGTTTTTTATAATATGAAAACTTATAGGTTGGCTTATAGTGAACTTGCACCCCAATTCCTTTTGCTTGTAAAGCTCTAAAAATTTTCTCTTTTCTCTCCCATAGACTTCTATCAAGCAAGACAGGATAGAGATGGTAAGAGCTCTTTACATTTGGAGGTATTTTTATAGTATAAAAGCAAGACAAGTCTTTAAATCGTTCATCATAATACTCTGCTATTTTAGCTCTTTTTTTTATAAACCTATCAAGTTTTTTCAGTTGAGACAAACCCATAGCACTTGCAACATCGCTTAAACGGTAGTTATATCCAAGCTCAAGCATATCGCAATCCCAAAGCTCTTTTTTGACAACTCCATGACTTCTTAAAAGTTTCGCTTTCTCATATATCTCTTTTGAGTTTGTAGCCAAAGCCCCACCCTCTCCACAGGTCGTAATCGGCTTAATCGCATGAAAACTAAATATCGCTATATCAGCCTCACTCCCCACTTTTTTGCCGCCAATCTCGCTGCCTAGAGCATGACAACTGTCTTGTACGAGTTTTAAGTTATGCTTTTTACAAATCTCTTTTATCTTCTCAATTTCAACAGGATTTCCACCAAAATCAACTGGAACTATTGCTTTTGTTTTAGAGGTTATCAGCTTCTCAATCTGATTTTCGTCTATATTGCCATCACTCTTTACATCGCAAAAAACTGGTTTAGCCCCGTTCATCAAAATCGTATTTGAAGTTGCTGCAAATGTGATAGGAGTGGTTATAGCTTCATCATCTTTTTGAAGACCTATACTTTTATAGGCTACATGTAGAGCCGAAGTAGCAGAGTTCAAAACACAAACATACCTCACCCCAAGATACTCACTCAAAGCCTCTTCAAGCTCCTCAACCTTGCTTCCGCCTGTTAAAAAGTCGCTCTTCAAAGTTTCAACTACTGCATCAATATCATCTTGATTTACAGACTGCCTACTGTAAGAAATCATGCCTCAATCATCTCTAGCAAACCTTTTGCATCAAGCCACTGCGTGTTAGTTTCAGAGCTATACTCAAAACCAACTTTTACAGGCTTTCCTACCTCTTTTAGTGCATTACATGTAAAGTCGCTTGTTTGGGTAAAAGTTATGCTAGGCTGGATGACAAAATGGTCACTAAACTCCAAAGTAAGATGGCTATCATCTTTTGGTACCATAATCTCATGCATCTTTTCGCCAGCTCTTATGCCTATGATTTTAACTCCAAGCTTAGGAGCTATCGCCTTTGCTAAGTTAAGCATAGTCATTGAGGCGATTTTGGGCACAAATACCTCTCCGCCATACATTCGAGCAAAGTTCTTTAAGACAAACTCTACCCCCTGCTCTAGCGTAATCCAAAAACGAGTCATATGCTCTTCTGTAACAGGAAGTTCACTAGCGCCTTGCTTTATAAGTTTTTGAAAAAGAGGGACAACTGAACCACGAGAGCCTATAACATTGCCATATCTCACAACTGAAAACGCTGTTCTTCTTCCACCTCGTATGTTGTTTGCTGCAACAAAAAGCTTATCACTAGCAAGCTTTGTTGCACCATATAGATTTATAGGATTTGCAGCTTTATCTGTTGAGAGAGCTATGACTTTTTGCACCCCACACTCCAAAGAGGCATCTATGACATTGCTTGCCCCATTTATGTTTGTTTTAATGCACTCCATTGGATTATACTCTGCGATAGGCACATGCTTAAGAGCAGCCGCATGTATAACAAAATGCACCCCATACATAGCTTTTTTAAGGCGATCCAAATCTCGTACATCGCCTATCATGTATCTCATACATTTGTCATCAAACACTTGAGCCATCTCATACTGTTTTAGCTCATCCCTTGAGAAAATTATAATCTTATTTGGTTTGTAGTTTTTGAGCAAAATCTGCGTATACTTTTTACCAAAGCTCCCAGTTCCACCCGTTATGAGTATGTTTTTATCGTTGAACAAAATATAGCCTTTTGTCTTCTATAAAAGCAATTTTAGTTCCATCTGCTACATGTGCCTACACACTATATCGAATAAGATCCGCTACAGTGTATAGGCTAACTATTTTTTATAATAACTAAAGCTATTTAACTTCTCTCCAGATTTTTACTTTCCAAAGATAGGCTAAGATTGTTAAAATAAACATAAAGATTAGTACTTTCACACCAAGTGCTTCTCTCTCATCCTTGTGTCTATCTCCAGCAAACTCCATGTAGTCTATAACTTGCTCTTGCGCCTCTTGTGTTAGACCGACTCTAGGCATTGCAGTACCTGCAAGATGTTTTTGTGGATTGTTTATAAAAGTTTCTAAAAAGCCTTCTCCTCTAGATCTGATATGCATAGAGAGATCAGGTGGCATGCTTCCCATGTACTTCACCATCAAAGCAGGATCTTTATTGCTTAATAGTCCTGTATATTTTATACTATGGCACTGCATACAAGCATCCATAAATACCTGTTCATCACTCACCTCTTTTGGGGCTATAGATTGAAGGTAGGCGACTATATCTGCTAACTCTTGCTCTATATCACCACCAAGCCCAAAAAACGGAGGCATTGGGTGAGGATTATCATCATTGAACTTATGATCATTCTTTAGAGCTTTTGCAGGATCTTTGATAACAGCAGCTAAAAAGTTGCTCTCATATATGAGTCCAGCAGTGCTAAGATCAGGCGGAACAACACCAAAAGAGGCTGCTGCGTCTGCATCACTCATAGGTGCTGCAAAACCTTGAGATTGAACCCCATGACACCCTATACAGCCAGCATTCATAAATGCCTCAGCTCCTCTTGAAGCATCTCCAACTTTATCAATTCTCGGTAAGTCTTTAAACTCAAAATCAGCTGGAGCTACTTTTGGCATCATCACAGAGTATGCATAAGTATTGACTCCAACATATGTAAGTAGTGTAAAAAAAACAACTACTCCTAAAATCTTTAACTCTCTCATTTTGCACCTCCCGCATCTTTTCTAGTAATATATGGCAAGATTAAAAATAGAGTTATAAATGTCATGGCCGATATAAAACCTACAACATTATTGAATCCCTTTGGCGGTAGTTTTCCATAAATCGTAAGAATAACCATAGTAAACATAAGCACCCAAAACCAGATTTTAAAACGAGGTCGTTTATGGGCTGGAAGTATTCTAGGATCTTTATCTAAAAATGGAAGTATAACAAATATAACATTTGCAAAAGCAAATGCAATTAGTCCAATATCCATAGCCTTTATCGGCCCAACATCAAAGAAAAATCCTCTTAAAACTTCATAACTCCATAAAAAGTACCACTCTGGATATATATACTTTGGCGTTACCATGGGATTTGCAGGCTCAAAGTTAACTCCAGGCATAGAAAAATCATAGTAGAAAAAGACGAAAAAGAAGAATATTGTCATAAATACAGAGACAATATAAAAATCTTTTGCTAAAAAGACTGGCCAAAAAGGCACCACTTTTGACTCTTTTTTATTGCCCTCTAAGTACTTTTGTGACTCTTTATCAAAGTCTATATCTTCACCCTCTTGGTTATTTACATGAGGAATTCTCAAAGAGTAGAAATGAAGAACAATCACAAATACAATCAAAAGAGGCAGAAGAAAAACATGAAGCATAAAGAATCTTGTAAGAGTGGCATCTGCAACTGCATAATCACCACGAATCCAAATCACAAGCTCATCTCCAACAAAAGGAACACCAGCAAACAGATTTGTTATAACCTGAGCAGCCCAAAAACTCATCTGTCCCCAAGGAAGTACATATCCAGTAAATGCTGTAGTCGAAAAAAGGATAAAAAGTAACATACCTGTTATCCAAATCATCTCTCTACCCTGCTTGTAGGAGCCATAGTATATAGCTGTAAACATATGTATATATATAGTTAAAAATGCCATTGAAGCTGCAACTGCATGTATGTGCCTCCAAAGCCAACCATACTCAACCTCTTGCATGATAGTAAAGTTTACACTATCAAATGCTAAGTCAACATCAGGCTTATAGTACATCAAAAGGAAAATTCCTGAAATTATAAGCATTTTAAACATTACTACTAAAACAACGCCCATTGCCCACAAAAAGTTGATATCTTTTGGAATCCAATACTCCGTAAACATCACTTTTGCTAATTTTTTTGTTGCTAACCGCTGGTCAAACCACTCTCCAATACTATTAGCTTTCTCTAGTTTTGCCACTTTTGTCTCCTTTTACACATTGGACATCAATTTTTTATACTCTGGACCCTCTTCACCTAAGATAAGTTTTGTGCCATCAATCTTAAATGGGGGTATATCCAAAGGACGAGGAGGAGGACCAAAAGTCACTATACCACTAGCATCAAACTCTCCACCATGGCATGCACAGTGAAAAATCATCCTCTTTGGTTGCCAAGAAGGGATACAGCCTAGATGAGTGCAAAGCCCGATCATAACAGCATAATCTTCATTGCCTATAACAACATCTCTGCTATCATTTTTTTTCATTTCAGCCGTTTTTTTAAGTACAAAAATCGGCTTCCCCCTCCATGTGATTGTCTGTAGCTCTCCAACCTTCATGGGCGAAAGATCAACTGTAACAAAACCCGCAGCCTCTACGCTTGGAAGTGGATCCCAAGATGCTTTCATCGCTCCTAGCGACATGATGCCACCAACAGCGACAAAGCCACCAAATGCCATGCCAAGAAAATCTCTTCTGCTCTTCTCTTCTGCCATTTTTACTCCTTTTTATATAGATTTATTCTTTTATTTTATCTAAGCCTGTTTTAAAAAACATATGACTAAAGTCAATAACTATTTGCAATT
>CAZLXQ010000095.1:0-4871 GCA_964563675.1 uncultured Sulfurospirillum sp.
CCCTCTCCTTGAACAAGCTCAATCATAACTGCTACTGTCTCATCATCAATCGCATTATACAAAGCCTCTATATTTGTCTCATAAGAGAATCCATCAGGATACGGCGAAAAATCTGGCTTATGAAAGCTTTTTTGTCCTGTTGCTTTTACCGTCGTTATGGTTCGTCCATGAAAAGAGTGTTCTAGTGTTATGACCCTGTATCGTTTGTTTTTAAACATCTTTTCGCCATATTTTCTAGCTATCTTTATCGCACCTTCGTTTGCTTCTGCTCCGCTATTGGCAAAAAATGTTCCAACATCTTTGCCGTAAAGTTCAGCTATCTTTTTTGCTAGCTTTGCTTGAGGCTCTATCAAAAATAGGTTTGAAGTGTGTATGAGACTGCTAGCTTGATCTGCTATGGCATTTGCTAGTCTAGCATTTCCATGACCCACACTTGTTACTCCTATGCCACTTGTAAAGTCTATATAGTCTCTACCACTATCATCAAACAAAGTTGCACTTTTGCCTTTTTTAAAATTTATATAGTTTCTTGGGTATGTGTTTAAAACATATTTTTTATCCATCTCTTTGTACATCGTAGAAACCTTTTTTGTTAATTAGACCTCTTGCATAACCTATAGAAAAAGGTGATGTTCTGTAATTATGCAAGAGATCTATTATATCCTTTTTTTGTTAATCAAGCTTTAGAATATGCTTATATTAGATTACATAGGGTTATTTTATAAGCTTGGCTAAAAATATCCACATCATAGAGTGAATTTAAGTTCAATAAAAGCTTGCAATGCTAAAATCAATATACTATATAGAGTGCTTTACAAGCTATAAAAACTTATCGCTCTATATCTAAATTTTATTCGGAGGTAAACTATATGTACTATATAGCTAAAGTTGATCAGGATAAGTGCACTACCTATAAATGCAATCAGTGTACAATCTTTTGTCCAGAAGCAAACACTCTAATGTTTGATAAAGAGAACAATATGGCATGGGTTGATGTTGATAGGTGTAAAGGCTGTGCTTTATGCGTTTATGTCTGTACCGAAGTGGTCAAAAGAGGCTGTATTGAGATGGTAAAACCTTGATTTGAAACTTTTATTTGATAACTGACCTTACGCACTTATTTCTTGAAAAGTCCTACTTTCACAGAAACTTTTGCTTCGCAAACCGCTATTCGCTACTTTTCGTAGCTTTAGGGGGTTGTAGGGGATTTATCCCCTACCGCTATAATGGGCTTTGCTCACTATAGTGCGTAAGGTCAGTTGATAATTATGGTGGTATTTTACACCACCATAATTGAACTTAGTCGTTTTTAGTAGGTGATGGCAAAAATGGCTCAATTCCTTCACTTATCGCCCACTCTCTTGTTAAATCATAAGCTGCAGAAGCGGTAGCTAGATTTTTCTCAATCAACTCAGCTTTCTTCTTGAACTTTTTTTCAATTACTGAATCCAAAGTTGCAGTACCTCCAGATGCTATATACTTTTTAAGAAATCTTGACTTAATACCCTCTTCAATCGCCTCTTTTCCTACTATCCCTATGCTTCCAAACAGAGCACCTAGCATCGCCATATTTGTTGCGAGTTCTGTTCTTGCAAGATCTAGTGAAAACTTTGTAAAGTCCTTTGTTAATACTTTTGCATTTATAGACTCTAAGTGAGCTTTATCCTCTTTACTTAAAAGATCTCTATCACAGTTTATGATAATAAGCCCATTATCTCTCAATCCTGAATAAAAAGGCATAGTGTATGATTTTCCCATAGTTATAACCTGCTCATGAAAAATCATAACAACATCAGGATAGATCACCTCTCCTCTATCATAGATCGGAACAATACCAATTCTTGTATAGCTCTCTGAGGGAGCCATCCTCTTCTCAGCTCCAAAAAATGGATTGGATATCGCATAGTATCCTTTGGTATCTGCAGCGGTTGCTGCTATATGAGCTGCTGTAACTGCTCCTTGTCCACCAAGCCCTGGCATTCTTATGGATATAGCTTTTCTAATCATTATAACAATCCTTTTTTCTTATGATCAGCAATAAGTGCTTCTGCTTCCGGAGTTTGATATTTTTGGAAACTAAATCTCTCTTTGTCTTTGCTTTTCATCTCCATAAGAGCATCATTTGCACTTAATCCTATCTCTAAGATACATGGAGTGTGTAGGTGGACATAAGTTGGACCAACCTCTCTTGCTACAACTACAGCCTCTTTTATGACTTTTGCAACTCTTCTAGGGTTAGATACTGTAAGCATAGCAACATAGTGACATCCTGCTTGAATAGCAAGGTCATACATTGGAATTTTCTTAAACTCTTTTCCTTTTGGAGACATTTTAAAGACAGCTCCTTTGGGAGTCATTCCACTAGCTTGTCCACCTGTGTTTGCATAGACCTCATTGTCAAAACATATAGTAGTGATATTCTCTTGTCTAAAAAAGGAGTGCATCGTACAATCAAATCCAATATCAGCCGTTGCACCGTCTCCTGCAAGAACAACAACATCTTTTTTGTTATCTTTAAATCTCTTATCTAGCACTCTTTTTAATCCAGATGCTACTGCATTTTGATTGCCAAAAAGTGAGTGAATAGTGTGTAGTGATATATGGGGAAATACAAGAGATGTACACCCTGTAGAGTTGACGATTATCGTATCTTCTGGCTTTGGCAGAGAAGCGAGTATATATCTTATAGCCATCGCTTCAGGACAACCTGCACATAATGAGTGCTCCTCTAAAAGCTCTTTTTTTGTTGTCATGTCTGACACACCTCTTTTAGGATCATGCCAAGTTGCTTTATCTTCAAGGTCTAAAACTTCTTGCGGTACGATATCTCTAAACTCTTTATTTACTTGATATATTTTATGGGACATATCTACTTACCCCCCTTGCTTTAAATGGTTTAAAATCTCATCAACAATAAACTCTGATGGCATTGTCATGCCTCCTGCAACTCTCGGCCCTCCAAATATATCAGCATTTGACTTATTGTATAGAGAGCTTCTTGTCTCTTTCTCAAGCCAACCTGCAATATTGTACTCTGGTACAAAGATATTTTTTACACCTTTTACAGCTTCAAGTAACTCTGAATGTGGAAATGGTCTTATTGTCTTTATTTTTATAACTTTAGCCTTAATTCCCTCTTTCTCTTCTAGGAGTCTTATGGCATCTCTTGCTTGTGAAACTGCCGTTCCAGAGGTAACTAGAGCTATCTGGGCATCCTCATCACCAAATACATCTATCAAGCCTTTTAGATAGTGTTTAGCATACGGTCTTGATCTCTCTATAGCAGCTTTTACCTCCCACTGCCAACTCGCATGAGTAGCGTATGAGATATAGTTAGATTTCATGACAAACGGGTCTCTTAAAAATCTTCCCGGAGGCGTCTCTGCATCTATAGTTGGCATAGGAGAGGTGTTCGGGTCATATTCAGTTAGAGAGAGGTCGTCAGGTGGTAGATTGACCGCTTCTCTATTGTGAGAGACAAAAAAGCCATCTATGACAGTGATGATCGGAACATGTACATCTGTTTTTTCTGAAACAGCAAAAGCTGCGATTATCATATCAAAAAGGTCTTGAACATTTTCACCATGCCAAATCATACAACCTGTCTCTAAGAGATAGGCAACCTCAAGATTATCAGGTTGAATTGTAAGTGGTGAGTTGATGCCTCTTGCCATTAAGATTAGTTGTGTTGGCATTCTAGTGCCTGACCACATTGGGAAATTCTCTATAGCTCTTAGTGTTCCTGGTCCAGAAGTAGTTGTTATGACTCTAGCTCCTGCCATTGCACAGCCTGCAACTTCTGACATAACTCCAAACTCATTCTCGCCTCTAAAGTAAGTGCCAACATGCCCTTCAGCCCATAGCTCACCTATAAGGTGTGCGGATTCAGATTGTGGTGTGATTGGGTATGAAACAGATGCATCAACAGATGCTCTTCTTACCGCCTCTTTAACAACCTCTGTTCCTGTCATAAAGTGTTTTGTGCGAGGAGCCTCAAACAAAATGTGATCAGCCGATACTAGTTTTCTGCCTGCTGCATTTTTTACAACTTCGTTGTTTTTACTCATCGCTAGAACCTCCCTCTTTATTTGCATCGCTTTGTGATAACTCTTTTTTAACCTCTTCTATAATCTCTATAAATTTTTCTAGTTCGCTTGTGTATTGGTCTCTTAGTGTTATCATAGCATCCTCGTGTCCAGATGCACTACATAGTGCAATTGTAAGAGAGTCAGTTTCAGATCTTATCATCTTTAGAGCAACATTTGCATAGTGACAGTGCACTCCTATGAAGATACAGGCCTTTATCTTGTTATGCCATATTGTCAAATTAGGGTGATTTGGATTGATCTCAACTTCAGGGTCGATTTTTGGATACTTTGGTCTATAGTCATACATCGGTATCATTTGTGCATTAAGTGCTTCTGCCATTCTCTTTATGAGTGTAGCTTTTTTCTTAGCTGTTTCACTCCAAGCATATAGAACTTGAGGACCTGGAAATATTGTTGGGTTTTCTCTAGTGAGCATAGCTTTCGCAGCTTCTCTCATAGCTAACTCTTCATCTACTATATCATCATACAAAAGCGCCTTGCCTTCTGGCGGTGTCAAAATATTGTCATAAACAGCGACAGGATAGGGCGAGTATTTAGCTGGGCCTAGTTTTGCCATGTTTTTCTCCTTTTTAAAAATTAAAACTATTCGTATAGTAGCAAGCAAAGCTTAATTATACTTTAATTTTTGATATTGCAAGTAATTTTTATAGGTATAGTTAATCAGAGGGTTTAATTGATAAGAATCAATACACTATCTTCCACTCTTCATTATAATTCGCTTACAAATTTTAAATTAGGAGTAAATATGTCTGTTAATGTATC
>CAZLXQ010000096.1:0-4862 GCA_964563675.1 uncultured Sulfurospirillum sp.
TTACAAGAGGCGAAAGTATCCCATCAACTGGTATTCCAGAGACATTTTTTGTACTTACAAACGAGTTGAAGTCATTGGCTTTAGATGTTGAAATATATGACGAGGTGAAAGCAGATGAAGAATCTAGTACCGATTGAAATTCACGAAGAGAGTAGACCAAGAGACTTTAAGGCATTTCAATTAAGACTTGCAAGTCCTGATAAGATTCACTCATGGAGTTATGGTGAGGTAAAAAAACCTGAAACTATAAACTATCGTACACTTAAGCCTGAGAGAGATGGTCTTTTTTGTGCAAAGATATTTGGACCTGTTAGAGAGTATGAGTGTCTTTGTGGCAAATATAAAAAGATGCGATACAAAGGCATCAAGTGTGAGAAGTGTGGCGTTGAAGTAACTAACACTAGAGTAAGAAGATCTAGAATGGGTCATATTGAGCTTGTTGCTCCTGTGGCACATATCTGGTATGTTAACTCACTGCCAAGCAGAATTGGAACACTTCTTGGAATTAAGATGAAAGATCTTGAAAGAGTATTGTATTATGAGGCATATTTAGTAAAATCTTCTGGGGATGCTTTTTATGATGCTGAGAATAGCAAAAAAGTGCAGAAGTATGATGTCTTAAATGAGGAGCAGTACCAAACTCTAAATCAGAGATTTGAGCATACAGGTTTTGTTGCTGATATGGGCGGTATTATAGTAAAAGAGCTTTTGGCTGAGCTTGATTTAATTGATATCTTATCATCCCTAAAAGAGGAGATAGGAAACACTAACTCTGAGGCAAAGAAAAAGATAATAGTCAAAAGATTAAAGGTAGTTGAAGCATTTTTAAATAGTGGTAATCGTCCTGAGTGGATGATGATCACTATGCTTCCTGTTCTTCCGCCTGATTTAAGACCGCTAGTTGCACTTGATGGTGGAAAATTTGCTGTTAGTGATGTAAATGATCTTTATAGAAGAGTAATTAACAGAAACTCCAGACTTAAAAGATTGCTAGAGCTTGATGCTCCTCAGATTATAATCAGAAATGAGATGAGGATGCTACAAGAGGCAGTTGATGCACTTTTTGATAATGGTCGAAGAGCAAATGCTGTAAAAGGAGCAAATAAGCGTCCTTTAAAATCTCTCTCAGAAATCATAAAAGGTAAGCAGGGGCGTTTTCGCCAAAATCTTCTTGGTAAAAGGGTTGACTTTAGTGGTCGCTCTGTTATTGTTGTTGGGCCAAATTTGAAGATGGATCAGTGTGGTTTACCAAAGATTATGGCTTTAGAGCTGTTTAAGCCTCATCTACTAGCTCGCCTAGAAGAGAAAGGGTATGCAACTACAATCAAGCAAGCTAAAAAATTGATTGATGAGAAGACAAATGAGGTATGGGAGTGTTTAGCAGAAGTGGTTAAAAATCACCCTGTCATGCTTAATCGTGCACCAACACTTCATAAGCTCTCTATTCAAGCATTTCATCCAGTGTTAATAGATGGCAAGGCAATTCGTCTTCATCCGCTAGTTTGTTCTGCCTTTAATGCTGATTTTGATGGTGATCAGATGGCTGTTCATGTACCACTTAGTCATGAGGCGATAGCTGAGTGTAAAATTTTGATGCTGAGCTCTATGAATATCTTACTTCCCGCAAGCGGTAAGGCGATTACAGTTCCAACACAAGATATGGTGCTTGGTCTTTACTATCTCTCACTAGAGAAGATCGGAGCGAAAGGCTCAAACAAGATATTTGCAAATGTAGATGAGGTGATCATCGCTATGGATGCAGGCTTTCTTGATGTTCATGCAAAAATCAAAACAGTTATCAATAGAAGAACTCTGTTTACTACTGCTGGCAGATTAGTTTTACACTCAATTTTGCCAGACTTTGTACCACAAGAGCTTTGGAATATTGTTATGAAAAAGGGAGATATTGGAGCTTTAGTTGATTATGTATTTAAGTTTGGCGGACTATCCGTCACTGCAAAATTCCTTGACAACTTAAAAGATTTGGGATTTAAGTATGCAACTGAGGCAGGAATCTCAGTATCAATTGATGATATTAAAATCCCTGATACAAAAATAGGAAAAATTGCAGAGGCAAAGAAAAAAGTTCGTGAAATTCAGAAGCAGTATAGCTCGGGTTTACTTACTAAGCAAGAGAGATACAATAAAATTATAGATATCTGGACAGATACAAATAATGATGTTGCATCAGAAATGATGAAGCTTACTGAAACTGATAAAGATGGTTTTAACTCTATCTATATGATGGCAGACTCTGGAGCTAGAGGCTCAGCGGCTCAAATTCGTCAGCTTGCAGGTATGCGTGGTCTGATGGCTAAGCCTGATGGAAGTATTATCGAGACTCCTATCATCTCTAACTTTCGTGAAGGCTTAAATGTCTTAGAGTACTTTATCTCTACTCATGGAGCTAGAAAAGGTCTTGCAGATACTGCGCTTAAAACCGCAAATGCTGGTTATTTGACAAGAAAACTGATAGATGTTGCACAAAATGTTAAGGTAACTATGGAGGATTGTGGTACTCACGAAGGTGTTGAGATTACTGAAATCACTCATAGTGGAGACTTGATTGAATCACTTGATGAGAGAGCACATGGTAGAGTACTAGCCGAAGATATAATTGATTCCATTACAAATGAGATACTCTTTACAGAGGGAACTTTAATAGATGAAGTTAAAGCACTAACTCTTAAAGAGACAGAGATTAAATCTATCTCTATTAGAACTCCTATCACATGTAAAGCTCTAAAAGGGGTATGCTCTAAATGCTACGGTATCAATCTTGGCGAGGGTAAGCTTGTTCGTCCTGGTGAGGCGGTGGGTATTATCTCTGCTCAATCTATAGGCGAGCCTGGTACTCAGTTGACTTTAAGAACATTTCATATTGGTGGGACTGCATCAACGCAGGCACAAGATAGGCAAGTTGTAGCACGAAAAGAGGGCTTTATAAGGTACTATAATGTAAAGACTTATAAGACAAAAGGGGGCAAGAGTATAGTAGCGAACCGTAGAAATGCGGCTATTTTGTTGGTTGAGCCTAAGATAAAAACCACATTTGCTGGTATTATCAATATCGACCATGCGCATGAAGAGACTATAGTTACGATTAAAAGTGAAAAAGATAGTGTTAAGTATAACTTTAGAAAATCTAACTTAGCAAAACTCAATGAGCTAGCTGGTGTTGGCGGAAAAGTAGAGGGTAAGTTCTATATTCCTTATGAGAGCGGAGATAGAGTTGAGAAAAATGAGAGCATTGTAGAGGTTGTTAGAGACAGTTGGAGTGTTCCAAATCGAATACCATATGCAAGTGAGCTTAGAGTTAAAAATGGGGATCCTGTTGTACAGAAGATTAGGTCTGGTGCGAATGGAGTTGTTAAGTATTATAAGCTAAATGGGGATTATTTAGATCGTCATAAAGCGATCAAGAGAGGCGATATAGTTAAAGAAAAGGGCATTTTTGCTGTAATTGCAGATGCTGAAGGTAGAGAGGCAATTCGTCACTATATCCCTAGAGACTCACTGCTTGAGGTTTGTGATAATAGTGAAGTAGGGCTTGAGACTTTGATAGCAAAACCAAGCTCAGGCGAGCAGATGGTGGTTGCTGAGTGGGATCCATACTCAACGCCTGTTATCTCAGAAGTTAGCGGTGTCGTTTCTTTTGAAGATATAGAGCCTGGCTATACTGCTTCTGAGCAGTTTGATGAGATTACTGGCGAGAGTAAGCTTGTTATTAATGAGTATTTGCCAAGTGGGACAAAACCTACAGTTATAGTAGTAACTGCTAATGACGAGATTATTAGGTATCCGCTTGAGCCCAAAACGGCAGTCTATGCGAAAGATGCTCAGAGTATTAATCTTGCAGACATAATAGGAAGAACCCCAAAGGCCGCTACAAGGTCAAGCGATATTACGGGCGGTCTTCCAAGAGTTAGTGAGCTTTTTGAAGCAAGACGCCCAAAAAATGCAACTGTTATAGCCGAGATTGACGGCACTATAAGGTTTGGCAAACCACTTCGCTCTAAAGAGCGTATTATAATAGACGCTGAAGATGGAGCGAGTGCGGAGTATCTTGTGGATAAAAATATACCTATTCATGTCAATGCAGGTGAGTTTGTCTATGCTGGTGAGCATCTTACAGAGGGTGTTGTTTCAAGTCATGATATATTGCGAATTATGGGCGAAAAAGAGCTTCATCGCTATATTATTAGTGAAATCCAGCAAGTATATCGCTCTCAGGGGGTTGCAATAAGCGATAAGCATATTGAGGTTATTGTATCTCAAATGTTAAGACAAGTGAAAATTGTTGATAGTGGA
Source organism: uncultured Sulfurospirillum sp. (assembly GCA_964563675.1). GTDB lineage: Bacteria > Campylobacterota > Campylobacteria > Campylobacterales > Sulfurospirillaceae > Sulfurospirillum_A. Next base: position 4,312 of record CAZLXQ010000096.1, read on the forward strand.
AATACTAAATTTATAGTAGGAGACCTTATAAGTCGTCGTAAATTTAGAGAAGAGAATGAGAAAATTATGAAGATGGACGGAGAGCCAGCAATCGCTGAGCCGACTTTGCTTGGTGTTACAAGAGCTGCGATAGGAAGTGATAGTATCATCTCAGCCGCATCTTTTCAAGAGACTACTAAGGTTTTAACAGAAGCGAGTATCGCTGGCAAGATGGATATGCTTGAAGATTTGAAAGAGAATGTTATCTTGGGTCGTATGATTCCTGTTGGAACTGGTCTTTACCAGAAAAAAGTGATGAAGTTGAAACTAGAGGAGCAAGAAAATTAAACTAAGGAGATGCCTTGCTGCCCTTAGTTTAATTTGATTTTAAGTGAAATTTAAGTAAAATATCGGTTCTCTGAAAAAAAGAAGAGAAAAATTAAACTTTTTAAGGAAAAAATGTGCCAACTATTAACCAATTGGTAAGAAAAAATAGAAAAAAGGTGGTTAAAAAATCAAAATCACCAGCACTTGTTAAGTGTCCTCAAAGAAGAGGTGTTTGTACAAGAGTT
>CAZLXQ010000097.1:0-4826 GCA_964563675.1 uncultured Sulfurospirillum sp.
CAATGCTTTATATAGAGCAGCTGGGATATCTCTTACTTGAAAAACTAGTGAAGTTATATACTCTTTGTCTTTTTGATATTTTGGTGTTTTGATATTTTTTGAGAGTACAATAAATCTTGTAGTATTTCCTACTAAATCGCCAAACTTATCATCTAAAATCTCTAAGTTATATAATTTTGCTGCAAAACTTGATGCTATTGCTCCATATATAGGGTTGTTTTTTTTATTTATCTCTTTTGCAGAGCCAGCGGTATCAAACTTTGCTATTGCTTTTAGGTTTAGTTTTGTTATATTTTTATAGCATTGTACTAAGGCTTGGGGATGTGAAGAGACATATTTGATACTCTTTTTTGTTGAGCCTTTTATGCCAAGAAGACAGTGGTCTACTGGCTCAAAATGCTCTTTTATGATATATAGTTCAAGCTTTGGAATAAGTCTATATATCTCCTCTACTCTGCCTGCTGTTGAGTTTTCTACTGGTATCATAGCTAGGTTTGCTGTGCCAGACTCTACTAGATTCATAGCATCCTTAAAGCTTTTGCATGCTATCGCTATAGAGTTCGGGAATACTTTTTTACATGCTAAGTGAGAGTAGGCACCTTCTGTGCCTTGGTATGCTATAATCTTATCATTCAAGTCAGTCCTTTATAGGGGTTTAATTGCATTGTGTTATAATTATAGCAAATTTTTTATAGTTATATCTTTGTGGTATTCTTAAAATTTGATAGTAAAATTTGATAGTATGGAGATAGTGTATAGTGATGGAGAAACTTGTAACTTCAGAGTTTAAATTGGGGATTATTACTGGTGGTCAGTTGGGTAAAATGCTTACAGCTGTTGCAAATAGCTGGGATATAAAAACTTATATTCTTGATCTTGATGAGAAGTGTCCAGCTTCTGCATCTTGTACGGCAGTTATAAAAGGGAGTCAGTTAGACTTTGATGATGTCTATAACTTTGGACAAAAGGTTGATATGATTACCTATGAGGTTGAAAATATCAATATTGAGGCGCTTAAAAAGCTAAAACTTGAGGGGAAAACTATAAATCCAGACCCTGATGTATTGGAGATTATTCAAGACAAAGGTAGACAAAAGAGTTTTTTTAAAAAGATGCAAGTTCCAACTTCAAACTGGTCTTTATATAGCTGTAAATCTGAGATAATTGAAGCACTTGATGCAAGAAAATTAAGCCTTCCTTTTGTGCAAAAGCTAAGAGAGGGTGGATATGATGGCAAAGGTGTTCTGTTGGTAAAATCAGAAAATGATGTCAAAAAATTGTTTGATGCTCCTAGTGTGGTTGAGGATATGGTGGACTTAGAGAGGGAGATTTCTGTTTTGGTTGCTAGGAATAAAGATGGAGAGATTAGATGTTTTCCTACTGTTGAGATGGAGTTTAACGAGAAGGCAAACCTAGTTGAAGAGCTTACCTGTCCATCATCCTTAGATAGAAGCATTCAAGATAGAGCAGAGAAAATTGCAACTAAGATGATATCAGACTTTGGAATGTGTGGTCTTTTGGCTATAGAGATGTTTATAGACAAGCGAAGCAATATATGGGTAAATGAAGTTGCTCCAAGACCACACAATAGCGGACATCATACTATAGAGAGTTCACTAACCTCGCAATATGAGCAGTTATTAAGGGCGGTATTTAATTTTCCACTAGGAAGTACAAAGATTAAAATGCCTTCAGTGGTGATAAATATCTTAGGGGAGCAAGGCTTTGAAGGAGCTGTAAAATACGAAGGACTAACCCAGTCATTGGCTATCGATGGTGTTAAGATTCATCTATATGGAAAGAAGATTACAAAACCATTTCGTAAAATGGGACATGTTACTATTCTCTCCCCAACAACTGATGAAGCAAAGCAAAAAGCTAGAGCAGTGAGAGAGAAACTAAAGGTTAAATCATGGTAAATCCGCAAGTAAGTGTTATTATGGGGTCTGATTCAGATCTACTAGTCATGAGAGAGGCATCAAAGATATTAAAAGAGTTTAATGTATCTTATGAAATTACGATAGTCTCAGCTCATCGTACTCCTGATAGGCTATTTGAGTATGCAAAAAATGCAGATAAAAGAGGCATAAAGGTTATAATAGCAGGTGCAGGAGGAGCAGCACATCTTCCTGGCATGGTAGCTTCATTGTCGCCACTACCTGTTATCGGGGTTCCTGTTAAGTCATCTAACTCTATAGATGGTTGGGACTCTCTTTTATCTATCTTGCAGATGCCCAGCGGAGTTCCTGTTGCTACGGTTGCACTTAATGGTGCAAAAAATGCGGGTTTGCTTGCAGTGCAAATTCTTTGTGTTGCTAGTGATGAGCTGCGAGATAGGTATGTTGAATATAAAAAAAGATTGTGTACAGAAGTATTAAAAAAAGTTGAAAATTTTAGTGAATAGTTTGGAGTTATGATGATTTTGATAGCAGGACCATGTGTTATAGAGAGTAGAGATAAACTGTTTAGTGTTGCTAAGAAACTTATGAGATATCATGAAGATAAATCAATAGACTTCTACTTTAAATCTAGTTTTGATAAAGCAAACAGAACAAGCATAGAGAGTTTTAGAGGACCTGGAATTGATGAGGGATTGAAGCTTCTTGAAGGGGTTAGAGCCGAGTTTGGCTATAAGCTTTTAACAGATATACATATACCCACTCAAGCAAAGCCTGTGGCAGAGGTAGTTGATGTGTTGCAAATCCCAGCTTTTTTATGTCGTCAAACTGACTTGCTAGTGGAAGCTGCAAAAACCAATGCAGTAGTCAATATAAAAAAAGGGCAGTTTTTAAATCCAGCAGACATGAGATACTCTGTTAAAAAAGTACTAGAGACTAGAGGAGTCAAAGAAGAGGGTAAAGAGATTGCTAGACAAAATGGTGTCTGGCTAACTGAGAGAGGATCCACTTTTGGTTATGGAAATTTAGTAGTAGATATGCGAAGTTTTATGATTATGAGTGAGTTTGCTCCAGTTGTTTTTGATGCTACTCACTCTGTGCAGATGCCAGGCACTGCAGGAGGAAGTAGCGGAGGAAAAAGAGAGTTTGTAGCTCCACTCTCAAGAGGAGCGGCTGCTATCGGAGTAGATGGGTTTTTCTTTGAGACACATGATAACCCTTGTGAAGCACTTTGTGATGGACCAAATATGCTGACTCTTGAAGATTTAGGTAAGGCAGTAGAGGTTATAAAGGCTATACAAGATAGTTTATCAAACTAGGCAACCAGATGCTAAACTTGGAAAAGCAATCGGATACATTTATATAGCTAGATTGGAGTACACTTCCAATATAAGTGAATTTTTTATAGATTAAGCTAAAAGGGGGTAAAATTCTTAGACAATCAAAATAGGTGGGCTTGAAAGCCTTGGTTCAAATTTTTATTTTATTTTTTAATCTTTCAACTACAGTTAGAAAACAAAAAATGGAAAACAAAAAAATGGAAAACGATTAGAGATTTAACTCCTGAGTTTATGCACTTTAAGTTTTGCTTATTGTGTCGTGCAAGGCTAGTTACTTCTATGGAAAACAAAGAAATGGAAAACAAACAATGGAAAACAGACAACAATACCTCTTTACTAGCGAGGTAGTAAGCCCCGGACATCCCGACAAATGTGCAGATATAATCTCAGATAGCATAGTAGATGCTCTTTTGATTAGTGATAAAAACTCACGAACCGCAAGCGAAGTTTTTGTAGCAGGAAAACATGTTATCATAGGTGGAGAGGTGACTACAAAGAATCATCTTGATTATGTTAAAATAGCAAGAGATGCACTGATCAAGATAGGGTATGATGGAAAATCAGCTTTTACAAGAGAGCAGTGTTTATATCCTGAAGATGTAGATGTTCAAGTGCTTTTAAACAGACAATCAACAGATATAAATCAAGGTGTAGACCAAGACAATGGCGAGATTGGAGCTGGTGATCAGGGTATTATGTTTGGCTTTGCTTCAAGTGAGACAAAAGAGCTTATGCCAGCAGCCATCACTTATGCAAGAGCATTGAGTGATAGAGTCTATGACTATGCACTAAAAAACAATCAAAAACTTGGAGTTGATATAAAGACTCAAGTTACAGTTGATTATGTTACAAAAGCAAATTTTGAAAATTGCAAACCTCAAAAGATACATACTATTGTAGTCTCTGCTCCTTCGACTGAAACTATGCCGATAGAGGAGGTGAGAAAGCTTATAAAAGGGCTTATTGATAACTCAGGACTTCCCTTGGAGCTTTATGACCCAAATGATACTATCATAGTCAAAAACTCATCAGATACAAGTTGTAAAAACTGCACACTTGTTTATATAAATCCAACAGGCAGATATGTAAACCATAGTCCACTTCATGACTCAGGCCTGACAGGGCGCAAGCTCATAGTAGATAGTTTTGGTGGATACTCTCCCATAGGTGGTGGTGCTCAAAGCAGTAAGGATTATACAAAAGTAGACAGAAGTGGACTCTATGCAGGAAGATGGATAGCTAAGCATATAGTAGCAGCAGGGCTTGCAAAAAAATGCTCAGTTCAGCTATCTTATGCTATAGGGGTCGCAAAACCAGTCTCTGTAAGTGTTGATACTTTTGGAACATTTAGTGATGTAGATGATGATATACTCTCCGCATTTGTAGCAGATAGTTTTAGCTTAACTCCAAAGTGGATAACTCAAAAATTTGGACTTGACAATCCAAGTAAAGAGACATTTTTATATGCAGATGTTGCTGCTCGTGGACAAGTTGGACAGAGCGATTATCCTTGGGAAAAATTGGACTCTTTAGAGATGTTTGAGCAGCTAAAAAAGTAGAGATATGATTATAAGACCACTGTGTAGGG
>CAZLXQ010000098.1:0-2014 GCA_964563675.1 uncultured Sulfurospirillum sp.
TTTAATATATTTTTTAAATAAGTTTTGATATAGTTCCTATCCAACATTTTTAAAAGGAGAAAAGATGGCAGTAAAGATTACAGACACCTGCATTAGTTGTGATGCATGTTTAGATGAGTGTCCAACTGAGGCGATAGTAGATATGGATGACAATCCAACAGGAGAGGATGTATACTATGTGTACTCAGACAAGTGTGTAGAGTGTGTAGGGCATTTTGATGAGCCAGCCTGTGCTGAAGCCTGTCCTACTGATGGGTGTATCGTTTGGGATGCTCCAAAGACTGACGGTGCAGTTAGTGGCGAGCCTTGCATAGAATAATAAAAAACTACTAAAGTTGCTAGAGAGTTTTAAGCTCTCTAGCAACTTTGCTTCACCATGCTCTTTAATAATTTTTTATCAATTATATTTTTTCCATCGGCATAGATATTCTCCTCTAGTGCTTTTATCTGCTCATCTATCTCTGTACTTGCTCCTCTAAATTTCAAAAACTCTTTTAATAGCTCCCTATCATCTCTAAATCTTGGTAGCTTTAACTCTTTTTTTCTAAAGATATAGATTATCAATAAAGTAGTTAAAACTCCAGCTAAAAATGCGGTAGATAGCCCAATATAACTAATTTCACTCTTAATCAATATCTCTTGAGACTTGAGCTTAGATGGTGAGAACTGCACCACTTTTTCAACATCACCGCTTCGTACATGTATATCTATAGCCTCTGTTTTTTTGGTAACTAGCTTTTTAGCTTTTGCATCAAAATAGGTAATGCTTAGAGGCGGTATAGTAAACTCTGTATTTGAGGAGATTGAGAATTTTTGTATAAACTCTCCTTTGATCTGCTTCTGTGTCGCATGAGTTTTGACCAAAGGCCTATCTGCAAAAACATTGGCATCCTCTATCTCTATCTTATATGCCTCTATATCGTCAAAATTTCCATCTCCTACTATTGTTAGAGTTGCATTTACCCCTTCGCCTTGCTCTATATGTGTGCTATCAACTTGCAAGGATATATCAAAATTACCGTGCAGATTTGTTCCTACTAGCTCCTGCACATGTAGAGTTATACTGTTTGAAAAAACTCTTTTCCAATTTAGTTGATTTGCAAATATACTAAATATATCTCTTTGCCTGCTTGCTAATCCAACATCAACTTGTGCTGGATATATCTCAAAAGACCCACTTTTTTGAGGAAATATAAAAAAATTCATCTTGTGAATTGCAAAATTACCCTCTATTTCTGTTTTGCTTTTTTTACCATCTTTTATCCAAAAATGTTCAGGCTTTGGTGGAGTAAAACGCAACTCTGCAACATCTATATCTAGATTTCTTTTAAAGATAAACTCAACAGCCACTGCTTCAAACTGCATGGGCTCTGTGTTTTGTACTCTCATCTCAAGCGTAAATGGACTATTTGATATATCAGTTTTTTTGACTTCAATCCTCAAGGGTTTTGTTGATTTTTTCACACCATCAACCTCTATCTCAAATGGAGCAATATCCACACTTCTTAATGGCATAAAAGCATAATGCTTCTCAAGCTGATTAGTTAACTTACCATTTATGTATTGCATTTTGCGTTGTGTGCTAGTTGAGATTATGTCATAACCTGCGATATTAGATATCTCAGGAAACTCTACTTCTTTACCACTCGCACTCAAAATAAGAACAGCCCTCTCACCAACAATAATACTACTTTTTAAAAGGTGTGCTTCAACTCCAAACAAAGAGGTTATCAAAAGCAATATACTACCAAAAAATCTCATTTCTCTCCCCCTTTTTTAACTTCATGGGTCTTGTTTTAAACTCTTTGTTGTTCATTCTGTTTTCCCATTTTCTTGCTTCAGCTTCACTTATATTTTTTTGCTTCTCTTTAGGTTGTGCTTCACTCTCTTTGCTCTTTTGTTTATCTACTTCCTGCTCATCACTCTTTTTACTCTCTTTTTCACTTTTTTGCTCATCACTTTGCTCATCACTTTGCTCATCACTTTGCTCATCACTTTGCTCATCACTTTGCTC
>CAZLXQ010000098.1:2114-4767 GCA_964563675.1 uncultured Sulfurospirillum sp.
TTTGCTCATCACTTTGCTCATCACTTTGCTCATCACTTTGCTCATCACTTTGCTCATCACTCTTGTCTTTATCTTTTTCGCCCTCTTGCTCTTTTTTCTGCTCTTGCTCTTTTTTCCTCTTCATAAGCTCCAAGTTAGCTCTTGTATCTTCGTCCTCTTTTATCTCTAGTGCCTTCTCATAACTCACAATCGCCTCTTCAAACTTTCCTAGTTTTGCATAAGTATTGCCGATATTGTGAGCTCTTTTATGCTCTAAATCTCCACTAAATCCTTCGATGCTCTTAAAAAGACTCAAAGCCTCTTCAAATTTTCCTTGTCTATACAGAGTGTTTGCTCTGTTGTATTTTGCACTTTGAGTATCTAGTTTTGCAAAACCCTCCATCGCCTCTTTATACTCTCCTCTTTCATAGCTCTTTTTTGCTTGATGTATCTCTATAAAGTCAAACAGACCAGCATAACTCTCAATCGGGACTAAAAACATAACCATCAAAAATGGCATCTTTATATAGTTAAAAGCAAAAAATATCAAAACTAGACTAAAGGCCAAAGGGTAGTAAAAAAACTCTTTTGCCCCTTCGTACCTATCTACACCTATTCCTTTTATCTCAACAGAGTCTTTAATCTCATCAACAAGCCACCCTATCTCTGAGAGTTCCCCAGATGAGCTTAGAAATGCTCCCTCATCTAAAACACTCATCAAAGAGTCGTCTCTTCTCGAAACTACGATATGCCCATCTCTATCTTTGATAAGTCCACTAGACCCATCACTCAACGAAATACCTTTTTTCGTGCCAATACTAAGCACATGTAGAGTGATATTGCTTTGCTTTAAGTGCTTCTGTATCTCTTCTAAGTCTCTTCCATCTGCACCATCAGTGACTAAAAGCAATACTCTTCTCTCATCAACTGTTGATTCAAAGACTTTATCTGTAGCTCTTAAGGCTGAAAGAGTTTGACTCCCCCTAGAGACCAGTGAGCCTGAGTCTAAGTTTGAAAGAAGAAATTTTATGCTTTGAAAATCACTACTAAAAGGGGAGACCAAAAAAGCATCATCCGCATAAGCGATAACTGCTATATTTGCATTAGGCACTCTATCCATAATCGAGCCAATCGCCTTTTTTGCAAACTCCAGTCTATTTGGAAAGATATCTTCTGCTTTCATTGATTTTGATATATCAAGTGCGACAACAAGATTAAAACTATCTATAGCCACCTCTTGCTTATCCTGTGAAAGTACTACGGGGCGAGCTAGTGCGATAACTATCAATGCAAAAGATAGAGCTAAGATATGAAGTTTAAACCTTCCAAGTGTACCAATCTGAAGCTTTAGCAACACCTCCCTAGAGAACACCTGCTCAAGTTTCGAGAACCTCTTAATCCTATAAAAAAGCGGAAGCAAAAGAAGTAAAACTAAAAACCAAGGGTATGCAAAAGTCATCCTCTAGCTCCTCTTACATAAAGAAGTATATACAAAAACAGAGAGATTAGCGATACCGCAAGAGGATACATGTAGAGATAGCTAGTCTTGAACTCTGGCTTTGCTCTTAGTTCGCTCTTTTGCAACTTATCTATGTAATCATATATCCTTTGTAAACCCATAGAGTCTCTTGCACTAAAAAATTCTCCTCCACTTCTTTGTGCAATTAGCCTTAAAGTCTCTATATTATAATCCCCATGTCGTCCGATACCGACTGTAAAAACTCTTATGTTTTCATCCTCTATGGCTCTTAGGGCAACTTCAAGAGGAATCTCTCCAGCTGTATTAATCCCATCTGTCAAAAGTATGGCTATCTTCTGCTTCGCATCAGAATCTCTAAGAAGTCTTGCCGAAAGAAACAGAGCATCATACATAGCAGTACTACTTCCTGCAACTCCTTTTTGGATACTCTCTAGCAGTGCAGCAGTGCTTTTATGGTCAAAGCTAAGAGGCGATGCCACATAAGCAAAATCGCCAAAGACGATAATCCCAACATGATCATTAATCCTCTCTTGTACATACTCACTAGCTCTTTGCTTTGCAACATTTAGCTTAGTATCGACTCCACCAAGTGCATTTATGACCATACGAGTTTGACTCATGGAGTCGCTCACATCCATAAGCAACATCACAGCATGGCCAGCTCTTGTCGATATCTTCTCATCTTTGACTACAGGTGAAGCCAAAGAGATTATAAGCATCGTGATAAAAAGCCACTTAAGAGTCTCTTTGGCTAGGTTTACATTTGCATGTGGAGATGTTTTGAAGAAATTTGGCATGTACATATAGGCACTTTTTTGCTTACATGCAAAGGCACAAACAACAAAAACAACCAATAAAAGAGAGACAAGAGGGTACTCAAATTCCATCTAAAAATCCCTTTATCTTTGTTAAGTCTTCGTCGCTAAAGTCTGCAACCTCTTTTTTGTATTTGTACTTTTCAAGATAAACAAAATCTTCATTTTTCAAAATCTTTCCATATTTTGTTAGCATATAAGAGGCGATTTTACTATCACTCAGGTCTAAATTTTTCAACACTTTTTTTGCTTTTTTGGTTGAAGTTTCAGTTCTTCGTATGATTTTTCTAGCGATAAAATATAAAATAATCAAAAACAAAATAACAGTTGCAACAAAAAGATACAAAGAGTAGTCCTCTATACTCATCAATCCCTTTAT
>CAZLXQ010000099.1:0-4709 GCA_964563675.1 uncultured Sulfurospirillum sp.
TATTTGCCTCCATCATATCCCAAAGATGTAGTGCCCATCCATATTTTGCTTTTGTAAAGTTTAAAATTCCATGAGGATTTCCACCAAAAATTCTTCTATCATTTAAGCTCTCATCAGAGCTTGGATTGTATATTTTCTTTCGTTTCACTTTACTGTTCCCTTTTCTACTATCTCTTGGTCAATATCGTCATAAAAATAAGCCCTGTCTCTTCCAAGCTCTTTCGCTCTATAGAGGGCAGCGTCAGCATACTTTAGTATATCTCCTACACTTAACAAGTCGTCATTTAACATGTAAACTCCTATGCTAGCAGCAGCAGTGTAGCTTAGCTCTCCTAAATCAAAAGGTCTTTTTATCTCTTTCTCAATCTTTTGTAATGCAATTTTTATAGATTTCTTGGCTTGCTCTAAATCATCAGGCATGCCATCAAGGACGATGATAAACTCATCGCCTCCCAGCCTTGCTACTATATCTTGTTTTCTTATGAGTCTTTTGAATCTACTAGAGAGTTGCATGAGTAGTTCATCTCCTGCCTCATGCCCATAAGTATCATTTAGGAGTTTAAATCTATCTAAATCCAAAAACAGAATCGCTACGGTTTTATGAGTCCTTGCAAATGAACTAGAAATCTGTCCTAAATACTCACCTAAAAGCCTTCTGTTTGGCAAATCAGTAAGAGCATCATAAAAAGCAAAGTATGCTATATCAGCCTCCCTCCTTTTTCTTTCACCTATATCCTTAAAAGAGTTTACTACTTGAATGACTCTATCATCTTTTACTATCTCTGTGCTTACGACCTCAACAGATATAGATCTGTTCTCCTTGCATGTAAAGACTCTTTCAGAACTCTTAGGATTCTCACTAAAGTCAAACAGCTCGCCCGCATCTTTTGAGATCATCTCCTCTCTACTAAAACCCAAGATACTACAAGCCATTGAGTTTACTCTCTCTATGATGTTTTTACTGTTGGTTACATACAATCCATCTCCTAGAGTCTCTATGATGGAGTTAGACCACTCTTTTTCCCATAGTGCGTCCTTAGACCTCCTTCTCGCTATTAAAACAAGGGTTATCAAGGTCATTCCTGCAACAACTGCTAGTAAAAGTAGTTGATAAAAAAGAGTAGATATATACTCCAAATCAGCACTTTTTTCGTAAGAGACTAAAAAACCTTTATTGCTATTGTCTGCTCCTAGCAAAGGTATAAGAGAGACGATATAGTAGCCACTTTCTATCTTTTGAGATGTTGCATAGATTTTTGAGTTATCTATAGCATGGATGAAGCTTTTGTTGCTAGAGAGTTTACTATTTACCTTTTTTAGCTCTCTTCTTATCTCTTTTGGTATAGGAGCTGGAGAGCTATCAAGTGCTTGATGAGGATCAGAAATCATAAAGCCAGAGTGTATTTTGCACTGTTCAAATAGATATCTGTTTTTTTCTTTTAACTGCACCATCTCTTTGTTTACCCTAATCGCATATATTCTGTTTTCAGAAAGCTCGAACAGAGCCTCTAGCATAGTTCTTATGCTATAAGAAAAGCCCACACTCCCTATGTGCTGATCTTTATAAAAAATAGGCCATATGTTTTTAAAGCCTAAAGGGTGTGTAGTTCCACCAAAACCACTTACATGGACAAGATCTCTATTTGCTATATGTACACCAGCTCTATCAAGAGAGATAAAGTCTCCTGATTTTGTAGGTTCTTGAACTCTTAAAAAGCTTGTGTTGTCTCTTAAGTGAAAGTGGAGGTGAGATATGTTGTGAAGCTTTAACTCTTCAAATAGCGGATATATCTCCCTGTACAGCAAACCTCTATACATGTTTTGTTCATCACCTTTTGAGAGTGAGCCTCTATAGAGAAGCTCAAGTTTCTTAGCTGTATCAATATTGTACTCAAAAGCCATGCTTGTAAAGTGAGAGTATTTTTTAAGCACCCCTTGATAGGAGATCTCTAGGGTAGATATGCTTGATTTGAGCAAAGCATCTTCTCTATCTAGCTTACTTTGATAAGAATAATATATCAAAAATGCTATTGTTGCTAAAATTAGCCCTATTGCGAGGTAGTATGGAGCATTAAAGCGAAGAGCAGAAGAGTTCACTAGAAATTTCCTTTTTCAGGTATCTCTATAGAGTTTTTTGCCTCTCTTAACCTCTCAAAGTCTTCATCACTAGCTCTCTTAATTCCAAACCTTATACTACTTCCCCAGCTGCTAAACTCATCCTTTTTAGCACTAAGCATCGCTTCAGTTATCTCTTTTATCATTTGGCTCGAAAGAGTAGCGGTGTTTGCTACTAGTGCATGATTTGGAAAAGGCTCAGTTGTTGCGATCTCTCTTAGGCCTAAGTTGCGATATTTTCTAGCGATGCTCTGCTTAACACCTCCAAAGTCAAACTCGCCTCTTATAATGCTAAGTGCAACTCTATCATGTCTGCCTAAAAATCTATATCGGTTCTTGACCAAAGAGCTGTTTGATGCTTTAAGCATACTTTGCACTCCTAAGTAGCCACATGTGGAGAGAGGTTGAGTAAGGGCAATTTTTTTCCCTTTTATTGTGTCGCCAATCTCTATATGGTTGGTGATAAATGTTACAAGCGAACATCTAAAGTAGGTATTGCCGCACTCTCCTTTAAAGAGAACAAGGGGAGAGATATCTGTGTATGTTTGCTTTAGTTTTATATAAGGAAGAGGACCTAGATGTGCTATATCGATCTTGCCTTGTCTGATTTTCTCCAATATCTGAGCATAGTCTTTATTGAAATCGATTCTGATATCTACGCCTAGCTCCTTTTCAAGATAGGACACCATAGGAAGAACCTGCATAACAACATCCCTCTTATCAGTCATCGGTAAAGGAGAGAAGACTATCACCTCTCTTGCATTTAGTGTTAAACAAAAAAGCAGTGCTAAACAGATTTTAGTACAAAACAAAACTCTATCCTTATTGAAGTACTAACCTTACACATTATGCGCAAACCGCTATTCGTTACTTTTCGAAAAAAAATGCATAAGGTTAGCAAGGTATATACTTGAATATATCTAAAATTAGCTAAAATTTCTATAAACTATAGGGATAGAGGTGGCTACTAGGTTCTTATCGAGCACTCTTAGGGGGAGGGGCAACTTGCCGATAGTCTCTTCAACATGCAGATAATTTTGTATAAAATAAGTGCCCCTATAGTCTCTTTTTACTAAATCAGATATGATATAGTTTATGTCATCTTCATTGATAAGAGCTTGATGGCATGTTGTTCTCACTTCAAATGAAAACTTTTTTTCTATCAGCATATCTAGTGTCTGATAGAACTTCTCAATTTCTAAGCTTTTAGTGATTTGTGTGAACTTTTTTGAAGGAGCCTTGTAGTCAAGTGCGATAAAGTCCACTAAAGACAACTCTATCAGCTCTTTTAGTATATCTGGCTTAAGTCCATTTGTATCTATCTTTATCTTAAAGCCTAACTCTTTTACCTCTTCACAAAACTCTACTATATCAGGATTTAACGTACACTCTCCACCACTAAGAACCACACCATCAAGCTTTCTCGTTCTTGATTTTAAAAAGTCAAACACCTCTTCATCGCTCAAAACACCCTCACCATATACAATCTTAGGATTATAGCAGTAAGAGCACCTCATATTGCACTTTGCAAACCAGACTATACAAGCTAAGTGATCAGAGTAGTCAAGTGTTGTAAACTTGGTTATGCCGTAAACAGACCTCTTAGAGAGAGACTTTCTCGACAAACTTTACTCTCTCTTTATGCTCTCCTGTTTTACCCACATTGAAGCTCTCTACGGGGCGATGATATCCCATAACTCTAGTGTAAACTGTGCATTTCGTTCTTTTTTCCTCTAATTTCTTAAGAATTATTTCTCTACTCATGCTCTCTCTTCCTCCTTGTTAAAGTTTAATACAAGCTCTTCATCGCATTTTGGACAAAACTCATGCTCTCCACTTATATAGCCGTGTTGCTCACACACAGAAAAAATGGGCGTCATAGTAACATATGGCATCCTATAGTTCGAGATTACACTTCTAATCATCTTCCTGCATGCTTCGTGCGAGCTAACTCTCTCTCTCATATATAGATGCAGTACGGTGCCTCCTGTATATGCACACTGCAAATTATCTTGCAAATCCAATGCCTCAAAAGGGTCATCAGTATAGTCAGCTGGCAACTGAGAGGAGTTGGTGTAGTAGATATTCTCACCAAATCCAGCTTGAAGAATTTGCGGATATCTCTTTTTGTCCTCTTTTGCAAACCTATAAGTAGTCCCCTCTGCTGGTGTAGCTTCTAGGTTGTATAGATTTCCTGTCTCCTCTTGATATTCTACCATCTTAGAGCGCATAAATGCTATCAATTCATCAGCAAGTTTTATTCCAAACTCATCTGCCACATTGTGTTTATCATCAGTAAAATTTCTTATCATCTCATTAACACCATTTATACCGATAGTAGAGAAGTGATTTGTAAATCCAGGAAGATACCTTCTTGTGTATGGATAAAGTCCTCTGTCATACATCTCTTGAACAAATACCCTCTTCTTCTCAAGTGTAGCTTTTGCTAAATCCATAAGTCTCTCAACTTGTTTAAATACAAGCTCTTTTTCACCTCTACATGTAAACCCAATGCGAGCAAGATTAAGAGTAACAACACCGATACTTCCAGTCATTTCAGCACTACCAAAAAGCCCACCACCTCGCTTTAAAAG
>CAZLXQ010000100.1:0-4690 GCA_964563675.1 uncultured Sulfurospirillum sp.
TGAGGTTCAGGAACCTTTACACTTACAACAGTGATAAGCCCCTCTCTTACATCATCTCCTGTTACTTTTATATCTTTTTCTCTTGCAGCAGCATTGTTATTGACATAATTAACTATAGCTCTTGTAAGACCTGCTCTAAATCCAGCTTCGTGAGTTCCTCCATCATTGGTTCTAATATTGTTTACAAAAGAGAGAAGATTTTCGCTATATCCTGAGTTGTACATCAAAGCGATATCAACCTCTACATCATCAATACTATCAGTAAAATGAACAGGAGTAGATACCTGCTCTTTTTTATTTATATCAGACACAAACTGTGTTAAACCGCCTTCAAAATGGTAGCTTTCTGATTTTCCAGTTCTACTATCTTTAAATTCTATCGTTATTTTTGGATTTAGATATGCAATCTCTTTAAATCTTTTAGAAAGAGTGTCAAAATCAAAATTTGTCACTTCAAATATACTAGCATCAGGCCAAAACTCTATACTCGTTCCACTTCTATTGGTACTTTTTACAGTTTCCAAAGGAGTTTGAGGAATACCCTGCAAAAACTCTTGACGATGCTCACTTCCCTCTCTTTTGATTGAAGCAACTAGCTTAGATGAGAGTGCATTTACAACTGAAACACCAACTCCATGAAGCCCACCACTAACTTTATATGTATCTTTATCAAACTTACCACCAGCATGAAGTATAGTCAAAACTACAGTTGCGGCTGACATCTTTTCACCCTCATGATAAGCAACAGGAATTCCTCTACCATTATCAGTTATGATGGCTGAGCCTTCGTTTGTAAGCTCAATAGTTATTTTGTTACAATACCCAGCCATCGCTTCATCTATGGAGTTATCAACCACTTCATAGATAAGATGATGAAGACCATTTATATTAGTATCACCTATATACATACCAGGTCTTTTTCTAACCGCTTCAAGTCCTTTAAGAACTTTTATATTTTCTGCACCATAATTGCTCATATATAACTCCAGTTTTTTTATATCATTATTGGCATGATAACTGTCATAAAATTTTCACTTTCAAGTGAAAAAGGTAAGCCTTTATCGTTAAAACCAAGTACAAAGTTACTCTCTTCTATATTTGAAAGAAAATCTAAAATATGTTGAGAGTTAATTGCTAAAGATATCTCATTTTCAAGTCCTGTAACAAATTCAACTTCTGTTTTTGCTTCTATATTATCATCATTTAAACTTTCAAATAGAATTGTTTTTGGTTTAAAAGTAATTTTTATCTCATCTGAAACTATAGATATCTGTCTAATTGCTTCAACCATTTTTTCTCTATTTAAAAGAAGTCTATAGTTTTTTTCTTTTGGAATAATTCTTTGATAATCAGGAAATTTTCCGTTTATTAGTTTTGTATAGAATTGAAAATTACTTGACTTTGCTATAAGTGTATTTTGATCATAAAACATCTCTATATCATCATAAAAAAGTTTTTGAATTTCACTTATTGCTTTTTTAGGAATTATTAGTGAAAAGTTATCTTCAATCTGATTTTCAAGTTTTACAATGGCAAGTCTTTTGTTATCTGTAGCAACCAAATTTAAAAATCCTTTTTGTATATCTATAAGAGCTCCATTAAGTTCAAATTTGGGGTTATTGGTATCAATTGTAGATGAGATTTTTTTAATAGATCTTACTAAAAGAGTGCTATTGATTTCAAGTTTTGGTTTTTTTTCAATATGAGGAAATTCGGGAAATTCATTTGGATTAAACATAGGAAGTTTAAATTTGGAACTATTTTGTTTTATATATAGATAATCATTTATAGTTTCAAGTATGATTTCACCATTTTTCAATATTTTTATAATATCAAGAAATTTTTTACCATTTGCTGTTGCAACTCCTTTATCTATAATTTTAATATTTTTTGTAGTAAATTCTAAACCAATTTCAAAATCAGTTGCTTTTACTAAAAATATATCTTCACTAGAAGATATATAAAGATGTGATGTAATTTGACTTAAATCTTTTTTTTCAAGATATGGTTGAGTATTTAATAAAATCGTTTCTAATACACTTTTATTAATTGATATTTTCATTTTATCTTTCCTTTTATATATTGTATAAATATAATAATAGTAGTAGTTTATGTTGAAAATGTGAATTTTGTCTGTTAAACTCTATCTTAGGGTTTATAAACAGTGAAAAAAGTTTTTTATTTTTTCACATTAATTCACAATTATACTTATAAACTTTTACTTATCCTTTGTTAAAACTATATTTTTAAGTTCATCTACTCTTAGTCTAAATGTTTCATTTGTCTCTAATAATTCATTTATTTTTTTTATATTGTGTGAAACTGCTGTATGATCTTTCATTCCAAAAAAAGATGCAAGAGCTGGCATTGAATTTGGCGTTAGGGTTCTTGCCAGATAGATACCAATTCTTCTTGCTTCGACTATGTTCTTATTTCTTTTTTTAGATTTTATTTCACTTGGTTTTATATTGAGCTCTTTTGAGATGATAGTTATTATATTTTCTAAAGTTATATTTTCTCTTTTCTCTTTAATTTGTTGTTTAATTACATTTTTAGCAAATTCAAAAGTTATCTCTTGCCTCATTAGTGAGGCATAAGCATTTAAGTTTATGATTGCACTCTCAATTTCTCGTATATTGTCGCCCATATTTGATGCGATAAAGTTTATTATATCATCATTAAGGTTTATTCCATCTAATTCACACTTCTTTTTTATAATTGCTATTTTAGTTTCAAGCTCAGGCAGTCCTATATCGGCTATAAGACCCCATTCAAAACGACTTTGAAGTCTCTCTTCAAGCCCATTTATATTTTTTGGAGGTTTATCTGAAGTTAAAACTATCTGTTTTCCTGCTGAGTGAAGTTCGTTAAATGTATGAAAAAACTCCTCTTGAGTCTGTATCTTATTTGATAAAAATTGAGCATCATCTATGAGAAGTATGTCGCAGTTTCTATATTTTTTTCTAAACCTCTCCATGGATTGGTTTCTAAGATTATATGTAAAATCATTCATAAATTGCTCTATAGTTGCATATATTATAACTTTTCCATTTGCTTGAGAGTAGTTACCTATAGCATGTATAAGGTGTGTTTTACCAAGTCCAGTTGGGCCATATATAAAAACAGGATTATAAATGATACCTGGTTTATCGGCAACTGATTTTGCTACTGTATAGGCATACTGGTTAGAGCTACCTACTACAAAACTATCAAAAGTGTATGATGGATTTAAGATTGTATTTTTTGTTGTTTTACTAAGCTCTATATCAATTGGGGCTGACTTTTTTTTGTTATTGGTTATCTGATTTTTAAGCATTATATTTATAGTGGGTTTTTTTCCAGTTTTTACTTCAAAAAGGTGAGCAATTTTTTCCGAATATTTAGTTTTAACCCAATTTGCTATAAGAATATTTGGGACAGTAAATACAGCACTATCACAATGAGATGCTTTTTCTTGATACTTTAACTGTTTTATATATCTTTTATACTCAAGTTCAGGAATCTCTGACTTTAAAAGCTCTAAAACAGTATCAGCTAGCATCCAATACTCCTCTTTTTTTAAACTTATCACAAATGTGAATAACTTTTTTATTTTAACCAAATTAGACTAAAATTTATGTTAAACTACCGCTATAGATAGTTTTTCACTATGTGAATAAGATGTGAATAAGAGGAGCATAAGTGACAATTTTGGGAATTGATCCAGGAACGAGAAATTGTGGTTATGCAATTATCAAAAAAGAGAAAAGTAAAACTATATTATTGGAAGCTGGTTTGATTAAGATAAAAGAGAAAACATTGCAATACCAGATAGTTGAGTTATGTGAAGGTCTTGAAATAGTTTTTAAAAATCATAAAATCAATGAAGTCTCTATAGAAAATATTTTTTATGCATTTAATCCAAAAACAGTATTAAAATTGGCACAATTTAGAGGAGCTTTATCTCTTAAGGTTTTACAAATTTTTGGAAATTTTCACGAATACACCCCTCTTCAAGTGAAAAAAGCAGTTACAGGTAACGGAAAAGCGACAAAAGAGCAAGTATCTTTTATGGTCAAAAGAATTTTAGGCATCAAAAAAGAGATAAAACCTCTTGATATAACAGATGCTATTGCTATAGCTTTAACTCATGCTCAAAGAGTAAAAGCTTAGTTATATGATTTTATGCTAAAGAGATACTTATGCTCTCTAGGAAGCTTATTATAAAGTTCACAAGCTAAATCTCTTATCTCCCAAAGAGCAGATTTATCGCTTCTTAGGGTTATGAAGTTTTGAAGACTTCTAGCATTAATAGTATAGGTTAGTTCTGTTATATAGCTCTCAGGAAGGCAGTATTTTGCTCTATCATTACTAACGCCACTACTCAGTACAACTCTAAGATTTTCAATAGCCTTTATACTCATCTCATCAACAAGCTCGACACCAGTCATAACAAGATATTTTTTAGCTCTAGTGATATCGCTATATGTAAAGGGTTTCTCTTTTTTAAGCTCTTTTAGTGTATATCTTGTGCTTTTAACACTAAGACTAGCCATGCGATGGCGAGCAAGCTCTTGAAGAAGAGCACGACTGATACCTTTGATATAAAATGTATAGATAAGATGTTCTAGCGTAGAAGCATGTTTAAATTTATTTCCAACTCTATCGATGAGTTCTTTGTCTTTTTCGCCACCACCATCGCTTTTATCAA
>CAZLXQ010000101.1:0-4623 GCA_964563675.1 uncultured Sulfurospirillum sp.
GTTAATTATAAGAAAAAATAATTATTCACGCACCCATATTTTTCATTAAGCCGTAAGTAAAATATGGCAAAAATTGGGAATTTATTCATTTTTGCTACTGTTTTTGGGTAAATGGCTGGTTAACCGACCTTGACACCACATGAGCAAAATCAGGTTTATGTAAAAAAATATAGATATAATTAGAGTATGAAAAAATACACCTATACTCTTTTTTTATTGGGGCTTGCTTATATACTGTTTTTTAGTAGTGATGTGAGATTGATTGTTGCGGGTGTTGCTATATTTTTGATTGGTATGGTCTCTATGGAGGATGGCTTTAAACTTTTTAGTGGGGGGTTTATAGAGAAGGTGTTAAAAAAAGCCACCTCGAATGTGCCAAAAGCGATTGGGGCTGGTTTTTTGGCTACTGCTGTTGTTCAGAGCTCATCTTTGCTTACTGTGATTACTATATCTTTTTTGAGTGCGGGGCTTATCTCTTTGAGTGGGGCTATTGGTGTTATATTTGGCTCAAACCTTGGGACTACTGCGACTGCTTGGATAATCTCATCATTTGGCATAAAGATAGATATAGCACAATTTGCACTACCTATGATAATCTTTGGGGTGGTTTTTAGATTTAAAAACTCTAAGGCATATCAAGGATTGGGAGCTATCTTTATCGGGCTTGGATTTGTGTTTTTGGGCATCTCTTACATGAAGGATGGCTTTGATGCCATGAGAGATAGTATTGATCTAGCCTCTTATGCTATCGAGGGCTATTTGGGTGTTTTGGTTTTCATAGCTGTGGGGGCTATAGCGACTGTTGTTATGCAGTCTAGTAGTGCGACTATCGCTTTGATCATCACAGCTCTTGCTATGGGGCAAATTGAGTATTTCAATGCTCTCTCTCTTGCTATTGGCTCAAACATAGGCACAACAGTTACAGCAATCTTAGGCTCACTTAAATCAAATGCAAACGGAAAAAGGCTAGCAGTTGCTCATTTGATATTTAATGGCATAACTGCTCTTGTTGCAGTTTTGTTTTTATATCAGCTGGCTTTTTTAGTTGATTTTTTATCAGATATCATAGGCATCGAAGCGGATAACTATGTCTTGAAGCTTGCACTTTTTCATACTATCTTCAATGCTTTAGGTATACTTATAGTTGCTCCATTTATCCATAGGCTTGTGAGTTTTTTAAAATCTATCTTTGTGGCAGAGTTGGGTATAGGCAGAGCAAAATATCTTGATAATGCGGTCATAAGCTCTCCTAAAGCCGCTATAGAAGCGATAAGAAAAGAGGTGGAACGCTTTTATGGCAGTGTTACAGAGAGTTTGATTCATGCTTTGTCTTTTCAGGGTAGCTGCATAGCAGATCAGCACAAAAAGATTTATGGGCAGATAATCCACTATGCTATACTTGCTCAAGAGAGGATGAGCGAGGATGAGCAACGCATAGTTTATGAGCTGAAAGTCTCTTGTAGAGATATCGCTAAGATAGTCAAACAGACTAAAGAGTTACAAAAAAATCTAAAAATCTATCTAAATAGCGACAATAAGGCGATTAAGAGTGAGTATAAGTTTTTAAAAAAGAGAATTATCCAAGTACTAAAGACGATAGACTCTAACAAAAATCTAGATGATGATTTGGATGTACTTTCGAACCTAGAGGTATTAAGAGAAGAGGTTGATGAGCTAGACTTGATAAAGAGCGGTAAGATAGATGGCTTAATCAGAGAGAGGCTCATCGAGAAAAAGATGGCAACTTCGCTGATCAATGACAGTGCATTTGTTTGTAGTATATCCACAAACCTAATCAACATAGCATTAGTTTTGTGGATAAAAGATAGCGACATACGAAACCTAAGGGGTGATTTGTGAGTATAGATAAACTGTTTAAAAAAGCGGAGAAGTTTTTTGCACTTGATGATGAGACTCAGAAAAAAAAGCAAGATAAAAGAGAAAAGCTTAAAGGCGAGTTTTTAAAAAAGATAGCTACATTGAAAAAAAAGATTCAAGCATCACAAAAAAGAGATGAGAAAAAAGAGCTGATTAAGGAGCTCAAAGCTCTCAATAGACTCCTAGATGACTTTACGAGTTTTTAGAGGTCTCCTTAATGCTTTTTTTGGTATCATAAGCTAAATTTTAATCAAGGTGGATGAATGGGAAATATTTTTGATAACAATCAGGATATCGGTTCTATAAAGATTGAGGACTCAATCAAGGCTAGTTATCTTGACTACTCTATGAGTGTTATCATAGGGCGAGCACTTCCTGATGCTAGGGATGGACTTAAGCCAGTGCATAGAAGAATCTTGTATGCAATGAATGATTTGAATATCAGCTCTAGAAGTCCCTACAAGAAGTGTGCTAGGATAGTGGGTGATGTTATCGGTAAGTATCATCCGCATGGTGATACTGCTGTTTATGATGCACTTGTTCGTATGGCTCAACCATTTGCTATGAGAATTCCCTCTGTGGATGGACAAGGAAACTTTGGCTCCATAGATGGCGACAATGCGGCGGCTATGAGATATACAGAGGCTCGCATGACTGCTTTAGCAGAGGAGCTTTTGAGGGATATAGATAAAGATACTGTCAACTTTACACCCAACTATGACGATAGTATGGTTGAACCTGATGTTCTTCCAAGCCGTGTTCCAAACCTCCTACTAAATGGCTCTAGCGGAATTGCTGTTGGCATGGCGACTAACATCCCACCTCACTGCTTAGATGAGCTTATCCCCGGACTTTTGGCGATGATAGAGCACCCGAACATTGAGCTTGATGAGATGATGGGGTATATCAAGGGACCAGATTTTCCTACAAAAGGGATTATTTTTGGCAAAAAAGGTATCTTAGATGCCTACTCAACAGGGCGAGGTCGAGTTAAGATAAGAGCAAAAATCCACATGGAGAAGAGAGGCAATAAAGATATAATTATCGTAGATGAGCTTCCTTATCAGGTCAATAAATCTCGCTTGATTGAGCAGATTGCAAATCTTGTAAAAGAGAAACAAGTTGAGGGGATTAGTGAGCTAAGGGACGAGTCTGATAGAGATGGTATCAGGGTGGTGATCGAGCTTAAAAGGGATGCTATGAGCGAGATAGTGCTAAACAATCTATACAAATCTACCAACCTAGAGGTTACTTTTGGTGTGATTTTGCTGGCAATTGAGAACAAAGAGCCAAAAGTCTTTAAGCTTCTTGAGCTTTTAAGACTATTTTTGAATCATAGAAAAACTGTTATCATACGAAGAACTATTTTTGAGCTTGAAAAAGCAAAAGCAAAAGCTCACATCTTAGAGGGTTTAAAAATCGCACTTGACGATATAGATGCGGTTATAGAGCTTATCAAAGGTAGTGCAGATACAAAGTCTGCCAAAGATGGATTGGTGGAAAAGTTTGGATTAAGTGAACTTCAAGCTAGTGCTATTTTAGATATGAAGCTAAGCCGACTTACTGGCTTAGAGAGAGAGAAGATAGAGAATGAGCTAAAAGCTCTTCATGAAGAGATAGGAAGATTAAGTGCGATTTTAAAGAGTGAAGAGCTTTTAAGTGCGATCATCAAAGAGGAGCTTATAGAGATTGGGGAGAAGTTTAAATCTCCTAGAGTAACTGTGATTGAAGATGATTATGATGACATAGATATGGAGGATTTGATTCCAAATGAGCCAGCTGTGGTTACTATCACTCATAGAGGGTATATCAAAAGAGTTCCTTTGAAGTCTTATGAGAAACAAAAACGAGGCGGAAAAGGCAAAACAGCCGTTACGGTTTATGAAGATGATTTTATAGAGAGATTCTTTACATGTAACACTCATGACACGCTTTTGTTTATAACTGACCGCGGACAACTCCACTGGCTCAAAGTTTATCGTATACCTGAGGGGAGCAGAACCGCAAAAGGTAAGGCAGTAGTAAATCTTCTTAAGCTTGAGGCAGATGAGAAGATACAATCTATCATACCTACAACTGACTTTAGTGAAAAGAAATCTTTAGTGTTTTTTACAAAAAATGGTATCGTAAAAAGAACGAACTTGGGCGATTTTTCAAACATAAGAAGCAATGGTGTGAAGGCTATCAACCTAGATGATGATGACTCTATTATCACAGCGGTGATAGCTGATCAAGATGTAAAACAGCTGTTTATGATGACTAAACTCTCTCAGTGCATTAGATTTGATATAGACAAGACTCGTGATCAAGGAAGAAACACAAGAGGTGTTAGGGGAATCAAGTTTAAGCTAGAGGGTGATGAGGTGGTTGATGCAAATATCATCAGTGATGATGAACAAGAGATACTTGTTGTAAGTGAAAAAGGGATTGGTAAGAGAACTGAAGCTGGTGAGTATCGCTTGACAAATCGTGGTGGAAGTGGTGTGATTGCTATGAAGATGACTAGCAAGACTGGTAAAAATGTTATCGGTTGCTTGATGGTAGATGAAGCGATGGACATGATGGCACTAAGTGTCACTGGTAAGATGATAAGAGTAGATATGCAGACTATAAGAAAAGCGGGGCGAAATACAAGTGGTGTTATAGTTGTAAATGTTAGTGGAAAAGATGTCGTCAAATCAATAGCAAGATGTCCAAAAGAGGAGAAAGAAGAAAATTTGGAAAACGACAATTGACTTTTAAGCT
>CAZLXQ010000102.1:0-4472 GCA_964563675.1 uncultured Sulfurospirillum sp.
TATTTTGCAATCAAGTGCATACTCAAGTGGCTTTTTTAACACCATCCCTGATAGTGACGGTATTGTGCGCAGGGTTCCGCTGATGGTCTCTTATAGAGACAGAATCTATCCATCTTTAGCACTTGAGATGCTTCGTTTTGCTTATGGTGTAAGAAAAATTGTTATTAATTATAGCGATATAGGTATAACTCATATAGGCTTGGATGACTTAGTTATACCAACAGATAGGTTTGGAAGAGTGACCATAAACTACATGGGCGGCTCAAAACTTTTTAGCTATATTTCGGCTGTTGATATATATAGTAATCAATTTGATATAGCACAGATAGAGAATAAAATCGTTCTAATAGGAACTAGTGCTAGTGGACTTTTTGATTTAAGGGCAACTCCACTTCAGAGTACTTATCCAGGCGTTGAGATACATGCTACTTTGATTGATAATGTTTTAAGTCAAAACTTTATATCACATCCAAGCTGGATTGAGGCAGTTGATATTGTGGTTTTGTTTGTGGTACTTTTGTTTGTGGTACTCTTATTTGTCTTTTTTGGAGCATTGGTCTCAGCTTTTTTATCTATGGTTTTTACTGTTTTATTGGCTTACATTGCCTACTATCTATTTATAAATGAGGGACTTATACTTAATGTTGTTTATCCTTTTTTCTCTTTGGTTTTGCTCTATTTGGTGCTGTCAACTTTGCACTATTTTCTTGAGTCAAAACAGAAAAAGATGATACAAGATAGATTTTCCAAAAAAGTTTCAAAGACAGTTGCTAAAACTCTTATGGAGCAAGGAGGTAAAGACATATTGGAGGCTAAAGATAGGGAGATTACTATCTTTTTTAGTGATATAAGAGGATTTACCTCTATATCACAAGAGTTAAAAGAGCCTAAAAGGATTATTGAATTTTTAAATATATATATGACCCCTATGACAAACATAATCATGCAAAATCAAGGGACAGTAGATAAGTTTATAGGCGACTCTATCATGGCATACTGGAATGCTCCTTTAGAGATTAAAGACCATGCAGACAAAGCATTGCAAAGTGCGATAGAGCAAGTAAAAGAGCTTGAGAGTATAAATATAAAGCTTAAAAAGATGGGGTACCCTAGTATTGATATGGGTATAGGTATAAATACTGGAGCTGCGGTTGTTGGTGAGATGGGAAGTAGTGATAGAAGTGATTATACTGTTGTTGGAGACAGTATAAATCTAGGCTCAAGACTAGAGGGATTGTGCAAAACCTATAAAGAGAGGATAATAATATCAGAGTTTACAAAAAATAGTCTAAAAAAAGAGTATAATATAGAGTTTTTAGATAGTATTAAAGTTAAAGGCAGAGGTTTGTCTGTAGATATTTATAGGGTGATTTTATGATTAAGATATTGGGCTCAAGTGGAGATAGAAATGAGCAATCTTTTACTACCTGTATTCAGGTTTCAGCTCATACAGTTATAGATGCTGGCAATATTATGGAGGGATTAAGAGAGAAAGCAATTGAAGTTGATAATATATTTTTATCTCATTCGCATCTTGACCATGTTCTTGATTGTGCTTTTTTGTGTGAGAGTTTTTTAGATAAAAGGGAAAAGTCATTAAAGATATATGCTCTAAAAGAAACTATAGCATCACTTAAAAAGCATTTTTTCAATTGGGAAATATGGCCAGATTTTACTGAGATAAAGCTTAGGCTTAGTGGTAAAAATGTTTTGGAGTTTGTTGAAGTTGAACTTGATGTTCCTTTACATGTAGACGGGGTAACATTAACACCAATAAAAGCAAATCATACAGTTGCATGTTGTGGATATTTGATAGAAAAAAATGGCAGTGGTATACTTTTTTCTGGGGATACATATCTCAATGATAGACTTTGGGAGGTGTTAAATAACTCCCCACATATAAGAGCTGTAATTGTAGATGTGTCATTTCCGTCAAATTTGGAAGATATTGCAAAGCAGAGCAAGCATCTAACACCACAACTTCTACAAAGAGAACTAAAAAAGCTAAAAAGAGATGATGTTGAGATATATATAAATCACATAAAATCAAACTATCAAGAGCAGGTAAAAGAGGAGCTTAAAAACATAGGTATTCCCTATGGAAATATTCTTACTGGTTTTGAGGCTATAGACTATAGTGTACCAAAAATCATAAGAGATAAAAGAGGGACTACTTATACTCAAAGAGTTAAAATGCTTAACAAGATAGGAACAGAACTCTCTTTAAGTACCGATTTAATATCACTACTTAGTTTAATTGTGACAGAAGCTAAAAATCTAACAAATGCAGATGGTGGAACTCTTTATCTTTTAAATGAAAAAAAGCAGGAGCTTGATTTTACAGTTATCCAAACGGACTCTTTGGATATTTATCTAGGCGGAACAAATGGTAAAATAAGCTGGTCATCGCTCCCTTTGTATTTAGAGGATAAAAGACCAAATAAGCATATGGTAGCTGTAACTTGTGTTTTAGAGGATAGAGTTATAAATATACCAGATGTTTACGAGGTAGAAAATTTTAATTTTACTGGCACTAAAAAATTTGATGCTTTAAACGGGTATCGATCATACTCTATGCTTGTAATTCCTATGAAAAATCATGAAAAACAGATAATTGGTGTTTTGCAACTCATCAATAAAACTTCACAAGAAAAAATAGTTGCATTTGATAGTAGCGATGAAGAGATTACACTTTCGCTTGCTTCTCAAGCAGCAGTTAGCATTACAAATGCAAATCTGATTAGAGATTTAGAGAAACTACTTGAGGGTTTTTTAAATAGTATTATCTACGCACTAAAGCACAAATCTCCATATACTGCAAATCATATATACAAAATGGTAGCTCTTAGTAAGATGATAGCAAAAGCTGTTAATGATGATGAAGTAGTATATAAAGATAAAAAGTTTAGTAGTAACGACTTTAAGCAGATTAATTTTGCAGCTTTAATGCATGACATAGGAAAGCTTTCGACTCCTGATTTTATCTTGGATAAATCTACAAAACTTCATGGTTTACATGATAAAATAGAGGTCATAAGAACAAGAGTTCGAGCAATGAAAAAAGAGCTAGAGTTAGAATTTTTAAAGCAGAATATTTTAGAAGATGAGTTTAATACAAGGCTAAAAGAGGTTGATTTTGATTTTGATCTATTGGTTAAAAGCAATGCGGGCTCAGAGTTTATGTCTGACGAAGATGCAAAAAAGATATATGAGATTTCAAAAAAAGAACCGATATGTAGTTCAGAAAGCTTTTATATGATTACACAAGAAGAGGCGAAGTGTTTGATGGTAAAAAAAGGAACTATAACTGACAAGGAGAGAGATATCGTAAACAATCACGCACAAATCTCACTTGACATTTTAAATAGACTTCCATTTCCAAAAAAATATAAAAATATACCATCAATTGCTGGTGCTCATCATGAGAAACTAAATGGCAAGGGTTATCCTTTGGGGCTTAAGGGAGATAAGATATCTTTTGAAGCAAGAATCTTAGCGATAGCTGATGTATTTGAAGCCCTAACAGCAAATGATAGACCTTATAAAAAAGCAAATACTCTATCCACAGCTATGGAAATATTGTTAAAGATGGCTAAAAACAATGAGCTAGACAGCGGCTTAGTGAAGTTCTTTTATGATTCAGGGCTGTATATAAAATTTGCAAAAAAAGCATTAAAGTCAGAACAGATTGATGAAGTTGTTGTTGATTTTTCTAAACTTTAGGGGATGTTTTACCGACATATGAGTTATGGCAATAAGTAAATATCAAAGATAAAGGGGTATTGTGAGACTTTTTTTAGTAATAATTTTATTTTCGACTACACTATTTGCTAACATAGGAAAGATTGATAGTGTAACTGGTGAAGTGAGTGTGGTGAGAGCTAGTATATATATGGACGCTTATGCTTCGTTTGAGATTCAGGTAACAGATATAATTATCACATCAAACAATAGCTCTGTAAAAATTATTTTTCAAGACAATACTATTATCTCTTTGGGAGAAAATACAGAGTTTCAGATAGAAGACTATCTATTTGATAATACAGAAAAATCAAAATCAATACATAGAGTTAGGCAGGGTTTTTTTAGAGTAGTTACAGGGGAGATTAGTAGGATTGCTCAAGAGAGATTTGAGCTTAAAACAGTAAATGCTTCGATAGGTATAAGAGGTACTACTTTTAGTGGTACAACAAGTCAGGAGAGGGATCGCATAGAGACTGAAGTAGGTGCTATCTTTGTAACTTCGCAAGGAGTTAGTGTTGTTGTAGAGGCTAATCAGTTTGTAGAAGTAGGTAGAGGTGAGTCTCCATCTGAGCCTAAGGATATTCAAATAAACCCAATAACTAAGTTTTTTTCATTAATTTTTGCTCCGTTTGTTGATGATGCTAGGAAAGACGATGACGATGATGATGATGATGATGACGATGACGATGATGATGATGATGATGATGATGATGATGATGATGATGATG
>CAZLXQ010000103.1:0-4466 GCA_964563675.1 uncultured Sulfurospirillum sp.
GTAGTTGGTTTAAGTTTCAAAGTGTAACATTTTTTGGATTTTAGCTGCCTAGTTTTGGAGTTCGCTTGACAACAACAAAGAGCAAATAACTATACGAGGATAAAAACATATGCTACCTCCATTGTGCCTGCGACATTTAAAAAATTAGAGCTTAGCCCAAAGGTTAAACGATGATTTTTTACAGATTGCCGTAGGCACAAACATAAACGCTATTTTAGCAATTCTATTGGATAGTTCGGGATAAGCATATGCAAAAAGAGTAGGTTAAAAAACTGCTGGGTGTAGAATTTATCCTTGCTCCTAAAAAGAGTGCAGTAGACATAAAGACCCGCGTTCAATAGAAGTAGTAGGAGCAGTTTTATCAGAGATAGGTGTAGTTATTGCTCATCAACAAATTGCAGAGAAATCTAATGCATGGATAGAGCAAAAAATATCTGTATACCAACCAATAGCTTTTTATCACAATGGAATTACACATGTTCGTTCAATCATAAAACAGGAGAAGTTACGAGTAGCATACACATACAATTCTGCATTGCAAATTTCCATGAAAGTGCAAAGATAATAGTCTTAGAAAAGATGACAATATTAAGAAGTATCATTTTAAATATTTTACACTTTAGTGGTGCTAAATCTATACAAGAACAGTTAGTTAGCAATAGATGGGATTTAGATGACTCAATTGCCCAACTCTTGAAGTTTAGTTTTTAGCGTATTGGGCTAAATAAAAGCATACGAGGGCAGATCTTCAATCAAACTTTAAGAAAGATTTAGATAGAATGCGGGCTTATTTAAGACTTCATTAAAAAGTTCAAAACTTACTCAAGACTGACAAACAGACTCAGCAAGCTAGTAGGTTTTTGCATACTAGTTGCTAAGTTTCTCAAACCATTTGAAAACTCACAAAATTTTATGTAGTAGATATTTTTCTATGCTCACTTCATATTTAAGATTTTAAATAAAATTGAGACCACCGCACAGTAGCAAGTTCTAAGATATGGTAAAACAGGGTATTAGAGATTGATAATTTTATACGAAATACTAGCCAAAGCTAATATGGGGGTAAAATTATCAGTTTATGATGCTCTAGTTTGCCGTAGATTGGGACTTGTTACTGTGCAGTGGTCTCAAAATATATAATTAGGACATAAAATGGCCATGACGTTTGAATCATTTGGGTTAAGTGAAGATATTTTAAAAGCGATTAAAGAGGCTGGCTTTAAAGAGCCAAGCCCAATTCAGGAGCAAGGAATCCCTTTAGTGCTAGGGGGTTATGATATAGTCGCTCAAGCACAAACAGGAACAGGAAAAACTGCAGCATTTGGACTGCCAAGCATGAGTATGATAGACACTCGCTCCAACAGAGTTGAGATTTTAGTAGTAACTCCAACAAGAGAGCTTGCCACTCAGGTTAGTGATGAACTTTTTACTCTTGGTAGAGCTAGTGGAATTAGGACTGCAACGGTATATGGTGGTAGTTCATACTCTCGTCAAATTGGACTTATAGAGAAAGGAGCTAGTGTAGTTGTTGCAACTCCTGGTCGTCTTTTGGATCTACTTAAAAACAATAGACTAAGAAACTTTGCTCCAAAAATCATCATTCTTGATGAGGCTGATGAGATGTTAGATATGGGGTTTTTAGAGGACATAGAGAAGATTTTTTCATACCTACCAGAAGAAAAACAGACACTTTTGTTTTCAGCAACTATGCCTGAGCCTATCAAAAGACTAGCAAAAAGAATCCTAAAAGATCCAAAATATGTAAGTGTGACTCCAAAAGACAGCACAACAAATACCGATATTGAGCAACAATACTATGTGATAAATGAGTATGAAAGAGATAGTGCGATAGTAAGATTGCTTGATGCTACTGACCCAGTTAAGTCGATAGTCTTCTGTAGAACCAAAAAAGAGGTTGATAGACTCTCAAACCATCTTATGGCAGTAGGTCATACAGCCAAAGGACTTCATGGAGACATGGAACAAAATCAAAGAGAGAGCGTTATAAAGGCATTTAGAAGTTCGCAAATTGAGATTTTAGTTGCAACTGATGTGGCAGCTAGAGGGCTTAATGTTACTGATATTTCGCATGTATTTAATTATCATATGCCTTTTGATCCTGAGAGCTATGTTCATCGTATCGGCAGAACTGGTAGAGCTGGAAGAAAAGGAACTGCGATTACTCTAGTGACTCCAAGCGAGTACCACTCGATGCAAAGAATAGGAAAAAAAGTTGGAACAAATTTAGACCATAAACTTGTACCTACTTTGCTAGATGTCAGTAAAGGTAAGCTTGAAAAGATGGCACACGATATAACACATGCAACCTTAAATGACAATGCACAAGAGCTATTAAATATCCTTGAAGAGAAAATGGATATGGCTCAAATAGCACTAAAACTAATAAGTATCATGATGGATAAAAACTCCACACAAGGACCTGACAGGATTGGAATTGACAAGAAGTCTTTAGGTGGCATCATAAAAAGACTTGCAGACAAAGAGAGAAGCAAAGGCAATAGAAGATACGGAAGAAACTCAAGAGGTGGAAGTCGTAGCGGTGGTTATCGCGGAAGAGGTCGTAGTGACTCAAACAGTGGTGATGGAAGTCGCGGTAAAAGTAGTGATAGCAGAGGTGATAGAAACTCAAGAAGAAGACGGGACTAGTTAACTTTCTCTACATGTAGACCTAATTTCGTCTTCTGTACTCCTCATACCCAAACTCTCTAACAGTTTCAATATCGCCATTTTCACGAAGAACTTTTAGGTCAGGAAGTTTTATGCCATTGAAAGTTGTGTTTTTTACTATGCTATAGTGGATTTGGTCTTCAAAGATGATTTTTTGCCCAATTTGTAAAGGCGCATCAAAGCTATAATCCCCCATTATATCCCCTGCAAGACAAGTGTTTCCTGCTAGTCTATAGGTATATCTCTTCTCGTTTGCAACTCCAGCATTTCGCACCTCTGCACGGTACGGCATTGCTAGAGTATCTGGCATATGAGCTTCAGCAGAGCTATCAAGCACGGCTATCTTTATGCCATTATCTACTATATCCAAAACACTTACATGTAGAGTTCCAACCCCCCATCCTATAGCTTCTGCAGGCTCTATATAGACCTCTACGCCGTATTTGAATTTAAACTCTTTTATGAGATTTATTAACTTCTCTACACCATAGCCTTTTTTAGTTATATGGTGTCCTCCTCCAAAATTGACCCACCTACATGTAGAGATTACATCTGAAAACTTCTTTTCAAAAACTTTTAAAACCTCCTTTAAAGCATCAGTATCTTGTTCGCAAAGAGCATGAAAATGCAGCCCTTCAACCCCTTTTAAATTGTCTCTATCAAAGTTTTTATCTATTATGCCAAGCCGACTATATAAACTACAAGGGCTATACAAATTAACAGGACTAAATGAGACTTCAGGATTAACACGCAAACCAATAGAGGCTTTAACTTTTGCTCTATATTTGTCTAGCTGAGAAAAGGAGTTAAAGATTATATGTTGTGAAAGAGTGTCTATCTCGCCTATCTCCTCATCTTTAAAAGCAGGGGCATAGGTATGAATCTCTCCTTTAAAATACTCTTTTGCGAACTTAGCCTCATGTAGACCGCTACATGCACACCCGTCCAAATACTCACTAACTAAGCCTGCTAAACCACTAAAAGCAAAACCTTTGAGAGCTAAAAGCACCTTAGCTCCACTCTCATCACCAACTTTTTTTAAAATTTCTAAATTCTTACGAAGTAGCCTCTCTTCGCATAGATAGTATGGTGTATCCAAAACCTATCTTCTATTTAAAGCATCATTTTGAGCACACAAATCATAACCATACTCAATAAGCTCTTTTATCTTATTGAACTCAAATGTGCCACATATATTTCTAGGTACTACAATTTCAATATCTGGAGGATAGGCAGCTAGCTTGACTCTAGCAATAGTACCTTGCATAGCATCAAACATGCTTATAATATCTATGTTCTCAAACCATCCAATAACACCTATATGCACCAAGCTTTTGCTCCGCCACTACCAAGTATCAAGGAGACAGATTTTGCTTTCACTTTATCCTGCTTTTCCTAAGACTCTATCTAGCATTTTTGAGCTCAAAACTCTCTTTAAAAACCAAAATAGCTTTGTAGGAAATGTAACTCTATATCTCACTTTTGGATTTTTTGAGTTTATCGCTCTTTTAAGTGCCTTATAGACTGCCTCCTCTGTAAGAGTGAAGGGAACATCTTTATCTCTCTTTTGTAGGCTGTTTTTGTATCTATCTGTGTGTATGCTATTTTCTATATTGATATTTTTTTCAAACATCTTCAATGCATTTTTTCTAAAATCACTCCTGATTGGTCCAGGTTCAATCAAAATAACATCTACCCCACTATCTCTCAACTCAAGCCTTAAAGTATCGCAAAGCCCTTCGATAGCATACTTGCTAGCATTATAAGCGCCTCTATAG
>CAZLXQ010000104.1:0-4266 GCA_964563675.1 uncultured Sulfurospirillum sp.
TAAGCGTATTAGAGCTTAGTGAATTAGTAAAAGAGTTTGAAGAGAAGTTTGGTGTATCAGCTACTCCTGTCGTGATGGCTGGTGGTGCTAGTGGAGATGCTGCTGTAGCAGAAGAGAAGACAGAGTTTGATGTAGTTCTAGTTGAGGCAGGAGCTAAAAAAATCAATGCAATTAAGGCTGTTCGTGCTATCACGGGTCTTGGACTTAAAGAGGCTAAAGAGGCAGTTGAGAGCGTTCCAACTGTTCTTAAAGAGGCAGTATCAAAAGAGGAAGCTCAAGATGTTGTTAAGAAAATCGAAGAAGCTGGTGCAAAAGCTGAAATCAAGTAGTTTTAAAGCTTGTAGCCAAGGGGAGCTACTACTCCCCTTTAAAAAATGTAACAATAAACTAGTCGTGATAAAGGCTACTGCCTGCAGTAGCAAAAATACTTTCCTTTTAACTCAAATCATATAATGCTGTTTGCAAATACAGCTAGTAGATTTTATGCATAGTTTGAGTTTAAAATAACTTCGTAAGGTAGACTTATGTTAAATAGCCTTAAATCTGGAAATCGCTTAAGAGTGGATTTCTCGAAAGTGCCGAGAAAAATAGCCGTACCAAATCTTCTTCAAGTGCAGCAAAAAAGTTATGAACACTTTTTGAATACTGCAAGTCCTGATCAAGAGAGTGGTATTGAAAAAGTTTTTAAATCAATATTTCCAATTCATGATCCACAAAATAGGCTCTCATTGGAGTATATTGGCTCAGAGACTGGAAAGCCTAAATATAGTGTGCGCGAATGCATGGATAGGGGACTTACATACTCTGTAAGCCTAAAGATGAATATTCGCCTTATTTTGTGGAATAAAAATGAAAAAACTGGCGAAAAAACTGGTGTTAAAGATATAAAAGAGCAAGCAATATTTATAAGAGAAATTCCTTTGATGACTGAACGAACATCTTTTATCATCAATGGAGTAGAGAGAGTTGTAGTAAATCAGCTACATCGTAGTCCTGGTGTTATATTTAAAGAAGAGGAGAGTGCAACGGTAGTCAATAAGCTTATATATACAGCTCAAATTATACCTGATCGCGGAAGCTGGCTCTATTTTGAGTATGATGCTAAAGATACGCTATTTGTAAGAATCAATAAAAGAAGAAAAGTTCCTATTACTATACTTTTTAGAGCATTAGGCTATAGCAAGCAAGATATTTTAAAACTTTTCTATCCTGTTTTAAATATAAAAATCAAAGACAATAAGTTTTTGATGAATTTTGTACCAGAAAACTTTATAGGCAGAGTAGAGTTTGACCTTAAAGATGAAAATGAAAACCTTCTAATATTAGCTGGTAAAAGACTTACTAAGAAAAAAGCAGAAAAATTTATCGAAGATGGAATCAAGTTTATAGAGTATCCAATAGAGACCCTAGTAAACAGATTTTTATCATCTCCAATCATAGACTCCCAAAGCGGAGAGGTTCTTTTTGATACCTTAACTCAGCTTGATGAGACAAAATTAGTGAATATAATAGAGCAAGGTTGTGAGTCAATTGAGATAGCAAATGATTTGGCAGCTGGTGTTGATGATGCTATTATCAACTCTTTTGTTGCAGATAGTGAGACATTGAAACTTCTTCGTCAAACTGAGGGGATAGAGGATGAGAATGATTTAGCCACTATAAGAATCTATAAAGTTATGCGACCTGGCGAGCCTGTAACAAAAGAGGCTGCAAAGTCTTTTTTTAAAGATCTTTTCTTTAACTCTGAGAGATATGACTTGACTAAAGTTGGACGAATGAAGATGAACCATAAACTTGGAGTTAATGTTCCTGAGTTTGTTACGGTGATGACAAGCGAGGATATTATAAAAACAGTAAAGTATCTGATAAATGTTAAAAATGGACAAGGTCATATTGATGATAGAGATCACTTAGGGAATAGACGAATTCGCTCAATTGGTGAGCTTCTCTCAAATGAGCTACATACTGGTTTGATTAAAATGCAAAAAGCAATAAGAGATAAGTTTACAGGGTTAAGTGGTGGTACTGAAGAGCTTATGCCTCATGATTTGATAAACTCAAAGATGATTACAAGTACTATCATAGAGTTTTTCTCAAGTGGACAGCTTTCACAGTTTATGGATCAAACAAATCCTCTTAGTGAGATTACTCACAAAAGAAGACTTTCAGCTCTTGGTGAGGGTGGTTTAGTAAAAGAGAGAGCTGGTTTTGAGGTGCGCGATGTTCATCCAACTCACTATGGAAGAATTTGCCCAGTTGAGACTCCTGAGGGTCAAAATATCGGTCTTATAAATACTCTAGCTATGTACTCAAAAGTCAATGATTTAGGTTTTGTTGAAGCACCTTACAGAAAAGTAAAAGACTCTAAGATATTGGATGAGGTCGTATATATCACTGCGACACAAGAGGAGGGTTTAGTAATCGCTCCAGCTTCTACTGTAGTAGAGAATGACGAAATTGTTGAAGATCTTATAGAGGTAAGAAGAGATGGAGAGATTGTGCTTATAGAAAAAGACAGGGTCGATTTGATTGATTTGTCATCTGACATGATTACGGGTGTTGCTGCTTCATTGATTCCGTTTTTGGAGCATGATGATGCAAACCGTGCACTTATGGGCTCAAATATGCAAAGACAAGCAGTACCTCTAGTGTGGACAGATGCTCCTATGGTTGGAACTGGTGTTGAGGCAATCTCTGCTAGAGATGCTTGGGCTTCTATCAAGGTAAAGCGTGCTGGTGTAGTTGAGAAAGTTGACAATAAAAATATATATATTTTAGGTGAAGATGAAAATGGTGCTTTTATAGACCATTATGGTTTGCAAAAAAACTTAAGAACCAATCAAAATACTACTTTTACTCAGAAAGTTATCGTAAAACAGGGTGCTAAAGTGAGTAAAGGCACTGTTGTAGCTGATGGTCCTAGCATGGATCAAGGAGAGATGGCAATTGGTAAAAATATCATGGTTGCTTTTATGCCATGGAATGGCTATAACTTTGAAGATGCTATTGTTCTTAGCAAAAAGCTTATCAGAAATGACGCATTTACAAGTGTTCATACTTATGAAAAAGAGATTGAAGCTAGAGAGCTTAAAGATGGGATTGAGGAGATCACCAAAGATATTCCTAATGTAAAAGAGGATAGCTTAACTCATCTTGATGAGAGCGGTATCGTAAAAATTGGAACTTATATCAAGCCTGGTATGATTTTAGTGGGAAAGGTGTCTCCAAAAGGAGAAGTTAAACCGACACCCGAAGAGAGACTTTTGAGGGCAATTTTTGGTGAAAAAGCTGGTCATGTTGTAAATAAGTCTATGTATGCTAGTGCCTCCATGGAGGGTGTGGTTGTAGATGTTAAGATATTTACAAAAAAGGGTTATGAGAAAGATCCTCGTGCTATTCAGTCTTATGAGGAAGAGAAAGAGATTCTTGATAGAGAGCACCATGACAAACTACTAATGTTAGATCGAGAAGAGATGCTTCGTGTCAACTCACTACTCTCTAAAAATCCTCTAAGTGAAGATCGGGAGATCAATAAAAGAGCTTATAAAAAGGGTGAAACCCTTGCAAAAGAGGAGTTAACACATGTAAATCGCTTCTCTTTAAACAGTATTGCTAAAGCATTTGATGAGACTATACAAAAAGAGTATAAAGACCTAAAGACCTATTTTCAAAGACAAAAAAGGGGACTAAAAGAGGAGCATGACGAGAAGCTAAATATCATTGAGAAGGACGATATATTGCCAAGCGGTGTTGTTAAGCTAGTAAAAGTTTATATAGCAACTAAGCGAAAGTTAAAAGTTGGCGATAAGATGGCTGGACGACACGGAAATAAAGGAATTGTTTCAAATATTGTTGAAGAGGTAGATATGCCTTATCTTGCAACTGGCGAGAGTGTTGAGATTGTTCTTAATCCACTAGGAGTTCCGAGTCGCATGAATATTGGACAGATTTTGGAAATGCATTTAGGACTTATTGGTAAGCGATTAGGAAATCAAATAGCAGATATCTTTGAAGAGAAAAAGGGTGAGTGGATTAAAGAGTTGCGCAAAAGCATGATAAAAATTGCAGGTGTTGCAAAGCTAATGGACGCTAAAAAGTTTGTAGATGAACTTAGTGATGATGAGCTTTTAGTTTATGCAAGAGATTGGAGCAAGGGAGTGAAGTTTGCAGCTCCAGTTTTTGAAGGAACAAGCCAAGAAGAGTTCGACAAACTGTTTGAACTAGCCAAGATAGATATGGACGGCAAGTGCGAGCTTTATGATGGGA
>CAZLXQ010000105.1:0-3875 GCA_964563675.1 uncultured Sulfurospirillum sp.
CTATCTCGCACTTTTTGTATAACTCTCTTGCTAGTGGTGCGTTTTCTATGATTTGAACACCATGTTCGCGGGCTACCTCTTTTATCTTTAATGCTAAGTGATCAACTCCTTTGGCTACTATCTTTGGGGCATTCTCTTTTTGTGTGTCATACCTGATGGCTACTGCAAAGTGGGTTGGATTTGTGATGACAACATCGGCACTTGGTATATCTTGCATCATTCTTTTTTTATTCATCTCCATCTGCACCCTTTTTATGCGAGCTTTTAGTAGCGGATCTCCCTCCATCTGCTTAAACTCATCTTTTACCTCTTGTTTACTCATCCTTAGCTCTTTGAAGTAGTTATATCGCACAAAAAGCAGATCAAAAATAGCAAGCACTAAAAAAAGAATGAGCATAGCAGCAGTCAAAAGCAGTGCTCTATCCATAAGCCACTGCATCTGATCATAGATAGGGATAAAAACGATAGAGGGTAGATCTTTTATGAAAAATAGTAAAAAGTAATACCCAAGAACCAACACAAGCGTAACTTTGACTACAATCTTCACCCCCTCAATAAACTTCTTCATACTAACAAGATTTTTTAATCCCTTTATAGGGTCAATCTTTTCTAGATCGGGGATAAGGGGTTTTGATGTAGCTAAAAAACCAAACTGTAAAAGACCAGCTATGACACCAGCTACAGCAACAATAGCCGCCAAAGGCAAAATCATAAAAGCAAACTCTCTAAAAATAGTAAATGAGATTACATATATATCATTCTCATCTAAATCAACTCCGATATAAGAGTCTATGAACAGATAGAGCTTAAACATTCGCTCTCTCATATATGGAAAAAGTGCTAAAAAAGCCCCAATTGCCACAACAAGAGTTACAAAACTGCTAGCATCTTGACTCTTAGGAACATTTCCCTCTTTTCTGGCATCTTCTATCTTTTTAGGGGTGGGCTCTTCGGTTTTTTCCTGATCATCAGCAGGCATGTTTCTTTATGCCTCTTTTTCTTTACATACTATCTTCATAGAAAAATCTAGCCAAACAGCTTGATGAATAAGACTTCCGCTACTTATAGCATCTACTCCACTTGAAGCATAAGAGAGTATATTTTTGTCTGTTATATTGCCACTTGCTTCAAGCAAGATATGGGGAGCCTCTTCATCTCTACACATAACAACCTCTTTTATCTCCTCTACACTCATGTTGTCGCACATAATCATATCTACATTGCAATTTATCGCCTCTTTGACTTGGAAAACACTAGAGCACTCTATCTCTATCTTTGATGTATAGGGTAGTTTTTTTCTTGCTCTACCTACAAACTCCTTAAGATTATCTATAGTTTTTTGGTGGGTATCTTTGAGCATCAAGCAGTCATCAAGCCCCATGCGATGATTGTCTCCACCGCCACACCTAACTGCATACTTTTCAAAAACTCTTAAGCCTGGTCTTGTTTTTCTAGTGTCCAAAAGCTTTACATCAGCTCCCTTTAAGGCTTTGATATATCTGTTTGTATTGGTAGCTATACCTGATGCATGTTGAAGTAGGTTTAGGATAGTTCTTTCGCACATCAAAAGCCTTTT
The DNA here is from genome assembly GCA_964563675.1 of uncultured Sulfurospirillum sp. Lineage (GTDB taxonomy): Bacteria > Campylobacterota > Campylobacteria > Campylobacterales > Sulfurospirillaceae > Sulfurospirillum_A. Next base: position 1,577 of record CAZLXQ010000105.1, read on the forward strand.
TGATTTACCTTTTATGGTAGCTATCACATCCCCATACTCAAGAGCCTCTCCATCTTTTTTGTAAAACTTATACTCTAGCTTCTCGACTTTACAAAGTGCTTTTGCATAAGTAACACCAGCTAACACTCCGCTATCTTTACAAACTATCTTTGCTGTTGCTTTTTTACTGCTACCAACTAGATAAAACAGATCTCCTCGTCCGATATCCTCTTGTAATGCCATTTTGACAAATCTACCTATCATAACTCAAACATCCTATTTAATGCCTCAAAGGCATATTTTCTCGTCTCTTCGCTTATGGTAATCTCATTGTCATATATACCATTTTTGACACCTAAAAGCACATCTCTTACATCCTCTAATCTTGTCTCATTCATAGTAGGGCACTCTGGCTTAGTTGAGGAGAGGATGTAGGTGTTTTTCTCTCTTAGTCTGTTTACCATGTTGTACTCCGTTCCTACCACCACCTTTTGCTCTACTGGAAGGGATTTTATATACTTTATAATTTGGCTTGTTGAGCCTACAAAATCTGACTTTTCGCACACTGCTGGCTTGCACTCTGGGTGAGTTACTACTAGTATGTCTGGAAACTTCTGTCTATAAAACTCTATATCCTCCACATCAAAGAGTTGATGTACTGAACAAAAGCCATTGTAGCAGATGATATCAGACTCTTTGGGATCACTTCCATCTCCAACAACACATGATTTTAAGCCCATACTTATCGCGATATTTTGTCCCAAACAGCGGTCTGGCACAAAAAGTATCTTCTTTCCGCTCTCTAATGCTTTTGTTATGATGACTTTTGCATTAGAGCTAGTACAGACATACCCCCCCATCTTTCCAACTGCTGCTTTTACCTCTGCTGAAGAGTTGATGTAGGTAACAGGCATAATATCCTCTTTTTTTATGCCGCTTCTCACAAGTACAGCAATATTTTCATCATAATACCCAACATCTATCATCTTAGCCATAGCACAACATGCAATTCTTGGCATCAAAACTCTTTTTTTTGGAGCCAATATCTTTACACTTTGCCCCATAAAGCCAACTCCACAAAAGATAAGAGTCGGTTTTTCATCACGCGCTGCAAACTTAGCAAGCTCTAGCGAATCTCCGGTAAAATCTGCCATATCAAACACCTCATCTTTTTGATAAAAATGGGCAACTATAGTGATATCTAACTCTTTTTTCAATTTTATAATCTCTTCTTTTAATATTTCATTACTCAAAAATGCTCCTTATTCACTATAAAGCTTATCATTATAACAAATAATGTATAATATTTACTAAATTTTTTAAAAGGTTGTCAGTGGAGTTTTTTACAAATATCAATATTCAGTTTTATATCATAGCCTATCTAGTCGGAGGTATCCCTTTTGGGCTTATTTTGGCCAAACGGTTTGGTTCTATTGATGTCAGAGAAAGCGGTAGTGGTAGCATCGGAGCTACTAATGTACTAAGAGTTTTAAAAGAGTCAAATCCAGATTTAGCAAAAAAAATTGCAATTGCAACACTTTTTCTTGATGCTCTAAAAGGTGTAGCTGTTTTGATTGTTGCTAAGATGTTAGGACTTAGTGAACAAACTCTATGGATGATAGCTTTGCTCGCTGTTGTAGGACACTGCTATAGTCCCTACCTAAAGCTTGAAGGCGGAAAAGGGGTTGCAACTAGCATGGGTGTTATGTTTTTTATGTTACCTTTTGTAGCAACTATCGCTATTATCGCTTGGGCTATTGCCGGAAAAGTTTTTAAGATATCATCTTTATCATCTTTGATAGCACTCTTGACACTTCTTGTTGCATCATTTATAATTTACCCAGATATAGCAGAGATAAGAACACATGCACCTATAGTCATCATCACTTTTTTAGTCTTCTACAAGCATATACCAAATATCTTAAGAATTTTTAGTGGTAAAGAGTCTAAAGTAGCATGACTATACATATTGAAAACTTAACAATCAGTGCGATTATAGGCATACTTGACAAAGAGCGAACAACTCCTCAGAAGATAGTTGTCGATGTAGAACTAGACTATGAGTATCAAAAGAGTAGTTTTATAGACTATACCACTCTTGTACATATGATAGAAAAGAGTATAATAACCAACAAGTTTAAACTCTTAGAGGATGCACTTTTATCTCTACATGCAGAGATAAAAGTAAAATTTAATCAAATATCTTCAATCAAGCTTAAAATCACCAAGCCCTCTATTTTCGACCAGTGCGATGTTTCAGTAAGCGTGAACTACCCAACCGCTAAAAACGATCGGACTTCTTGTTTCATCATATCGTAAC
>CAZLXQ010000106.1:0-3816 GCA_964563675.1 uncultured Sulfurospirillum sp.
ACCTAATTATAGAGCAATTTGGCTTGTTTTCTAATTTGGTATGGAATTATTAGGGCTAAGGGTGTTAAAATATAATATATCTTGTTTGGTCTTGAGCTTTTATCTTCATTAGACTCTCTATCTTTCCATTTGGAGATAGTTTTGACATTTACACCATAATTAGCTGCTAATTCAACATTAGTTAAACTAGATTCTTGTATTATACTTCTTACATACTGGTTTGTTCTAGCATTGGAGTGATAGACTTGTGACATTTGTAAATCTTTATTTGGTGTAAAGATTTTACTATGATGTTATTAAGCTATTGCTTTTATTTTTATGAAACTAGGCGACCACAACGTGGTGAAACTAGACAATTAAACTTTAAAAAAGGGTAGCAAATGATGAGAGTTTTTTTTGTATCGATATTTTTAGTGATTTCACTTAGTGCTTCAACTCTACATGTAGAAAAATGGGGTAAGGGTGAGACATTTTTAACTTTTTTGGAGGACAATGGACTTCCTCTTGAGATATATTATAACCTAGACAGAGAAGACCAAGAGTTGGCTGCTGAGATTATGTCTGGCATTAGGTATAAGATTTTGAAAGATAGAGTTGGCAAGATAGAGCAAGTTTTGATTCCAATTGGTGAAGAGTTGCAACTACACTTGATATCTCATGAAGATGGGTACGAACTTACAACTAGCCCTATAGTCTATCAAGAGGAGAGGAGAGTTGTAACAGTGAAGATAACAAGGTCGCCATATCAAGATATCATAGATAAAACAGACAACTATCTTTTAGCACATGAGTTTTCAAGAGCTTTTAAAAATAGTGTAAACTTTAAAAGATTGCAAAAAGGCGATAGGGTAGTTATATTTTACACAAAAAGAACAAGACTTGGTAGGCAGTTTGGCTCACCTGAGATAGAAGCTGCTATGGTGGAGATAAGAGGAGATAGAAACTATGTGTTCTCTTTTAATAATGGAAGATTTTATGACTCTAAAGGCAAAGAGGTAGAGGGCTTTTTTCTAGCAAAGCCTGTAAACTATCACAGAATTTCATCAGGATTTACATATAAGAGATTTCATCCTATCTTAAAAAGATATAGAGCTCACTTGGGCATAGATTATGCAGCAAAATCAGGCACACCTATAAAAGCGTCTGGCAAGGGAAGAGTAGTACATGTAGGCAATAAAGGTGGTTATGGTAAAACAGTAATCATAGACCATCAAAACGGATACAGAACTCTTTATGCTCATATGCGAGGATATGCTAAGGGCATGAAGAGAGGCAAGTGGGTTAAGAGGGGGCAGACTATAGGGTTTGTTGGAAGTACGGGTCTTAGTACTGGTCCTCATCTTCATTTTGGATTATACCGAAACAATCGTGCTATAAATCCAAATAGTGTAATTAGAGTTACAAAATCTAAGTTAACAGGTAAGAAAAAAGAGGAGTTTGTAGTGCATAAGAATAGAGTTAAAAAAGATATTGAAGTTGCACTAAACAAACATAAGAGCGAGCTTGAGTATATGGTAAACATAGATATAGAAAAAGATACTCTTTAGTGAAGACACTCTAGGTTATGCCTAAAAAAAGAGAAGCAAAAGATAGTATAAAGATAGTTAAATCCTATCTAGCTGGTAAAATCGACTATGATATATCTGTATCAGAGCTAGCAAAACATCTTAGAGTTATAAGAGCCTATGATAAAACAGATTTTATCTCTATTTTACAGAAGTTTCCACATAACATACTTGGTGATTTAGTGCTTGAGCTTCCTGAGCACTGTCTTAAAGAGATTATTGAAAATATACCATCAAAACAGCTTAATGAAGCTATCGCAGATCTTGAGAGTGATGATGCAACCGACCTTATGCAGCACATAGAGGGGGTAGACTTAGAAAAAGCTGAAGAGATTTTATCTTGTATGAATGAGGAGTCTAAGGAGGAGATAAAGAGACTTATCAGTTATAGTGATGAAAAAGCTGGTGCATACATGCAAACAGAGGTTTTTTCAGCCCCCTACAACGAGAAGATAAGTTTAGCAATAGAGAGACTAAAAGAGCTAAAAAATAAAGGCAAGATAGAGAATGTGCATCAAGTTTCAGTTATTGGAAAGTTAGGTAGACTGATATATACTATCTCTTTGGAGGATTTGATAACTTTTAATTTTGATAGAACTTTCAAGGAGGAGCTTGATGGAAAAGAGGAGGAGTTTAAATCAAGATATATAAGAGATGATGAGGAGATCTCAAAAGTCATTGAGATTTTTGAAAATTATGATCTCTCGGCTCTACCGATTGTGGATTATCATGGAAAGCTATTGGGAAGAATTACCTCTGATGATATTTATGATATCATAGAAAACAGAGCAACAGATCAGATATATAAGTTAGCAGGTGTTGATGATGAGGCTGAGCATGTGCAGAGCATATATGAGGCTGGAAAATCAAGACTAGCATGGTTATCTGTAAATCTTTTGACTGCTATAGCTGCTTCAGCCGTTATAGGGCAGTTTGAGGCTGTATTGAGTGCTTATGTTGCGTTAGCTATTTTGATACCTATAGTTGCCTCTATGGGAGGCAATGCAGGAACACAATCTCTTACAGTTATGGTTCGCCAGCTTGCTATAGGCGAAGTAGATAGAAAAAATGCGAAAGAGGCGATAAAAAAAGAGATAATACTTGCTTCGTTAAATGGAGTTGTATTTGCGATTGCTATTGGATTTATAGCTTTAGCTTGGTTTGGAGATGGAAGAATCGGTTTTGTTATCGCAGCTGCTATGATTATAAACCTCATTAGTGCAGGACTTGTAGGTTCAATGGTTCCTCTAGCACTTAAAAGAGTAGGAGTTGACCCCGCTATAGGAAGTACTGTAATTTTAACAACTTCAACAGATATTATCGGTTTTCTAAGCTTTTTGGGACTAGCTAGTATAGTGTTGATGTGAAAGAGAGTAGCAAAATGATAAAGTTTCTTAAGGTAGAAGATTGTACGGACTCGATTTATGTAAAAACAAAAAGTATGTTTTATATACAAAAAGGCATTCATAAGCGTTGGGATTTAGTAGATACTCATGATAGTGTATCTATACTTCTGTATCATAAAGACTTAGACTCTTTTGTTTTTGTAAAGCAGTTTCGCCCATCGGTATATCTAAAAAATGCAGATGGATTTACTTATGAGCTTTGTGCTGGTCTAGTAGATAAAAAGAAGCCTCTTAAAACTATCGCTCATGAGGAGATTTTAGAGGAGACAGGATATGATGTGCCACTAGATTCAATAGAAAAAATCACCTCTTTTTATACCGCAGTTGGTTTTGCTGGTGGTCATCAAACTCTCTATTTTTCCACTATTGATGAGAGTATGAGAGTAGACGAGGGTGGGGGAGTTGATGATGAGTTTATTGAGGTAGTATATATAAAAAAAGATGAAGTTATGAGCTTTATGTCAGATGAAAAAGTAGCGAAAACATCAGGGTTGATGTTTTCGCTTATGTGGTATTTTAGCCTATAAATTTTCCAGCACTTAGTCTTTGGTCATCCATGATCTCTATCTCTCTAGCTCCAGATATAACGACATTGTGATCAAGTGTATAGCTAAGCTCTTTGTTTCTATCGCTATAATCGACAGAGTTTAATATAACTTTTAAAACTTCAAATCTTGCTTTATGTTTGTCATTTGAGCGAATAATAGTCCAAGGGGTATTTTGTGAGTGGGTCTGTTTTATCATGTGGTATTTGGTATTTGTAAAGTCATCCCATCTCTCTTGAGCTTGCAGGTCTATCTCGCTAAGTTTCCACTGTCTTAGAGGATCAGTTTTTCTTCTCTCAA
>CAZLXQ010000107.1:0-1327 GCA_964563675.1 uncultured Sulfurospirillum sp.
GTATCGTAGTTAGCTTAAGTTTTTACGCACCCATATTTTTCATTAAGTCTAATCTTTCAGCCACTTGCAGTTGCTATCGGTTTTGGACTTATCTGGGGAACTGTTCTAAATCTCATCTATATACCCACCATGTTCGCACTACTTCATAGAAAAAGATTTAAGAAAAACTCGAAAGAGCAAGAGGCTAAACTGTCCTGTATCTAGCCTCTTTTGAGGGCTAAAACTTCGCTAACATCTTTATAGTGATATTTTTTATACTTTATATTTTTTGAGATGATGACATGTAGAGCCATGCGATCGGCAAGCTCGTTCCCCTCAACTCCTGTATGAGCTTTTACATGTAGAATACTTATCTTATCCTTTAAGTCTTCAAAAAGAGCATGTGCTTTTTTGATAAGTTCAAGATTTTTAATCTCTCCACCCTTTTTTTTCCAACCCTTTTTTTTCCATCCATAAGCCCAATTGGCAATACAATCAATGCTATATTTTGAGTCAGAGTATATCTCTATGATATTTTCACAATTTACACTTAGTGCTATTTCTAGAGCTTTATATAAGGCATTGAGCTCTGCTGTATTGTTTGTGCCTAGCTCCTCATAAGCTCCATATATAAGAGTAGGAAGCTCTTTGCCCTCATACAAGGCAAGTCCACTTCCTGCATTTCCAGGATTGCCAGAACATGCTCCATCACAATAAATTTTTAGGGTTTTTCTACTTACCATGGCTTATCTCATAGTTTGCTAACTCTCGTATAAGTTCTCTCGCTTCATCTTTATCAAAAAATAGATTTCTACTAAGCTCCTCTGCAAAAACCTTTAGAAGTGCTGTTTTTTTCTCTAAAAAAAGAGTTCTGTCTTTTGAGTAACCTATAAGCTCTGTATCCATCTTCTGTTTATACCCCTCTAAAATTTCAATCTGCTTTTTTGTTGTGCTTTTTGTTCTTACCACTACCTTTTTAGTTGGTTTAAGGATAAAATAGAAAAAAGTAGCCACAATAACCAGTATTAAAAACTCCACTCTCTTATCCCCTATAGTTGTTTACACACGATATCACCAAGCTCCGCTTTGATTGAGCGAGCAACAACTTGACACTTTACTTTTAACAAAAAATAGATAGGCAAACTCCTCTTTTCACCTAGACACTCATAATTCCCCATGCCCTTGGAGATGATACAATCTGCACTCTCAAAAAGTCTATTTGCCTCCTTAGTAGCAAACTCTTGGACAAAACCAGGGGTAGGAACACCGCTATCAACAAGAGTTGCAACCTCATCTAGCCCTGATTTTTTTGCATCCTCTAGTGTTAAGTCATTGATGATAGGCTTGC
>CAZLXQ010000107.1:1427-3752 GCA_964563675.1 uncultured Sulfurospirillum sp.
CTCTAGCCTATCCTCCATCTTCTCAATATTTGCTTTACATGTAGAGACAAGCCTGAGTGCACTTTTGGTTGCATCAGCTTTCATCTTGGCATAAATGTCATCAATCTGAAGATAGTTTGCAACTGCTTCATACATAGGTGTCGCATTGTGCGGAGGCGTGTTTGAGTGATCAAATCTCTCTATGTGCTGCTGTGCTATTGTTGCGATATGTTTAGCCTGTAAAGGAGATACTTTTAAAAACTTGGAGACTCTAGTGGATTGCTTAAAGATACACTCTAAGCACTCTTTTTCTATTTTCACTTAAAAACCTCCAAATAATCGACTTTTTTTAAAGTGCAACTTCATCTGTAGGTAAAAAGCTGAGCTTATGCACTTTTCAAGAAAAAAGTACATAAGCTCAGCTACTTCTTTTTCAACTCTTTAATTCTTGCAGCCTTGCCTCTTCTCTCTCTTAGATAAAATAGCTTAGCTCTTCTAACTCGTCCTCGTCTAAGGACTGTTATCTCTTTGACACTATCACTATAAATCGGAAAAATTCTCTCAACTCCAACTGAATTTGCACCGATTTTTCTCACCATAAATGTCTCACCAGTACCTTCGCCGCGTCTTGCAATGCAGACACCCTCAAAGTTCTGAACACGCTTTTTCTCACCCTCTTTAATCTCAACAGCAACTCTTATCAAATCTCCAGCTCTAAAATCTGGAATCTTCTTTTGGGCTATTTGAGCTTTTTCAAAAGACTCTATATATCTGTTTCTCATAAAAATATCCTTAACACAATTTATCTCGTATCACTACGCAAATGCAAATCTGGTCTAAAGTACTTTGTCTTTAGTTTTGCCATCTCATCTTTTAAGCTGACTATTTTAGCGTGATTTCCCTTTAAAAACTCTGAGGGGATTGAGTTACCCTTAAAAACAGAAGGCTTTGTAAAAGATGGAGCTTCTAAAAGCATATCTTCAAAGCTCTCTTGCTTTATAGACTCCTCATTTCCTAAAACTCCGCTTACATTTCTGCTTATAGCATCACTCATCACTAAACTAGCCAACTCACCGCCAGTTAAAACATAATCACCAATAGAAAAAACCTCATCACCATACATCTCAACAACTCTCTCATCTATCCCCTCATATCTGCCGCTTACAAACACAATATGCTCCTTTTTAGCAAGTCTCTTTGCATCAGCTTGAACAAAAGGCTTTCCAGCGGGCATAAGAAACACAAAATGAGCATTTAAGCTTCTACCTTTTATCTTTTTTAAAGTATCAAATAGCGGTTGAGCATTGAGCAAAAGTCCTGCTCCTCCTCCTGCTTGATAGTCATCCACTTTTTTATGTTTATTTGTTGTAAAATCTCTTGGATTATAGAAATCTACACTAAGAAGAGTGTTATCAATCGCTCTTTTTAGTATAGAATCCTCAAAATATGGAGAAATTAGATTTTTAAATAGTGTTACAAAAGTAAACTTCATCACGAGTTCTCTAAAAGCTCAAGTCCATCTTTCACATGTACGATTTTTTCTTCTCTATCCACCGAAGCGATGTATCTATCTATGTAGGGAATAAAAAAAGTTTTTGCTAGATTTTTATCCTCTAAAGATTTGTCAGTTTTTATAACCATATAGTCTGTAGCACCAATTCTTTGTATTTCGCTAACAGCACCTAGTTTTATGCCACTCTCCTTTATACTGCATCCAATAATATCAAACCAAAAAAACTCATCACTCTTTAGAGTACAATCCTCAAGAGTGGCTTCTAGTGTAGTTAAAAGATAGGAGTTAACCAAGCAAGCAGCACTATCTCGACTCTCATAACCACGAAAAAGAACCAATCCCCTTTTTTTACTATAAGAGACTATCTCAAGTGCGGTATTTTTTTGTGTAATAAATCTCTTCCCAGCCCTAAACTGCTCTGGAAAATCACTATGGATATGCAACTTAAGCTCACCCATAAGACCTACAAGTCGCCCAATCTGAGCAACCTCTATAGGCACTATTTTTTTACTCATCGACTGCTTTTACTGTTACTCTATAAGATTTTCCATCTTTAGCCTTGCAGCCAGATATAAGAGTTTTTAGTGAATTTATCATCTTGCCATTTTTGCCGATAAGCTTACCCGTATCAGTTTTATCGGCAGTTATGATTATCTCACAAAAAGTATCGTCAATATCTTCTTTGTCTACTTTTATCAACTCAGGCTTATCAACTACGAGTTTAGAAAACTCTTCTAGAAATTTCTCTATCATTTTACTGTCCCCTTTTTACTAAACAAGTCCAGTAAAAATTCCTCGCGACTGAAGCACGAAGTAGAAACTTCTGTATGTTT
>CAZLXQ010000108.1:0-3743 GCA_964563675.1 uncultured Sulfurospirillum sp.
GTCGCGAGGAATTTTTGCTGGACTTGTTCAGTAAAAAGGGGACAGTAAAATGATAAAGGTAGCACCAAGCATACTCTCAGCAGATTTTGGGAGATTAGATGAGGAGATAAAAGCTATCTGTGATGGCGGCTGTGATTTTGTTCATATTGATGTTATGGATGGGCATTTTGTTCCAAATCACACAATAGGACCAGTAGTAATAAAAGCTGTTGTAAAAGTTGCTACAAAACCACTAGATATCCACCTTATGGTACAAAATAACTCATTTTTTGTAGACTTGTTTGCTCCTTTTAGACCTGAATTTATCTCATTTCATATAGAGGAGGAGAAGCACCCTCACAGGCTTATACAGAAGATAAGGGATTATGGCATAAAGCCTGCTATTACTCTAAATCCCCATACTTCTCCTAAAATGATAGAGTATCTTTTAGAAGATTTAGATATGGTACTTCTTATGAGTGTAAATCCTGGCTTTGGTGGACAAAAGTTTATATCTTCTGTTCTAGAAAAAACAAGAGAGCTAAAGAAGATGATAAAACAAAAGGGGCTAAATACTCTTATCCAAGTTGATGGCGGAGTAAATGATACAAACATTAGAGATCTTGAGGATGCTGGTGTTGATATAGTTGTAGCTGGTAGCTATATATTTTCAAATTCATCTTACAAAGAAGCGATAAGCAGTCTAAGGTGAAAGTAAAGATTTGCGGTATTACTAATCTTAAAGATGCTTTAGTGGCAGTTGAAGCAGGGGCGGATGCTTTAGGTTTTGTCTTTTATGTAAAATCTCCCCGATACATAACTCCTAAAAAAGCTCTTGAGATTGTAGAGCAACTTCCACCTTTTGTGCAGAGAGTAGGGCTATTTGTAAACTTTACATGTAAAGAGATAAACTCTACATGCAAAGATGCCAAGATGAGTTTAGCTCAGATACATTTTGAGGCAGATGAGAGACTTTTTAGTAGATTAGATTTACCCTATATAAGAGTTACAAGGGCTACATGCAAAGAAGATATAGGGGAAAATGCAGACAAATATAGGATAGTAGATGCTTTTGTGCAGAGCTATGGTGGAGAAGGAAAGCGAGTAGATATATCTTGGTTTAAAGATATAGACTGCTCTAAGATCATACTAGCTGGCGGGTTAGATTGTTCTAATATAGAAGAGGTGAAAGATTTGGGTTTTTATGGGCTTGATGTTAGCAGTGGAGTGCAAAAGAGTTATTTAGAAAAAGATGAAAAAAAGATTTTTGAGTTTTTAAAAAAGAGTAAAGGTTGAGAAGTTTTGATAGCCTAATGCAGAAGATGACTAAAAATCCACAAACATTTAATGCATGCAAAGCAAGGTTTAAAAAGATAGAGGAGTTAGAAAACTATGAGTTTGACACTTTAAAAGATACTCTTGCAAACTTGAGGTTTTTAGGCGCTCCTTTGATAGAGATAAACGATAATTTTATAACACTTGAAACTAGCTTTTGTCCGCTTGAAAAACAGAAGTTTTGCATAGTTGATATTGAGACTAGTGGGAGTAAACCTGAGAGTGGACAGATTATTGAAGTTGGTGCCGCTATGGTGGAAAATGGAGTCATAGTCGATAAGTTTGAGAGTTTTGCAAGAGCTGATGAGATACCACAAATTATCACAAATCTTACAGGCATAACTTCAAAAGAGACCAAGCATGCTCCACCTGTAAAAAAGGTTTTAGAGAGATTTAGACTCTTCTTAGGTGATGCAGTTTTTGTTGCTCATAATGTCAATTTTGATTATAATTTCATCTCATGCTCTTTAGAGAAAGCTAGTTTTGGACCCCTTCTAAATAGAAGAATTTGCACTATTGATTTAGCAAAAAAAACCATAAAGGCAGAGCGATATGGGCTTAGCCATCTCTCAAGTAAGATCGGTATCGCTATAGAAAATCGCCACAGAGCGTACGGCGATGCCTATATGGCCTATAGAATTTTTCAAAAATCTCTTGAAAATACTCCTGTATCCATAATCACCACCGAAGACCTCATCAGGTTTGCAAACCCAAGTCCAAGACAGAGAAAAAAGAGCTAAAGATACCTGTTTTTAAAATCAACATAGTTTTGAGCAGACTTATAGAGCGATTTTACCTCCTCATCGCTTAGTTTTCGAATTAGCTTAGCAGGATTTCCCATGACAAGAGAGCGAGGAGGAAACTTTTTGTTTTTTGTGACGAGCGAGCCAGCCCCTACGATAGACTCTGCTCCTATGACTGCCCCATCAAGTATGGTAGCACTCATCCCTATTAAGCAAGCATTTTGTATCTCACAGCCATGAAGCATCACTTTATGACCTACAGTAACATCATCACCCACGATAGTAGGATTTCCATCACTTCTGTCCTCTTTTTTAAAGTGAGTAACATGCAGCATACTTAAATCTTGTATGCTTGTGCGTTTTCCGATTTTGATATAGTGAACATCCCCTCTAATAACACACCCAAACCATATAGAGCTATCTTCTCCAACTTTAACTTCACCCACAATATTAGCACTTGAAGCTACAAATACACTATTGTCTATATCTGGGGATTTGCCATCAACCTCCATCAGCTCTCCTTAAATAATTTTCTTGCTAAATGCTCCGCTTTGCTTGAGCTAGTATCTTTTTTCATAGTTTTGTATATCTTGTTTATATACTCCTCAAGTATTAGATGGTTATTGATAGCTTTTTGTGTTCCTCTTTCAATCTTTTTATACTCTCCATCACTACCTAACTCCCAGCTAAGCATATTGTCTTTGATTTGTAGTTGCAACATCTCAGAGAGCTTCTCTTGTAGAGGTATTTCATAAACAGGAGTCATAAGCTCAAGTCTTCTATCTAAGTTTCTTGGCATACAATCAGCACTCGATATAAAAACAGTTGGGCTGCTGTTTTTAAAGTAGAAAACCCTAGAGTGCTCTAGATATTTTCCTATGATAGATTTTACTCTTATATTTTCACTAAGCCCTTTGATATTGGGTCTTAAGCAACAAATCCCCCTTATAATCAAATCTATCTTAGCCCCAGCTTTTGAGGCGTTATAGAGAGCTTTTATGATGTCTGTATCAACTAAAGAGTTCATCTTTAGAATTATATATCCATCTTTTACTAGCTTAGCCTCTTCATTGATTAGTGATATGAGTTTTGGTTTTATCTGTGTTGGTGACATCTTTAGGTGTTCGAGCTTTTTGTTTTTAGAGAAGCCTGAGAGTATATGAAAAAATGTAGTAGTATCTTTAGCAAAGTCATCTCTACATGTAAAAAGACTAACATCAGTATATATCTTTGCAGTTGTTGCGTTATAGTTTCCAGTTCCTAAATGCATATAGAACTTAAGTCCGCCTGCCTCTTGTCTTATCACTTGAGTCACTTTAGCATGTATCTTAAAGCCCGTCATACCGTAGATAACATGAGCTCCAGCTTGCTCAAGAGATTTTGCCCAGTGCAGATTGTTCTCCTCGTCAAATCTAGCTTTAAGCTCAACTATAACAGTAACTTGCTTACCATCATTTGCAGCATCTATCAAAGATTGTATGATTTGTGAGTTTTTCTCAACTCTGTAGAGTGTTGTTCTTATGGATATAACACTTGAGTCTTTTGAAGCTTCTTTAACAAGCTTCGTAACACTATCAAAACTCTCATAAGGGTGAAGCAAAAGAGCATCATGGTTTGATATGATTTTAAAAATAGACTCATTTTTATTGAATGGTGGCAGTATTTTTGGATTATGAGGCTGCATAG
>CAZLXQ010000109.1:0-3740 GCA_964563675.1 uncultured Sulfurospirillum sp.
TATTGATAAGCTTTATCTTGTGTTTTTTTAAGATTCTAAGCCACAAGTCATAATCTTCACAGGCTTGAAGACTCTCATCAAACAATCCAATATCTTCAAAGATACTTTTATGAGTAAAAAAAGTAGACACTCCGATTTTGCAAACTCTTAGAGAGTTTAAAAATGTAGGCTCCTCTTTTTCAAGATGTCTCTTTTTGTTGACTATTTTTTCATCTTTTATCCACAACTCATCACTAAACGAAGCCTTTATCTCAGAGTTGTTTACATGTAGAGCTTTATGCTCCTTAATCTTATCTTTATGCCAAGTGTCATCAGAGTCTAAAAAAGCTATCCACTCATGTTTTGCTACTCTTATTCCTTCGTTTCTTGCAGTTGAGACTCCACTATTGTTTTGATAGAGATAGACTATATCTTCACTCTCTAGCAACTCTTTACTCTCATCAGTTGAGCCATCATCTACTACTATAATCTCATCCACATTTACGGATTGATTTTGCACACTCTTTAATGCTTTTAGTATAAATCTAGCTCTATTAAAAGTAGGTATAATGACACTTATATGCACAGTTTTCTATTTAAATCCATATTTTAGATTAAAAGAAAATTCAGATCCGACTCCAAGTTCGCTCTTTATCTCTAGGCTTATATTGTGAAGATTTAGTATATACTTAACCAAAGCGAGTCCTAGCCCCATAGAGTTATCCCACGAAAGACTATCCGAGCGATAAAACTTGTTTGTAATCTTATCTATCTCTTTTTTCTCTATACCTATACCCCTATCTTTTACACTCAATAACCCATCTTTTATGTTGATATTGATATCACTTTGGGAGTATTTTACTGCATTATCTATAAGATTAGTTATAACAAGCTCCATCATGGTCTTATCAGCTTTTACCATCAGCTTTTCGCTTTTGTAGATAAATGCTCTATCATCATGCTTGTCTTGGAAGTTAACTATAATCTCTTTAGTTAAGCTGTCTATATCAAACTCTGTTATCTTTGGACTTAAATCTCCATTTTCAAACTTTGTTGTTAGTGATAGCCTGTCTATCATGTTTGAAATTTTAAAAGAGTTTTTTACTATCTTTTCTAAAAATTTTTCTCGTATCTTTTTGTTGACATTTGGGTCGTCTAAAAGAGTTTGAGCATAACCAATAACTGAAGCAATTGGATTTTTAAACTCATGGCTAATAGCTGAGATTATGTTGCTTCTTTGAGTGCTTATGAGTTTGATTTTGGCTGTATATTTTCTTTTTTGTTTTGTGCTTTTTTCTAAGATTTTTGTTAGTTTTTCTATGTGCGACTCTATCTTTAAAAACTCTTTTGCAAAGGAGGCATTTACTGAAGTTTTATAATTTTTGCTTGAGATATCGTCTAGCACATTGGTTATTTTTGTAATCTCCTTTTCTATTTTTTGGTTGAGTCTATAAGCGATATAAATTCCTAAAGAGATCAATGCTACGAAAAGAACAGTCAGTTTTGTCCACATCTGACTAAACCCATTGACGATGGAGTCAACATCCATAGCAACTCTCACAAAGACAGCCTTATCTCTAAAGTAGGATCGGCTTGCAAAATATAAAAACTTTGCATCAAGAGTATCTGAATATCGAACCGCATACCCATCTTGGTGGTGTCTTGCTAGCTCAATCTCTTCTCTATCCCTATGATTGTCCATCTTTTTTTTATCATAATCACTCTCAGCTATGACCACTCCATCCTTGGTTATGACTGTAAGCCTAATGCCTGTTTTAGCTTTTACCTCTTTAGTAAACTCATCAATACTCCCTGTTATCATAGGAAGTTTTAGTTTTATAAGTTCAGCTTGATTCTTTAAAAACTCTTTATGCTGTTTTAAACTTGTCTCTTTGATAGTAGAGTAGCTCACCATCGCAGATAAAAATATAGCTAAAATAAAGATAGGCAAAAAACTAGTTATAAAACGTTGGTGTAACTTCATGATATCTTATATCCAATTCCCCATACTGATTTAATGTACTCTTTTTCCCCATCAGGATCTATCTTTTTTTTAAGACGATTTACTGCAACATTAACCGTTTTATCTTGACAGATGAGCTCATTTTTCCAGATATGAGTCAGTAGGTATTCGCGATTTAAAACATTATTTTTATTCTCAATGAGAGTCTTTAAGAGCTTAAATTCAAGCTTTGTTAATTCTATCTCATTTTTTCCAACATTGACTTTTCTTGAATTTATATCTAGTGAGATATCTTTAAATTCAAGCTTATCAGAAGTGGTTGGACTAGTTCTTTTTAGGATAGCTTTTATGCGAAGAATTAGCTCTTTTATGCTGTATGGTTTAGTCAGATAGTCATCTGCTCCTCGCTCAAATCCCTCTTCTATATCTTGGTCGCTATCTTTTGCGGTCGCAAAGATAGTGGGTATGTTGATGCCACTACTTCGAAGAGCCTTGACAAACTCACTCCCCTCAATATGAGGCAAGTTCCTATCTACTATCATCAAGTCTATCTTCTCCTCTCTTAGAAGCTTCTTTACATTTTTAGTAGAGAGAAAGCCTATGGTTTCAAACCCAGCTTTTTGCAGACTGTATTCCAATAGCTCTAAAAAATCCTTTTCATCCTCGATGATGACGATAGTTGACTTACCCAAAATGCTTTATCTCTCCGCCCTTTCTAGCAAATAGCATTAATTTAGTAATATTGACAGACCTATCAGCCATTCGTTCAAGCTTTCTCATAGTGCTTAAAATCTCTATGGATTCTGTTGATTTTTCTATATCCTTGCACAAATCTGCCATGATATTTTTCTCTAGTATTGAGTATAAATCATCTGTTTTACTCTCTTCAACACAAACTTTTCTATATGTATTAGTTACTTCCTCTTTATCTCTCACATATAGAGACTCTACTGCATAATTTATTGAGCTAAAAGCACTTTTTGCAAGATGACTTGAGTACTCCTGAAGATTCGAAAAGTCCGCTTCCATAGCGATATGACTCTTCATTCTTCTGCTAAAACTTTTTATATTATCACTTAATCTTACAAGTTCGCTAGTTGTCTTTAGATATGCAACCAACTCTCTAAGCTCTACCGCTTCTGGCTCAAATAGTGCAAAAATCTTGACAATTCTTTGGTCAATTATGTTGGCAGTTGTTTCTGTGTTTTTTAGTACATCTCTTGCATTTTCAAAGTTTTTAGAGGTGAGTGTTTGAACTCCACTATTCGCTTCACTGGATGCTTTGATTATATTATCTCCCAATTCCTTTAAAAGCTCTTGCAGTTCTTCTAGTTGTTCTTTGTATCTATCTAGCATATTTTTTCCTTTAATCTATATTTTTTAACATGTTACCACAACATGGTTACTGTTTGGTTACTTTTTTGCTTTTATTGTCTTTTCGTTTTTGATGTCGTTTTTCTTTGCGAACTGATTTGACCCAGAGCCAGTTTACAACATAAAAGACTATCGTTGAGACACCTATGGCATAAACGAAAGTTCCAACATAAAGTGGTATAAGTATATCATCTATATGGGTTGAAAACCACTCTGCTGTAAGCTCTACATGTAAGGAGTCTAAACCAAGTAGATAGTTGCCTGTCATATACTCTACATAGTATATTATGGGCATAGTTATGGGATTACTTATCCAGACCATAGCTAAGGCAATAGGAACATTGAATTTGAAAAAGGGAGTACACAATAGAACCGCTATCATCTGCATAGGCATAGGGATAAATGCCCAAAATATACCTATCCA
>CAZLXQ010000110.1:0-3693 GCA_964563675.1 uncultured Sulfurospirillum sp.
ACAAAAGCAAAATATGGATGGGCACTACATCTTTGGGATATGATGGAGGCAAATACTTGGTTTCCAAAAGAGGTTGATACAACTAAAGATATAATTGACTACAACAAAAGATTGACGGACTCTGAAAAACGGATGTATGATTTAGTATGGTCGCAGCTCATCAGTATGGATAGCTTTCAGACAAATAACTTAGCTGATAACATAAACCCATACATAACAGCACCAGAGATAAATGCCCTTCTAGCAAGACAGGCTTACGAAGAGGCAAACCACTCAAAAAGCTATGCAGTCATGGTTGAGGCTATTTGCGACAATACCGATCTTATATATGAGATGGAGAAGCATGATGATGTACTAAGACGCAAAAATGATTACATCTCTAGCGTTTATGAAGAGCTTGCTGGCGATGTTACACAAGAGAAGCTTCTGTTAGCTATGTTTGCAAATCAGATTTTAGAGGGTATCTATTTTTACTCTGGATTTACCGCTATCTATGCACTTGCAAGAGCAGGTCGTATGCTAGGTTCTGCTCAAATGATACGATTTATCCAAAGAGATGAGATAACTCATCTGCTTCTTTTTCAAAACATGATAAAATCTGTAAAAAAAGAGAGGTCTTATCTCTTTACGGATGATCTTAAAACTAAAGTTTACGAGATGTTTAGAAAAGCCGGGGAGCTTGAGATTGAGTGGGGTCAGTATATAACACAAAACCAGATTATGGGCTTTACTGATGAGATTATAGAGGAGTATATACATTTTTTGGTTGATGAGAGACTTAGTGCTGTTGGATTTGAGAAGATGTACGGTGCTAAGCACCCCATAATGTGGGTCGAAGACTTTTCAAAATTCAATGAGCAAAAAACTAACTTCTTTGAGGGCAATGTAACAAACTATAGCAAAGGTAGCTTGTCATTTGATGACTTCTAGAAAAACTCTTATCGCACTTCAGTTTAGCTATGAAAACAGAAATCTTGAGGAAAATTTTGAGACTCTAAGGCGATTAGTGGACAAAACTCCTAAAAAATCCATAGTTTTAGCACCTGAGTTGTGTCTAAGTGGATATAGATATGATTCACTAAAAAGCTCGGCAGAATTTTCAAAAAAGATATTTGTTGAGTTGAAAAAACTCTCAATAAACAGAACGCTTGCACTTACTATGATCGAGAAGAGAGAGGAGGGTTACTACAACACTTTAAAGATTTTTCACAACGAAGAGTTGGTTCAGTCTCGCCCAAAGGCTAGGCTATTTCCTATCGGTGATGAAGAGAGCTATTTTGTAACGGGCGAAACAGATGATGTAGAGACTATAGAGATAGATGGAATAAAAATTGCTACACTTATCTGTTTTGAGCTTCGCTTTACAGAGTTATGGCAGAAAATTTTAGGAGCTGATATCATTTTAGTTCCATCCTATTGGGGAAGATTAAGAAAAAAACAGCTTGAGATACTGTCTTGTGCTTTAGGGGTTGTGAATCAAGCTTTTGTGATAGTTGCCAATAGTAGCGATGAGAGTATGGCGAGTAGCAGTGCTATAGTCTCCCCTTTTGGAGATTTTTATAAAGATGACTCTGCTTCTATGCTAAAACGAGATATTGATCTGAGTGAGATAAAAAAGATGAGAAAATATTTAGATATAGGATTGTGATGAGCGACTTTAGCAACAAGATAAGATTTCAAAAATGTAAAAATATGGCGGATGAGATATTAAAAATCCACAAGATAAGTGATGAGGTTTATGAGGCGATTTGCTTGAGTGAGAGAGAGCAGTTTATACCAAAAGGGTTTTCAAGACATGCTTATAAGCTTGATGCTTTACCGCTAGTAGCAAATCAGTGGATAAGCTCCCCTTTAACAGTTGCAAAGATGAGTGAAGCTCTTACATGTAGAGGTGCTGATAGTGTTTTGGAGATAGGATGCGGTAGTGGATATCAAGCCTCTATACTAAGTAGGCTCATAAGGCGTGTGTTTACCATAGAGAGAGTAGAGAGACTCCTTATAGAGGCTAGGGAGAGATTTGCGACTTTGGGTATTCATAATATTCACACAAGATTTGATGATGGACAAAATGGCTGGAGAGAGTATGCTCCGTATGAGCGGATTATCTTTTCAGCCTCAACTCCAAAAATTCCTGAAAAACTCTTTGCTCAACTAAGCGATGGTGGCATACTTGTAGCTCCTATAGAGAAAGGCGACAAACAGATTATAACAAGATTTATAAAAAATGCAGACATCATAAAAACAGAAGAGCTAGACGAGTGTCTTTTTGTGCCTGTAAAAGATGGTAGAGGTTTTTAGATGCACTCTTAACTTTTTGTTATAAATAGTCCAATAAAAAAACTAAATATCTTTCTAGCTATAAAGACAATAACATAAGCCATAAAAGTAAAAATCAGAGGATGAAAAGCCCCAAACATACCACGGTCTACACTTTTTATATGCTCAATTGGATGAGAGATTAACTGCTCTGCATGCATGCCAAATGTTAAGACTATAAGCAAAGCCATAAAGATAACTGCCTCTTTTACTACTCTTGACATCTTAGCTCCAAATAAAAAGAGGAGAGAGACTCCCCTTTACTCTATTTTTTAGCATCTGGGTTGAAGTTGAAGTAGATATATATCGCCATATCTTCAGGGTGGTACTCTAAATCTCTATCCTCAATTCTTCTTTGATTATGCTCCATTATCTCATTAGATGCTCCAGATGATTGAAAGCCATCTGATTGTAGGTTAAATAGCTCCATCTCAAGCTCACTTCGTGTCATGTCATTGATTGCAGGCCCTTTTTTTTCAGGATTTCCCTCGCCAGCTGCTCCATGGCATGCTAGGCATGATTTCTTATATATCTCTGATATACTGTAGATATTAACTTCACTTGATACCAAGGTAGACTTATCTCTGTTTATATTATAGTTGGAGTAGATATATAGAGCCATATCATCAGGATGGTAAGTCATACCTTTTTTTTCGATAGCTCTTTGGTTGTGCTCCATTATCTGATGATCTGCTCCTGAAGACTGAGAGCTGCCTGTTGTCAGCTGAAAAAGTTCATACACCAACTCATGTTTACTCATATCGTCTAGTGAAGGCCCTTTTTTTTTCAGGATTTCCCTCTGCACTTGAGCCGTGACAACTAGCACACATGTGCTTGTATATTTCAGGTATACTATACTCTTTTGCTTGCACAAAACTTGCACAAAGACCCACTATAAGAGCCCCATAGAAAAGTTTTTTATATGTAAAAGTTTTCATTATGCCCTACCTTTTAACATGCCATGAAAATACATAGGCTCAAGAAAGTATACTTTCAAAATCCACCAAATCCAACGCTCTTTTGTAGGATCAAGAGGAAAAGATGGTGTAGGTTTTTTGCTCCAGTTAAACTCAGCTAGCATAACTGTACCTATGTCTGTGATGAGTGGGCAAACCGTATATCCATCATACTTCGCAGTTGGAGATTTCCCACCCATAACATCTATAAGATTTTGAGCTACTACTCCATACTGCTTTCTAATAGAGCCCCCAGTTTTACCCATAGGAATTCCTGCAACATCTCCTAGGCTAAAAACATTTGAGTATCTTGTGTGTTGAAGTGTCTCTTTTTTAAGCTCTACCCAGCCACCTATGCTAGCACTGCCTCTTTTCCATGATAGCGGAGAGTTTTTAACAACATCAGGAGCACTCATAGGTG
>CAZLXQ010000111.1:0-3629 GCA_964563675.1 uncultured Sulfurospirillum sp.
TTTGTATTTTACCTTTGTGGTGTTCAACAATTGATAGAAAATCCTGAATAAAACCATCTTGAATATTTACAGTTAAGGTTTGCATAATAAACCTCCTTTTTGATTTTATTTAATTATACTGTAAACTTTGTGAAAACTTTATTTAAAGACATGAGCTAAACTCAACGAATCTTTTTCGCCACTAACCCCCAACAGTATCCTATCCCCCTCTTTTATGAGACTATACTTCATAACTGTTCGTTCAGTTGTTCGTAGAAGCTTTTTACTTATTTTGAGCATCTACTATCTTGTCAACCATAGCTATAACAAAATCTGCACTCTTTAGTGCTGAAGTCTCTAAAAACTTATCAAAGTTAAAGCTAGCATCCACATCAGCCGCATCACTAATAGAGCGAAGTATAAAACATGCAACACCAAAAGCATTACATGTAAGTGCAACCGAAGCTCCCTCCATCTCCAAAGCACTCGCCCTAAAAGTCTTCGCTATCCACTCTTTTTTGCTACTATCACATACAAACTGATCGCCCGTAGCTATAGTGCCCTCTTTTATCTCCATATTTTTTTGCTTTGCTACATCTTTTGCAATTTTGATAAGCTCACAATCTACCTCTTCAAAAACTGCACCCTCAGGCACATACCCATAAGGGTGTCCAAAAGCTGATATATCTAAGTCATGTTGAGCCAGTCTTGTAGCCACCACCAAATCTCCAATCTTCAAAGAGCTACAAACTGCACCTGCTACACCACTAAACAGAATCTTTTGACAACCAAACTTCTGTATCATGGTACTTGCCGTTATAGTTGAGTTTACTTTGCCTATCTTACTGTAAGCTATAACTATCTCAATCTCTCTATAATTTACTATAAAGTAGTTATTGTTTGCATAACTAACAGTTTTATACTCTTTAAAAAACTCCAGAAGTGGCTCTATCTCTTCAGGCATTGCGCCCATTATCCCCAATCTTAACATCTGCTCTATCCTTTACTTTAATTCACTTAGTGCCTTTTCTAAACTAACCATATCTGTAATACAAAGTGTCTCTTTTTTGGTTAAGCGCCTATTGAGCCCCTTTAGAACTGTTGAGCCAAACTCTATAAATATATCAGCTTTAGCCTCTATGTGTAGAATCGACTGCTTATACTTCACTGGCATTATAAGCTGATTTAAAAGAAGTTCTAGTGCCTCTTTTTTTGTACTATACTCACTAGCAGTAACATTTGAGACTACTGGAGCTAAAAACTTATCTTTAAGATGTCTTTTTAAATACTCACCCAAAGGAGAGATTGCACTCTTTAGTAAAGGGCAGTGAGAAGCGACTGACATGTTAAGCAGTAGTGCTCTTTTTGCACCCTCCCTCTTAAAGACAGACTCCATTGAGGCTAAATCATCTCTATCGCCTGCAACTACTATCTGTCCATCACAGTTATAGTTTGCTGCCCATACTTGCTTGTCTGCATGTGAGCATATGATATCCTCGACCTTCTCATCACTAAGTCCTATAAGTGCCATCATCCCTGCATTTATATCCAAACAAGCCTCTTTCATCAAAAGTCCTCTTTTATGAACAAGCTCAACTGCATCAAGATAGTCTATTGCTCCAACTGCACTAAGAGCTGAAAATTCACCTAAAGAGTGCCCCATAGCCATCAAAGGTAAACTTTTATACTCTTTTACAAATAGTGCATGTGCTATAGCACTTACAAGCAAAACAGCTGGCTGTGTAAACTCTGTCTGTTCTAGCTTATCACTCTTTTCAAACAGAAGATTAAAGAAATCTAGCCCCAATCTCTCACTAGCTCTTTGAACCATCTCTTGAGCCAAATTGTCATTATCATAAAACTCTTTTCCCATACCAACTTTTTGGCTACCTTGTCCAGCAAATATAAATATACTGTTACTCATACATCACCCTCCCCTCTACTGTAGTTTAAAGTTATCTTTATAGTCATTTATCTTTTTTCTAAGAGTATTTCTATTGAGTCCAAATTTTTCACTCATATTTAGTTGAGATTTGAACTTTTTAAACCCACATCTTAGTATCGGCACATCAAAAAGATATAGTTGATCCCTATAGTCATTTTTGCCACCAACTCTTTTTGTTAAAAACTTCTCCATCACATGCATCACATCATCTTCATTAAAAGAGTCGATAAGGGCTCTTGTATATATAAGTTTTCTTAATGAGTGAGAGTTATTTGGTAGATTGTTATCTAAGTTCTCTAAAGAGAGCTCTTTATCGCTATCAAAGATGGCAGATATCTCTTTAAAAAACTTCTTAGCAAGTGGTTCTATATCCTCTTTTCTCTGCACTAAGGGCAAAACAGTTATAGTGAGGGCAAAAAATTTACTGCTTAAGCTTTGCTCAATTTTAGTCTTCGATGTAGCTATTACTCTTGTTTTGCTCTTTAAGATTGTCTCTTGAAGCAGACTAAAGTTTTCAATTTTATCAAAGTTCTTGATGATTACTGAACTATCAGATTTTACAAAAGCTAGCACCTTTTTCAAACTACTTCCATCAACACTCTTTGCTTTTGGAAGTATAAACTTTGCTAAAGTCTCTTTTCCTGTTCCTATTTCTCCTGAGATAAGGGCATTTATATTTAAACTTTTAAGTAGAGTTGCTGACTTAAGAGCCTCTAAAGAGGCTCTTGATTTTGCGATAAAGCTAGTGTGTTCCACAACCACCACTACCGCCACAACACTCATGATTGTCTGCTTTTGCTTCTTTTTTCTCTTGTGTAGTGTGACAACTGTCACCTGTTGAGCATCCACAACTGTCGCCCATAGGAGCAGCAACAAATCCATTTTCTAGCTCATCTGCAGTAGCTTCCCTTACTTCTACTATACTAATAGCAAAAAGAAGGTCTTTTCCAGCTAAAGGATGGTTATAATCTACATTTACATTATCATCATCAAAGCTTTTAACAATTACTTGAACTGTCTCTGAATTCTCTCCTTGTCCATATAAAGTCATACCTTCAGTGATCTCTAGTCCAGCAAACTGCTCTCTTGGAAGAGATTGAACTGCTGCTTCATTATACTCACCATATCCATCTTTTGCAGATACTTTAATCTCAGCAGAGTCACCTTGTGATAAACTCCTTATCTCACTCTCTAGGCCAGCGATAATTTGACCTTTTCCTGCGATAAATACCAGTGGAGTAGCTTCAAGATTGCTATCTATCAGCTCACCACTAGCAACATCCTTCAGTTCGTAACTAATAGAAACGACCTGATTCTCATTGATTGCCATAAATTTCTCCTTGTTTAAAAACAGGAAAGATTATAGCATAATGAGGGTCTATAGATTCTTAGGTGTAAGTATTATACCCATCCTAACACCCCAATCCCCTAAAAACTCACAATAAAAAAAGAGGATGAAGATATGGTGATATTGGATGTCAAAAATTGATAATTTTCTTTAAAATACTAGCCAAAGCTAACACGAAAAGAAAATTATTGATTTATGATATTTAAGATTGCCGTAGATTGGGGGTTGCTACTGTGCAGTGGTCTCTTTATTGGGTTAGGAGTAGGCATTCTGCGCTTGTTGTGCTGAGAACTGGATCTGTCTCACAACCAAATATGCCTGTTGTTGGGTCGTAGACAAACTGGACAAAAGTGTCAT
>CAZLXQ010000112.1:0-3441 GCA_964563675.1 uncultured Sulfurospirillum sp.
CAACTCCTCTATATTTACATTATTGTACTTTAATATAATAAAAAAGTAAAGTATTTGTATTAGTCCTGAAACTATTAGGAACTATATCAAAATCAAGGCTAAAGACGATTGGGATTTTAGCTATTTAGTTTTTAAAATCTCATATCCAAAAATAATCTCTTTTTTTGCATTGGCTTCTAGTCTGAAACTCCATATGGTCTTACCCTCGGCACTTTGAGAGTTAAACTCTGGTCTAGCTAGAGTATTTACCTCTATATTGGCATCTTTTGATACGGGAGCTCTTGCTATAAACTCTATATCTGCAGAGTATGGTTTTTTGTTTGTTATTGTGTACTTCCAGTTTTGTGTTGAGATTTTTTTGTCACCAAAGAAGGTTTTTTCATCCAGTGTTTTGATGAGCTCTTTCTCTATTTGGATATGTTGATCCTCTCCGAAGTAAAGCTTTGTTTCTTTGTCTTTTTGAATTCTGTTTATATGTTTTGAGGTTATTGGATTTTGGTTTAAAAAGAGATTTGTATGAGCACTGATATAGCTCTTTTCACTCTTAAATGTAGCCTCTAGATATGCTCTATTTGTACCATAAGCATCTATAGCACTCTTAAAAGAGGCATCAACTACCTTTTTATCAATGCGAAGAAGATTCTTCTCACCAGCTTTTAACTCTACCCCTTTTACTCTGTATAGTGATTTTGTCTCTAGCTCTTGGTGTTGAATATCTATATCTCTTGCAACGGACATCACAGCTTCACTTTTCGCAAGATGAGCTCTCATCTTTTGTCCTAAAAATCTAGGATAAAAAGGCAAAGGAGCTACTTTTTGGTTAAATCTATAAGAGTGGATATTTAAATCTATATCTTTATAGCTCTCTACCCCTTTGAAAAATAGAGTAGCTTTTTTCTCAATAGTGATAGATTTATCATGAGTATTTGCACTTATATTATAAAAAGGGGTGTATCTAATGCCGTTTAGCGGATATGAGATTGTCATCTTCTTCCAAGGAACTCTACATTCGTAGATAGTTACTAGCTTTTTGTATCTCTCTTTTGTTGAGCTTATCTCATTTAGCTCTTTTTCAATCTGCTCTATCTCTTTTTTTAGTATCTCTTTTAACCTTAAGTTTTCTATGAGGTTTTTTGCTAGATGTGATGAGATTTGCTCCATCTTAGAGAGACTCTCTACTCTCTCTAGGGAGAGTGTTTTTAAAAGTCTATTTTTTGCAACAATCGCTTCTACCTCAAGACTCTTTTTTGCTTTATCTTTTCTTAAGTTTTGTAGTTCAGGATTTATCTCTTTTTTTACATGTGAAAGACTGCTACTCTTTACTTGACAACTCTGTTCGGTTTTGTATCTTATGTTTGCTAGTGTTGTTTGAGTAGGCACTCTTGTAGTTATCTCTCCGCTCTCTCTAAGTTCATAAGTTTTGTTTAAAAATGCTTTGTTTGAGTAGATATCTAGCTCTACATGCACAGGTGTTGTAGTCGCAAAAAGTGAAGCAACTACAGCTGAAAAAATCAGTAAAATTTTCATAATATTCCTTTGTAAAATTTTATCACAAAAGAGTAAACGACTTATTAGCTAAGTTGGGATATAATCTAAAAAAAACAGACAGGATAGTAAAAATGGAGCATAAAGAGACTAAGTATATATTTGTAACAGGTGGAGTCTTAAGTTCGCTTGGCAAGGGGATTGTGGCGGCTAGTTTGGCGACTTTACTAAAAGAATCGGGCTTAAAAGTGAGTATGCTAAAGGCTGACCCATATATAAATGTGGATCCAGGAACGATGAGTCCGCTTGAGCATGGAGAGGTATTTGTTACCCATGATGGAGCTGAAACTGATTTGGATTTAGGTCATTATGAGAGATTTTTAGATGAGGACCTATCACAAAACAACAATTTCACAACAGGAAAAGTCTACTCTTCAGTTATAGAAAAAGAGCGAAGAGGCGACTATCCTGGAAAAACCATACAAGTTATACCCCATATAGTAGATGAGATTTCAGGTAGAATTCAAAAGGCTGGCGAAGGCAACGATATCCTTATTGTTGAGATTGGTGGAACTGTTGGAGACATAGAGGGACTTCCGTTTTTAGAGGCCATTCGTTCACTCAGGATTGAGGTTGGTAAAACAAGAGCGATGTATATTCACTTAACTCTTATACCATTCATCAAAGTTGCAGGAGAGCTTAAAACAAAACCAACACAACACTCAGTACAGGAACTTAGAAGAATAGGCATAAGTCCTGATATACTTGTGTGTCGCTCTGAACTACCTCTTCCAAGGGAGTTAAAAAACAAACTTGCCCTATCTTGTGGTGTTGAAAGAAACTGTGTAATAGAATCAAGAGATGCTTTAACCATATATCAAGTGCCGCTAAACCTCTTAAGAGAAAATATCCTAGATCCTATTTCGAGCATCTTAGGTCTAGGCAAGTTAAATCCAAATATGCAAAAATGGGATACACTTGTAAAGAGAGTTATCGCCCCCATAGATGAGTTGACAGTAGGCTTTGTTGGTAAATATCTTGACCTTAAAGAGGCATACAAATCTCTAACAGAATCTTTTATACATGTAGGAGCTCACCTAAACAGTAGAGTAAAGATAAAGTGGATTGATTCAGAGATGGTTGAAGAGAAGAGTGCACAGAATCTTTTGGGTGATGTAGATTGCATATTGGTTGCTGGTGGTTTTGGATATAGGGGAGTTGAGGGAAAAATAAAAGCAATCCAATATGCTAGAGAAAACAAGATTCCATTTTTAGGAATATGCCTAGGTATGCAACTCGCCATGATAGAGTATGCAAAGCATGTACTAAATATAGAAAATGCAACTTCAGTAGAGTTTGATGAAAAAACTACTGCTCCTGTCATCTACTTGATTGATAGTTTTCTTGATAGTGCTGGCAATAAGCAAATAAGAACATTTAAGAGTCCACTAGGTGGCACTATGAGGCTTGGTAGTTACAGATGTGATACAAAAACAGGCTCTCTTTTAAGAGAAGTTTATGGGGGTAAAAAAAGTATAAAGGAGCGTCATCGCCACAGATATGAGGCAAATCTAGCCTATAGAGAGAAGTTTGAAAAGGCTGGTATGATTGTGAGTGGTGAGTCTGATGGGCTTATTGAAGTAATTGAGATTAAAGATCACCCTTGGTTTATGGGGGTACAGTTTCATCCTGAGTTTACATCTCGTCTAACTAGTCCAAACTATGTGCTTCTCTCTTTTTGCAAAGCTGCCCTTAAGTCCCATCAAGATGGATGAGTTACTAACAAAAGATGATATAAAAAGAATTTTATCAGACAGATTTAAAGATGATACCTGTAGTTGTTTGGGTGAAATTCCTAAGCCAGACTCTTTTAAAGATATAGATAGAGCATCTTCAAGAATAGTTAAAGCTATGGAGAAAAAAGAGAGGATTGTCATAGTTGGCGATTATGATGTT
>CAZLXQ010000113.1:0-3421 GCA_964563675.1 uncultured Sulfurospirillum sp.
GTTGTCTTCTGCTCTACAATTTTTTTAAAAGATTCTCTATTTTTCCAACTACTCTCTTGTCGTTAAAGTAGCCTGTAACTTTGGAAGCATATTCATTGAGTGTCATTGTTTATCCATATTTTGATTTACTTTTTACTGAGCAAAACTTATTTCTTGAAGTTTTGGGAAGTTTACAGTTTAGATAGGATTGTTCACTCATCTCATGGGGTTGAGCTAAGTGGTTCATCTATGAGAAAAGTGAAATCTAGCATAAAAAGTGATGAGTATTAAGAAAGCATTCGGACACTTTATGTTAAAATGCTGCTAGAGAAAATATCTTTTTTTAAGCTACCCGAACTGAAACACTATGGGTGTTTGGATGCTCCGCTATATGCAATATGATAGCTTTTATTATTATACTGAAGTGTTTCGCAATAAATTCCCTGAAATTTTATAGATTTTTGTCTTGACATTTGGGGTAGAGCAAATGATATAATTCTTTATCGTAAAAACATAAAATTTATATAGGGCACCTTTAGATATCAAAAAGAGTATGAAAAATATTAGCTACTTTTAGTGATTGAATTTGCAAGCGACTCTGTATAGTAACGAAATCTAAATAATAAGTAGGCAAATGAAACGAATATTAATCACCAATGATGATGGATTTGATAGTGAAGGGCTAAAGGCTCTTGTTGAGGCGATGAAGCCTTTGGGACATGTTACAGTTGTAGCTCCGACAACAGAGAAGTCAGCTTGTGGGCACTCTTTAACTCTCACTCGACCTTTAAGATTTGTTGAGATTGAAGACTACTTTTTTAAGCTTGATGATGGCACCCCTAGTGATTGTATCTATCTTGCTCTTCATGCTCTCTTTAAAGAGGACAAGATGCCAGATTTAGTAGTAAGTGGAATCAATAAAGGCTCAAACATGGGTGAAGATATAACCTACAGTGGAACTGCTAGTGCTGCTATGGAGGCGGTTCTTCAAGGAGTGCCAGCTATCTCTTTTTCACAAGTTTATAGTGGCGGGCTAGCTTCAATCGAAAACCATGGGTATGGATTAGCAAAAAAGTATGCTTATGAGATAGCAAAAAAAGTGCTTGATGGCGGATTTCCAATAGGAGAAAGAAGGTTTCTCAATGTAAATATCCCTCCCATAAGAAAAAGTGAGTGCAAAGGTATCAAGATAACTCATGTAGGATATAAAGAGTATGGCAACAATGCCCATCTTCATAGAAATCCAAGAGGCGAAGAGTACTACTGGATAGGAACTCATATACTTGAGTATAAGCCTAGTGAAAATAAAACTTGCGATTTGAGTGCGATTGAAGATGGCTATGTATCGGTCTCTCCTATAAAACTAGATATGAGCTCTTATGAAGATATAAAAAGGCTTCAAGAGTGGGTAGATGAGCGATAGATTCTCAAGAACAAGGGAACTTTTTGGAGATAACTTTGAGAAACTTCAAAACTCGAAAGTGCTTCTTTTGGGAGTTGGTGGAGTTGGTGGATTTTGTTTAGACTCTTTGTATCGCACTGGTATTGGCTCTATTGCTATAGTAGATTTTGATATCTTTGAGACAACAAATCAAAATAGACAAATAGGAAGTGAAGCAGCTGGAGTGTCAAAAGTAGAGAGAATGAGAGAGCTTTATAGCGGCATTGATGGTTATGATGTAAAAATCACTCCTGCATGGGTAGAGAATTTCGATTTTGATAAGTTTGATCTAGTTATAGATGCCATAGATGACATGCCCGCAAAAGTAGCAATCGCACAGAAAGTATCATGCAAGCTCATAAGCTCTATGGGCGGAGCAAAAAAACTAGACCCAACTAGGATTGAGATAGTAGATATTTGGAAAACCTACAATGACAAATTGGCTAAAAAGTTTAGAGGAGAATTAAGAAAAATAGGTTTTACAAAAAAGTTTGATGTAGTGTTTTCTAGTGAAGCACCAAGTTGTGAAAAGATGGGTAGTTTTGTAGGTGTTACAGGAAGTTTCGGTTTAGCTCTATCAGCCTTAGCAGTTAAAAAACTTCTTTTTTGTAATCCTACCACTCAAGTTGAAAAGTAGTATGCACTATCTTGTACTTCTGTTTAAGTTCACTATTTAAAGTTTGTAAAAGCTCCTCATAGCCATCAAGCGAAGATCTGTTTATCTTCACATGTGCTGTCATGTTTAACATATCTTGTGTTATCTCCCATATATGAACATCGTGTAGCTCTATAACCTCATCATGTCTACAAATAAACTCTTTTACCTCCTCTATATCTACAGGAGAGCTCTCCATCAGAGTGTTGATTGAGCTTTTAAGAATGCCTACCGCCCATCTTCCTATAACAAATGCAACCATTACTGCTAAAACAATATCAATCCAGTACCAAGAGGTATAAACCACTACAATGTATCCTATGATAATAGCAACAGAAGAGAATGCATCGCTAAGCATGTGTACAAATGATGATTTTAGGTTGATATTGTTTCTATCTCCTTGCATGAGTATCACACCTGTGGTTATATTGACTATCAAACCAACAGTGGCTACTGCCATGGCTGTTTTTATATCTATAACCTCAGGATAAAAGAATCTATCAACCGCTTCATAAATTATCCAAGCTAGTGATAACATAATGGTGATACCGTTTATAAATGCCGCAATAACCTCAGCTCTATAGTAACCATAAGTCTTGCTCAAAGGTGCTTTTTTGCTAGCAATAACAATAGCCACAAGTGAGATAATAAGAGCAAAAGAGTGTGTAAACATATGAATTGCATCAGAGATAAGCGCAAGAGAATTTGTTATAAATCCATAATAAAACTCTATAAGCATAACGGTAAAAGTTATAATCAGTGCTATCTTTAGCACCTTTTTATCTGTACCTCTATGGTCATGAGCATGTCCATCTTTTGAGTGGTCGTGGCTACACTCTGCTTCTTTACCTAAAAAAGGTTTATGCTCATTTAAGCCTATTTTGCAACTCTCCATAACTACCTGCTAAACTCTATCATTTTACTTCCTTATTATACTATAGTGGGGTATAGTATAATAAGGAAGATTAAGATTAGCTTTAGAGGCACCCTTAATTAAAGACTCTTAACCTCATCTATGGGTAGCTTGATAGTTTTCCCCAACTCTTCTCTGAAAATAAAAATATAATCTCTTCCCTTATATAAAGTTTTACCACTAAAGGTTGTTGCGCCAAATTTATACTGTTGAGCCTCTTTTTTAAAAACTGCCTCTCCTATACTTTTTCCTATCGGCTCATAAAAAGTGGTCATAAAAAGCAAAATTGATGCTATGTAGATTTTCATAGAGACTCTTTTAAAAGAGCTATGCATAAGTAGATAACCAAGAACTAGCGACAAAGGAAGTAAGATAAAGAAGTTTTGATTGTCTATAAACATGACATTAAAAAAAACATCAATATTGTAAAAAT
>CAZLXQ010000114.1:0-3288 GCA_964563675.1 uncultured Sulfurospirillum sp.
TGTTTCAAGGCGAACACACTTTTAAAAAGCTACCATTTAAAGATATATATCTTCATGCACTCGTAAAAGATGAGAGTGGTCAAAAAATGAGCAAATCAAAAGGCAATGTCATCGACCCTCTTGATACCATAAAAGAGTATAGTGCAGATACTTTGCGTTTTACTCTTGCGATTTTAGCTGTTCAAGGTCGAGATATAAAGCTTAGCAATGATAAACTAGAGCAGACAAGAAACTTCACAAACAAACTCTATAATGCGTCAAAATATCTACTTATAAATGAAAAAAGTTTTGCCAACTTAAGTGATATAGAGATAAAAACAGACCTCGGAAGGTACATGAAATCTCGTCTTCAAGTTACAACTTGTGAAGTTCGAAACTACATAGACTCCTACAGATTTAACGACGCAGCGACTGTGCTTTATCGTTTTTTATGGGGTGAGTTTTGTGATTGGGGGATTGAGCTTAGCAAGGCTGAGAAGTCTAGTGTAGCAGAGCTTGGGGCGATTTTCAAGGAAGCTATGAAACTTATCCACCCTTTTATGCCGTTTATATCTGAGTTTTTATATCAAAGCCTAAATGAGACAAAACTTGAAGATTCAGAGTCCATTATGGTTAAAAGCTATCCCGAATCTATTGAGCAAGATGAGGAGATTGAAAAGATTTTTGAGCTTATCATAGAGTCTATTGTGAGTATTCGTCGTGCAAAAGCTACTATCGATATGCCTGGTAAAATCAAAAAAGTATATATCAAACTAAATCAAGATACAGACCTCAGCAAAGCTATACCATTTTTAAAACTACTTGGCAAAAGCGAGGAAGTGGACTTCATAAGAGTAAAACTTGAAAATGCGATAAGAGATGTAAGTGATAATCTTGAAGTTTTTATACCTCTAAGTGGAGTTGATTTAACCCAAATCATAAAACGACTAAATGCTCAAAAACTAAAGCTAGAAAAAGAGATAGCAAAACTAAACACAATGCTAAGCAGTGAGAAATTTATAGCGAATGCTCCTCAGAAGATAGTTCAAGCAAATCAAAAGACACTTAGCAGTGCAAAAGAGAAGCTTTCAAAGATAGACGAGGAGTTGAAAACAGTTTCGAAGTAGTACTTTATCCCGAATTATGCAGTAGAAATTACCAGACTAGCGATATTGTTCTTTTTTGGAGTAGAGATATAACTTCTAACTCTACAAAATATCTCTTTACCTTTAAATTACTGTGTATGTAGAGGTCTATTAATTAGTCCTTTAATTTAACTCGCTATAATTGGTTAAAAAATAAAAAGGATTTTTATGGAACAACTATTTCCTGTCATTTTTGTAGCGGCTCTTATAGCGTTTTTGCTTATGAAGCAGATCGGACACATCACAGGCAACTTAGATTTACAAGGTGAAAGGGGAGGTATGGTTGATGTTTTTACTAGGTATTCACAGTTTTCTGTTGCAATCCAAAACCACATCAGAGCTATCAAGCTTGATATTGATAGTACAAAAAAGATAGAAAACCCTAGATATATACTATCAAAGGGTGTTGATGAAGAGGACTCTGTGGAGCTACTATCTGACTTTTTGAGAAGGCTAGTCTTTTTTGAGACACTCTTAGCAAAAAAGAAGAGTCCTGACGAGATCGAAAGCGAGCTTTTTGGGGTACTGAGTGAGCTAGACAGCTTTGTAAAAAAAAGTTGTGAGGATGGGGAGTTTTTAGCTGAAGAACTAAAAGAGAATCTACTCTCTCAGTATGAAAGAAGCTGATTATGCTTGAAAAGCTAAAAAATCTAAAAAGAGAGATAGCTAAAAGTGAAAAAAGAGAGAGTGAAAAAATAGAAAGAGAGCTTATGCACAAGAAAGAGAGAAGGCTTAAAGATGATTTTGAGTCTTTTATGAAGCAATCAGGTATCAAAAAAAACTGATATGCAGCCATCAAGACTTGTGGAGTTTTCTACACTCGAAGCAAAGTGTGCATACCTAGCCGATAAGCGAATGCGCATGGAGTATAAGCTCATCAAGAATTGTCCAGAGATATTGAATCAAAAACTTATCCAAAGAGGCTGGAGAAGATTTGGAGAGTACTACTCTAGACCAAACTGTGTTGAGTGTAGCGACTGCCAGTCTCTTCGTATAGATGCCACAAATTATCGTTTTTCAAAAAATGCAAAAAGAGTAATCCGAAAAAATAGAGATACAAAAATTTTAGTACAAAAACCTAGCATAACCATACAGCACCTAAATCTTTACGAAAAGTACCATAAGCATATGGAGATAAAAAAAGGCTGGAAACACTACTCTTTAAGTGCAAATAGTTATCACGAGCTATATGCATGTGGTGCTATGAAATTTGGTAAAGAGATATTATACTTTATCAACAACAGACTTGTAGGGGTCGATTTGGTGGATTTTTTAAGTGACGGTATATCCTCAATCTACTTCTTTTATGACCCTGACTATGCTCACCTGTCTTTAGGAAAGTTCTCTATGTATCAGCAGATATATATAGCTCAAGCAAACAAACTTCCTTGGGTCTATCTTGGTTATTATGTTAAGGACTGCTCATCTCTTAGTTATAAAGCAGACTATAAGCCATACGAGACTCTCAAAGGAGACCCAGCAATGCAAGAATCTCCAACTTGGATCAGTCCAAAAAAGCGATAATCTCCTCTTCACTCAACACTCTTTGTGTAGATTTTACAACTCCGTTTACCACTAGTGCTGGTGTACTCATCACTCCATACTCCATAATCTTAACAACATCCTCTACTTTTTCAATTTGGGCAAATTTTCCTGTTTTTGCGACTGCTTTTTTTGTTGACTCTTCAAGAGCTTTGCATTTTGCACAACCTGTTCCTAAAATCTCTATTTTCATCTTGTTTCCTCGTATAATATTTTTAATGAAAAACACATCTTTTTAAAAAGTTTTTTTGACTTTTTTATCAAGATGTATTGCTCTGTTAAGATTAAAGTATTAACTTCAAATCTTGTAACTATCAGTTCGCTTGACAGCAACACCCTATGAGGCTTTTATGGAGCTTACAGGTTTAGATGCTACAATACTAGTTAAGGGTATTCGGCTATGAGTCGAATCCGCCATACGCTATTATATCGAATTTCAAAATAATATGATTTTTCGGATATAACGGCGAAGCTGAGCTTCATTAATGTCTATTTCAGAAAGTTCGCTTTAGCCGTTGCTTTTTTCTCTGCTTGATTTCTTGAAATATTTCCATTATTTTCAAGTGTTTTATACTCATTAAATTCAAGAAATTTATTTACTGAACTTGATAAACTTTAGGGA
>CAZLXQ010000115.1:0-3197 GCA_964563675.1 uncultured Sulfurospirillum sp.
TGTCATAAGACTTTTTGGCATCATTGTCAAAGGTAAATATGCCGTGATTGTGCAGTTGGTGTCGCTTAAACTTTTTAAGCCAGTCATATCTAAAAGAGTTTTCATTTTAACTGGAGCAAATCCCTCTTGTTTTATAGATACCAAGTCTCAACCACTTCCCTTGACAAATAAAATCTCTTCGCCATTGACCATACTTTTTACAGAGGTATTTCCACCACCATGAAGTACAAGCTCATCACTTTGACCGAGTAGATTGGATGTAAAAACTCGTAGATTTATATCATTCCATAGATTATGCACTCTATTTTAGTATCTCAAGTTCGTTGGTAAACTTTTTAGCACAATATGGCTCGTAGCTTGATTTATAGATACCATAGTGAGCTGATTTTTTATGCCCATCAAGTGCCACTTCATCTCTCCAAGATTCAACCGCAATAAACCTTTTTGGCTCATCTTTTAACTGAAATATATCGTAAAAGATAATTCCGTCTTCTGCTTTTGAAGGCTCTACCATCGCTTCAAGGAGTGTTTTTAGCTCCTCAATACATCCATCTTTTGCTATAAATGTAACCTGTTTTGTGATTGTCATTTTGACTCCTGTGTTTTTACTTAGAGTTGGTATTATACCTAACTATTGGGACTGTTTTGTATTAAAAGTCTCAATAAAACTCTGCTTTAACAGCTCTTTTGCTTCACTAAAAGAGATTTTCAAGCCAAACTCCTCTAGTGAGTATCCAGCATGCTCTCTACTATCTTTTTTCAAAGGGATTGAGCCGTGCTGAAGGATACTCTTTTTTGTTCTTTTTTGGGCATTTCCGCCTAATTTTTTGTTTTGGTGCATTATATCGTATAGCTCAAAGAGTCAGGGACGATATCTTTCGCATACTCTACATGTAGCCCTAGATTCTTATAAACCTTATCTAGACAGCTGTTTTTCAATAGAGTAGAGGCTTGGATAGATGAAATTTGTCTCTCTAGTAACTACTACTCTCTCTCTTTCATCCATAGCATATGCTTTTATGATTATCTCTATAACAGTATCTTTTCTAGGATGTGTTGATAGAGTTTTGTCTGCTTGTAAAATTACTATTTTTTTCTGCTTAGCCCCTGCTTTTAGTGCAAATGGCTTTGATGGCTTCTTGATGGATATATGCTCATGGTCTACTTCAAAGTAGTATGTATGATCTTTTGAATCAGTATTTTGAAACAAAAAGATATAGGCATTTTGTATTACCCTGCCTTCATCTTTTATGCTATAGAGCTGAGTTGTGCGGTTGATATTTAGAAGCATATGCTCCTTAGTGCTTCCCACAACAAACAGGGCAACAAGAGCGATACTAAGCACAGCTCCATAGGCTATAGTTCTAAATCTTATATATTGTGTTTTTCTATTTTGCTCAACGGCACTTGTGCTAGCCCATGTGATGAGTGAAGCTTTGCCAAGCTTACCCATCACCTTGGTACATGCATCAGCACACTCCAAGCAGTTAATGCACTCTAGTTGCATACCTTTTCTGATATCTATATGAGTAGGACAGACTGTTACACATGATTGGCAGCCAGTACACTCATCATCCTCTCCTGTTGGCTTTGTGCTTATGAGACTTTTATCTTTGTTGTATATCTTTCCACCACGATTTTCATTATAGACTGTTTGGATAGTCTCATCATCATATAGTACCGACTGAATCCTAGCATAAGGACAAATATAGATACAAAAATCCTCTTTTAAAAAGATGATATCGTATATCAAAAATCCAGCAATTCCTACAAGAAAACCCAAAAGAACAGTGTGCTCCATAGGGTTTTTAAGAGAGGTAAAAAAGTCTTGTGGAGGCACAAAATACCATGTAAAGTTAGCGGCAGCTAAAAAAGAGAGCATAATCCAGATAGAGACTGCTATGATTTTTTTGTAGCTACTCTTAGAGGGCTTTTGCTTGTTTTTGATACTTTTTCTAATGCCTAAAAGCTTAGTCTCAATCAAGTCTCTATAGATTATCCTAAAGATAGTTTGAGGACATGCCCACCCGCACCAAACTCTCCCACCCAAAGTGGTTATAAAGAAGACCCCTAAAAAAAGCAGTATAAGCAAAAATGGCATAAGATATAGCTCTTGCATGTCAAATGAAGTAAATAGCAGATGAAGCTGTTTTTTATTAAAACTTAGAAGAAAAAAGTGATTTCCCCCTATCTTGATAAAAGGCAAAGCCAAAGAGATGATGGTTATGATACCAAAAGTAAGATACCTTTTTTTTGAGTAGGTTGTGGAGCAGTTGCTACTACATGTGGACATGGTTTTCCTTTATGAGAGAACACTCTTCTTTAGTGTTTATCTGTTGATTTGTTTTTATGGATGGATTTTGAGTTAGTAGACTTTTTTTGCTTCAACTAACTCTTTTAATCCTCTTGAGTTGATATAGTCTTTGAGTGAAGTTCTGCTAACCTTAAGTATTCTTGAGATTTTACTTACTGAGTCCCCAAGCTCTAGTTGCTCTATGATTTGTGCCCGATATAGATCAAACTTTGATTTTGACATCCTGCCTTTTGGTCTTCCATATAAGTTTTTTGGTTTTTTTATGAGGTTGTCCTCTCTATATCTTGAGAGCACTGTTAGAGTCTCTAGTGAAGTTGTGTTGTTGTCTATAAGGATACTTTTACTACAGATATGTACTGATATATCACGCTTTAGTAGGCACTCTAGGATTTTATTTAGCTCACCTATATCACTACTCAATACCCACAAATCAAATATCAAAACAGCATCACCATAACCCAAAGAGCGTAAAAAACCCCTAAACTCGCCTCTCTCTTCTAGTGCTTGAGTGCTATTGGAGTTTTCTATCTCTGTACTATCAAGCTTGATAGCACTACTTTTTGCATACTTGATAATGCTCTTTTGCTGAACAATCATATTGGATTTGTCAGTTTTGCTTTTCAATAGCACTATATTCATCTTAAGTGTCACCTTTTTATCACTATTTGAAAGTATAGCACTGTAGACGAATAAAGTCAAGACAATAGTGTATATTTATCGTCTAAGCTTTACTGTATATTTTTTAGCTATAATAGAAGCCCAAATTTAACCGAAAGGCGGTGATAGAGGATGCCAGGAATCAAGGTACATCCCAATGAGTCTTTTGACGAAGCGTACAGAAAGTTTAAAAAGCAAGTTGATAGAAACCTAATCGTTACTGAAA
>CAZLXQ010000116.1:0-3083 GCA_964563675.1 uncultured Sulfurospirillum sp.
CTTTAATGCTTGATTTAAGTTTGTGGGTTTAGTTTAATCTATGTGCGAAAGTTAAGAAATATTATCAATATTCCATTTTATAAATTCTACTCACTACTTTTTTAAAAAAGAAAAACCGCTATTTGACTTTTTTTTGTTATTACATTATAATAACAAAAAGAATAAAGGAGTCTTATCATGACAATGCTCACAAAAATTGGAAATTCACAAGGTGTTAGAATTCCAAAACCAATAATAAAACAAGCAAATCTTGAAAATATTGAGATAGAGTTTGAAGTTGTTAAAGATGGGTTATTATTAAAACCAATAAAAAAAGTAGTTCGTAAAAATTGGGAAGATGATATCAAAAAAATTCTATCTAAAAACAAAGATAAAAAAGATGAAGCAGTTTTAAATGATTGGAAGTGGTAATTGAAGATAAATAGATTTGAAATATATTTAGTAAAATTAAATCCTACTGTAGGTTCAAAAATTCAAAAAACTAGACCGTGTATTATAGTCTCTCCAAATGAGATGAATGTGCTAAAAACTATCATCATAGCACCAATGACAAGTAGAGGTTTTGATTTTATATTTAGACCAACCATAAACTTTCAAGAAAAAGATGGATTAGTTTTACTTGACCAGATAAGAGCAGTTGATAAAAGTAGATTGATTAAAAAAATAGGAACGATAGAAGATGAAACAGCAAAAATAGTTTCAGCAACTTTAGTTGATATGTTTCAATACTAAAGAGGTATTCAAAGTTTTTTAGGGAAACGAATGTTAAGGGGAAAAGGGGTCAGTTGCGATGTGATCTGTCAACCCTAATTCCCACTCAGAATACAACACTCTAAGCCGCTGTAACTTCAAGTAGCATTTTCTCTTCAAATTCAACTGGTGATAAATTATCATTAGACCCATGCATTCTTTGTCTATTGTAAAATACTTCAATATATTCGAATATAGCTTTATTGGCCTCGGCTCATGCTTTGAATAATTCCATATTTTTGAAGTAAATCTTTGTATTCATAGGATGTATATTGACTGCCTCTATCAGTATGCTAAAGAAGTCCTTTGGGAGGATTTCTCCATGCTAATGCCATCTTCAGTGCATTATTAACTAAAGATACTTTCATATGTTCGTCCATTGACAACTAACTGAACAGTTGAATCTCTGAACTCTCTTGTGTATTTACCATTTTTCATATTGCTTCACCTTTTCATATTTATTTTATCAAAGAACTGCTTGTATTCTTTGTGTGAATTAGGGTAGGCAGATCAAAAAAAGATGGCTTCAAAAAACAGAGTGATACTACTACAAAGAAAAGGGGATATAGTAGAGGCTATTGTGCCGTAAAGCTAAACGGAGACACAAGTTACTTTTTAATGCAAAAACATAGCCTTATCTTTGGTTAAGTACTAATTTGGTGAACTCTTATGAGAGAAGTAGTAAAAAGTATAAAATTTGCGGAGGCTTAGGTCTCTGTCGCTATAGTGAGCAAAAGTCATCATAGCGACAGGATAGTGTTATCGGTTAAAGATTAATATCTTGAATCTCGTCTTGGACGCTCTTCTCTAGGTCTAGCTTCATTAACTCTTAGAGTTCTTCCGTCTATCTCTTTTTCATTTAGTGCCTCAATCGCTGCTGTAGCAGCTGTATCATCACTCATCTCAACAAAACCAAAACCTTTTGATCTACCAGTGTCTCTGTCGCTTATAACTCTTGCACTAGTAACTTCACCGAACTCTGAAAACAGCTCTATTAGTCTGCTATCATCTGTACTGTAAGAAATATTACCTATGTAAATATTCATGTACTCTTCTCCTTAAATTTTCAAACCCAATGATAATTGCAACACAAGACATGCTTTAACGACACAAAGGAATTTCTAAGTAGCGATTATACCATAAAAAATTTACAAATTAACACTTTTTGTTAATTTTTCTCTTAAATCTTTCAAAATCTAGTCAAATTTGCTACCAAATAGACTATAATACACACATGTTTGAACTAACAACAGCCCTAGGGTTAAAAATCCTACCCTTATATATAACCATAGCTCTTGGCTATGTTATGGTTCGCTTTTTTCAAGCAAGGCGTGAAAGTATGGCATCTTTGCTTATCTATATCATAGGTCCTGTTGTTGTTTTTATAGCTTCATACAAAATTCAGTTAAATCTAGCGGTTGTAGCTCTTCCTATACTACTCTTTGTTTTAAGTAGTTCGCTAGCACTCCTCTCTCTATATGTGAGTAAAAATATATTTTATGACAACACTAAAAATATCTTAGCATTTTCAGCAGGAACTGGAAATACAGGCTACTTTGGTATACCACTTGCGATAATATTTTTAAACGAAGAGTTGACATATATCTATATATTTGCAGTTCTTGCATCTTTGCTTTATGAGAGTAGTATTGGTTTTTTTGTTGTAGCTAGGGGCAGTTATAGTGTTAAGCA
Organism: uncultured Sulfurospirillum sp.; assembly: GCA_964563675.1. Lineage (GTDB taxonomy): Bacteria > Campylobacterota > Campylobacteria > Campylobacterales > Sulfurospirillaceae > Sulfurospirillum_A. The sequence goes on from CAZLXQ010000116.1 coordinate 2,443, forward strand.
AAGCTTGATTAAGATCGCTAAATTGCCATCTATATATGCACTTATGCTTGGGCTTACATGTAACATCTTAAAGATAGAACTTGGCGATGATTTGCTTGATTATCTCGAATATTTTAAGGGTGCTTATGCGATTTTAGGCATGATGATGATTGGCATGGGATTAAAAGGGTTGGCAAGTGTAGGAGTTGACAAACTGTTTATAGGTTTTGCTTTTTTTGCAAAATTTATAGTCTATCCTTTGGTTATATTAGCTATCATATGGATAGACTCTCGATTTTTTCTCTTTTTTTCACCAGAATTATATGGGGTTATGTTTATCTTTGCCATTGTGCCTATGGCAGGCAATACCGTTGCTGTCGCTACTTTACTAAATACTTACCCTGAAAAAGCATCGCTCACTGTTATCTTGAGCACTGCGGTTTCTATATTTACTATCCCCATCATGATAGCTTGGCTTATGCCTTGAGGTGGTTTCAAACGAAGACTGAAATATTTAAGATTTTACCAGATGTGTTTCAAGATATTGCTTTTGAAATGGTACAGCATTGATGAAGCTGCACATTATGTAGTAATAGACAAAGATACAGGAGAAGGTATTCTGTCCCCACTTGTCAAGACCACTTCACAATCTTTTCTTATTC
>CAZLXQ010000117.1:0-3049 GCA_964563675.1 uncultured Sulfurospirillum sp.
CATTACTAGATATTAGTGCCTCAAAGATTTCATCCAAAGAGAGATTTTTCATATTAATGCCATACAACTCTTTTTGCACAAGCTTAGAGGCAACACTATCTTTAACAATAATACTAAAATTACAATTATCAGCTATCTGAGTTAAAAGCTCAATACTTGATATCTTTTGTGAAGTTTTTATATCAAATACTCTAAAATCACAACTTTTTTGTGCACTTAGTGGTTGATGCAATACTGCCACAAGCATCAAAGTTAAGAGATGCCTACCTTGAAGAAAATTTAATATTGTTTTCACTATTTTTCCTTATAAAAAGTTCCTTTTTAGAGTGCTCATTTTTTATGACTACACTTCTAGCTCTGATACTCACTAATCTAAAATCGTCAATTTCACTATTTAGTCTATACCACTGTGCGTTTATTTTTGCTCTAGTATCAAATATTGCATTTAATATATAAGTAGGTCTTATAATCTGTACTGTTTTATTATTGTCTTCAATAGGTGTTTTAGTCACAATAAAAGGATTTTTAATTGCTTCAATCTTTGAGTTTAATACACCTATTCGTTTTTCACCAATTTGAGCAAAGAGCTTATCATATTTTACCATTTTATTTTTTAAATTGTCACTAAGATTATCATTTGCAATTCCGCAAGATAGTATTAGTGGCAGTGCCAATGTTGCTATAACTATTTTCAATACTTCATCCCCCATACGGCAATATCAAGAGTACCGACTATAGTATCACTACTCTCTAGGTTTAAACTATATATATCAACTACAAGTTCACTCTCTTCTATCTCGTTGATAAACTTCAGTATATTGTTAAATTCACCGTCAAAATCCACCTTGACAGTCAAAACTTGTTTTATCTCTTGCAGATTTGGTTCAAAAAAGCTGTTTCCTATAAGACTGACTTTGATATCATACTTTTGTGCTATAAAAGCTATAGAGTCTATAAACTTCGCCCAGTTTTTGTCGTTGAAAAGTAGGTATGATAACTCTTTTAATCTTGTGTCTATATGCGCATTTGCAAATTTTGTATCATTTAAGAGCTGTTTTTGCTTTTCTACTTCAGCACTCATCTGTTTAATCATAAAATTTCTATCACCATTTCTTGTTACAGAGTTTAGATATGCTATTTCTTGATTTAACTTACTATTTATACTCTTATGCGAGCTTTGGGTCTTTTCTAGTATCGTCTGAGTAACTGGAAAAAGGGTAGAGTAGGCAACAAATCCAACAGCAACAAATACCATCAAAAAAACCAAAGAAAGCTCACTGCTTTTTTTCTCCTTAAGATAGTTATCAATCTTATCAAGCATACTAGGTTTAATCATGATTAGAGTCCTATCTCTATCTGGCTTAGATAGAGATTATTTTGCATATCTTTCTCTATTTTGTCAGTAGTTATTCTGTATTTTTTGAGACTTGTTAACTCTTTTATAAACTCTGTTATCCTCTTTTTGTCTCTATTTTGAACATGTAGCTTTATGCTTCCTTCGCTATAGCTAATGATAGATATTTTTGACTCATAGGTATTTAGTATTTCAATTAGCTCGACAAGTATAAGAGCTTTCATTGTATACTCTGTCTTTTTTTTATGTATCTCAGTTAGAAGTTTTTTTCTAAACTCTAACTTGCTAGACTCTTTATTTACTAATCCTACAATTTTTTCTCTATCTTTTTTGAGCTCTGCTATTTTGGATCTGATGATATTTGCTTCAGCATTTAATATTTTATACTCGCTAGTGGCCTTGCCTACTTGTATCTGTAAAAACTGAGCATGCCCATATTGGTAAGCAGGGTAAGCAACACTTAGAAGTATACTCGCAGCAATCACACCAATAAGCTTACCAGCTGGTCTTTGATTAAAAGAGGGAGGCCTTTTAAAAATAGAGAAGTTAAGTTTATCATCTCTGTCTTCAAAATATACTTGAGAAGCTAGAATCATTAGTATGTGAAGCTGGTCTACATACCACTCTTTTGAGTTTATAGCTATGTTGAAGTCAAACTCATAAGATTCAAGCCCTAAGTAGCTTTTTGCATACTCGTCAATGCCTGTAAAGATACCAACTTCAGATCCTATATAGATTTTATCAATATTTTCAATACTATATGAGCGTTTTGCAAAAATTATAACATCATTTATATATAAAAATAGTTCACCAAAAAGTTGCATTAAAAAAGATTGATATGAGATATTTGTACTTTTTAATCCCTCTGTTGTTAAGAGTTTATAAAAATCATCTTCATCTATTCTTTCACCAATAAGTTCACAAAATTTCTCAGTTAGTTCAGCTAGTGAGTAGCGAAGTGATTTTGAATAGAGATACTCGCCGCCTCTATATATAGCCAAAAAAGCATCATTTTTCTGGAAATATACAAAACAATCTGTGCCATCAGATTCCAAAAAAGCTTTCTGATAAAGAGATGATATTAAAAATGGTGCAGTTGTCGCATAGTCTATATAGTTAGTTTTGTCTCTTATTTGCGACAGTTGATCTTTAACCACAGCTGTATCAATCACAAAAATATTATATATTCTATCTCTCGTACTGTTTGTTTGGGTTTCAAGATAAGTGATTGTATACTCAATTGCTGAATCAAGACCAAGCTCATCATAAACTTTTATCTCAATAGCATCTTTAAGGTCACTTTCAGGAATATTTCTGCTAAGCTCTATTGTGGTACTAATTACATCTTTGCTTTGTATGTAAGATATAAAAAACGAATTTTTATGACTTTTTTCTAACTTAAAAGATTGAATTTCGTTTTTTTTATACTTATACGCTTGTAGCGATACTGGGTTAACTGAAACAATTTCCGTAAAGAGTTGTTTGCTATCTTTTTTTGCCATATTCCCACCTAATCTTGTACTAGAACAATAAATATCTCTCTCTATTGCAACATGCTATATAGAAGATGAGCCTATTCTACAATGTAACCAAATTTGCTCAATAGACTTTTATCTTGACTCCATCCTTGTTTAACAGCGACAAAAACTTTAAGAAAAATTTTCTTATTAGCAAACTTTTCTATAGATTTTCTAG
>CAZLXQ010000118.1:0-2906 GCA_964563675.1 uncultured Sulfurospirillum sp.
ATGTAACTGGTTTTGAGCAAAAAGATTTAGACTCTCAAAAGCCTTTTGAGTTTGGCGATTTGGTTGAGGTTGATGGCAATAATGTAAGGCTCTGCTTTGATGAGTTTGGAAGACCTTATCGACATCGACAGGAACAGCTTTTGCTTGAAAATGTAGAGATAAATGTAACATACAACAATAGAACCAATAGAATTTTAGTTTGGCCTATGTCAGGGTATGTTACAATAGAGGATAATTGAGGGATTTTATGAAATCAACAGATTTTTTGACATATATTGACCCATCTAGCGATACGATTATCTCGTATGACGGCAAAAACTTTGACAATAAGCTAAATAAAAAATCTCTAATTGGCTCAAAAGTCTTATATAGTGATTTAGTTTCGCATAGTTTCAAGATTCCACAAACTATGGGTGATGATGAGCTAAAAACAGCCGTAGAGATAAAGATGTATGAAGATGCAGGGTTGGATCTACAAAAGCAGTATAAGATAGTCTATATAAAAAAAGAGTTGGATTTTGAAGATAGCTTGCTTATCGAGGCTTTTGCTTTAGAGATTAGTAGAGCTAAAGATTCCTTAAAATCGGTATTGGGCAGTGTGAAGCATATCGACTTTTTAGCACTCCCTTTTCTGTCATTTGAGATACTATATAAAGATAAAGTCATAGAACCTAAAAATGACCTTTTTATCTTTATAGGAGATGATGAAGCATTTTTGGCTATCTATAAAGATGGCAGATACTTATCGACCAAATCTCTTATGTGCTTAAGCGAGATGGTTGAAAAACTAAAAGTTGTTGGACTAGATGTAACAATAGGTGAACTAAAAGAGCATCTACAAAAAAAAGGGCTTGATGCAACTACTTATGAACGAGATGAGGCTTTAGTCTTTAGTGAGTTGGAGTCTGTGTTTTCAGCGATTGTTGCTAAGGTTAGTGATGTAGTTGTTTATAGTAGAAGTATTTTCGGTTTTGAAAAAATTGATAGAGTTTTTTTAAGCTTAGAAAATGGACGCATAAGAGGCATAAGAGAGTTTATGCATGAGTCTAGTTTGAGTAATGCCAAAGTGTATGATTTCAATCTTTTCAAAAAGAGGAGTGATGGCAACTTTCTTGATAAGATTTTAGCCTCATACATGTACGGCAAGTTGGAAAACAAAGATTTTCGGCACAATTTAACTATCTCTAAAAAAGAGCCTGCTTTTTACAAAAAAGAGTCTAGTAAGATTTTGATCTCACTATTTTTCATTCTGCTGTTTTGTTCTGCCTTTATTGGATTTCTTGTGTATGAAAATAAAAAACTAGAGTTACAAAAAAGTGAGTTACAAAAAATATACAACATAGACAAAAAAAACCAATCAAGATATAAAAGCGAGATAGAGAGCATAAACAAAAAGCTTAAAAATACCTTGGAGGAGAAAGATAGAGTTAGTAGAAGAGTTAAGAGTATTGAAGATAGTGTGGTTAAGATAGAGAGTCTTGAATATGATATCATGAGTCACAGCAACTTCATATTTGGCGTAAATAGGCTTCTTCAAAAGCACTCACTCTCCACAAGAAAGATAGATATAGAGGGTATAGACAGTATGACAGTAGAGCTTGTAGCAGAGTTTAAGAAGAGAGACAGTATCACTAAGTTTATGGAGGATTTGATGAGTGATGGTTTTGTTGGCATTACAACAGATGAGATAAGACTTGATAGTGATGTGTTTATAAGTATTGTTGAGATTAAGAGATGAAATTACTTGAGAGTTACCTAGAAACAGCAGATAAAAATCAAAAAATGATGATACTTATCATTTTTATCATACTATTGGGGCTTTTGTTAAATCACTTTGTACCTCCAATGCTAGAGCAACGAAGTGAGTCAAAGCAGAGTATATATTCAATGCAGTTAAGTCTTAGTAAAAACAGTGTTAAGAAATTAGAGAGAGAGCTTGCAAAAAAACAAGAGGAGCTTATGACAAAAAAAGAGAATCTCTCTAAAGAAAAAGCTAGCATAAACTACAGCATCTCAAATCTCTATAAGATAAAACATGCTTTTTTTAACGATAAGAGATGGGTAAATACTCTTGATGATATACTTAGATTTAGTGTAAAAAATAACCTAAAGATAGACTCATTAAAAAGTAGCGATGCCGTAGATAACTTAGCCAATATTCTTAAGCATAAAAAAAATATAGAGCTAAGTGGTGTCGGCTCTTATGTAGATATAGTCTCTTTAATACAGTATATAGAAAACTTTGAAACTCTTTTGAGCTTCAATAGTATTGAGATGACTTTAGCCAAAGAGGGTGTGGAGTTTAGTTTTGATTTAAATGCTTATGGGATTGGATTATGAAGTTTGTATTGATACTTAGCTTTGCTGTTGGTTTGTATGCACAAGATCTTCATCAAAGAGTAAAAGATCTTATATCTCCACCTCAAAAATCTGCAATTGTTAAAATCAAATATGATCCATTTGAGAAAACTCAAAAGGTGATCGAGAGGACTTTTGCTGCTAAGCCTCAAGAGAGAGCTCTGTATGTAACAACGATTTTAAATAATAGAGTTTTTATCAACTCAAGATGGCATAGAGAGGGGGATGAGGTTGGTGGATTTAAGATAATTCAGATACTTGAAAATGAAGTTTTAGCTAAAAGAGGCGAAAAAGTAGTTAAGCTTGGCATCAAGAGAGAGAGAAATATAGTAAATATAGAGGGTAAAAAATGAAATTTATAGTAGTAAGCATGTTGGTTTTAGTTCTCTCTTTGAATCTTAGTGCAAATTGTGAAAACAAGCTTTTCTCATTTAGCATAAAAGAGTCAGCTGGTCAAAGCATAACTATCATGGATGTTATAGAAAATATCTCAGATGAGTGCAAGATGACTATAATCTTTGAAGATAGTAGTGTAAAAGATGCATTGA
>CAZLXQ010000119.1:0-2864 GCA_964563675.1 uncultured Sulfurospirillum sp.
TCAAATATGTCATCATGATAATACCATCATTGATAACAACACCAGCAAGCCCAAGAGCTCCTATAAGAGAGGGTAGGCTTAGGTTGATGCCCATAATCCAGTGTCCGCCAAGAACCCCAAGAATAGAAAAAGGGATAACTGACATTAGTAAAAATGTATCTTTAAAAGAGTTAAAAAGATAGAGCATTGAGATCATTATGAGAAGCATCGCAAGAGCTGAAGCACTCAACATATCACCAAACAGTGCTGCTCTTTGTTTTCCCTCTCCAAGCAGTTCAATGCCAACACCATCTTTTTTAAACTGCTCAAGCAGAGGCTCTATCTTGCTCATAACTTCATCAGAGGTTATGACAGATGGATTTACATTTGCTATGACATAAAAGACTATATTGCCATAATTTTTAGTTACCTTTTCAAAAGATTGTAAAGTTTGAAATGTAACTACATCTTTTAGTGCAACGCTCTGACCGGTCTCTAGTGGTATTTTTAGATCTCTAAGGGCTTGAATATCATCTTTATTTAGACTTTCAGTTCTTACTTCTAAAAGCAAGTCTTCGCCAAATACTGTAGCTCTTTTTTTTGATAGAAACATGCTAGAGAGTAGTTGACCTATCGCTACTTCATCTAACCCTAGTTGCTCCCCATATTTATTGAGTTTTATTTTTATCTCATCTATGCCCATTTTTGCAGTATCTGAAACAGTTTTTACACCATCTATATCAAAAAGAGCACTCTTTAGTATCTCTATTGAGCTAAGCATTTGCTCTGTATTGTTAGAGATAATGCCAACCTTGATATCAGATTTTACGGGTCCTGCTCTCTTCTCTGCTACAAATATCTCTTCAAGCTCAAATCTAGATTTGTAGTCTCTATCTTCTATAAACTTACGAAGCTCTTTTGCAATCTCTTGAGAAGTTTTAGATCGAACTCTCTTCATGCCATCTTCATAAGGACTCAAGAAAGGTGTTATATATCTGTCTACAAAATTTACCGGCATAATCGCATGAAGCTCAAGTGTTATATACATAACATAAGGGTATCTTTCACCTCTTCCCTCTATGTCTCTTCTAAAGCCTGAAACTGTGGAGATAGTTTTTATACTCAACTCTTGTGCATTTTTTAGCAAATCTTTTGATATAGCATCTACTATCTCAAAAGAGTCTTCTAGTTTTGTATTGACATCAGCTTTTATGGATATATTGAGAGTTGATGAGTCAAATTTTGGAAACATTTGGAATTTTGTATTTTTTAGACTAACTACTGTTAAAAGAGGAACTAAAATGATAAATAGAAATAGAAAAGTTTTTTTATAGGTCATAAGTTTGCGTATAGTCCAATTATACATAGCATTTGCTCTTGACCATGATAGCACCCTTGAGTCTTTTTTTAGTGTATGTGCTGCATGGATAGGCAAAAAGACAAATGCCTCAATAAGTGAAGCTATGATTAAAGCAGAGACAGCGATAGGGATAAGCTTTATAAACTCACCCATAGTCCCACCTATCATAAGTGAAGGAAGAAATGCAAATATAGTAGTCAGTGAGGCTACAAAAACTGGCAGTGCCATCTCTTTTGTGCCAACTACTGCTGCCTCAGATGGCTCTAGTCCTTCTTCGATTTTTTGCTGTATGTTTTCAGCCACAACAATTGCATCATCAACCACAATTCCTAAAGCGACTAAAACTCCTATCAGTGAAATCATATTGACGGTATAGCCAAAAAAGTATAGAAATATAGCACCCATAACAAAAGAGGTAGGAATCCCGATGGAGACTATAAGTGATACTCTAAAACTTACAAGAAGAGCTATCAAAATTGAGACCAAAATAAGTCCAAACAGTATATTGGATATTACGATATTTAATCTATCTCGAATCACATCTGAGCGATTTTCATGTATGGTAAAGTTTATGCTAGGGTTGTTATAAGAGATATCCTCTAAGAGATTTTTTATATTTTCATCTACTACTAGTGCATCTGCATCTGAAGTTTGAAATACATTGAGCGAGAGTGATGCTTTTGCATTAAGAGTTGAGAGTGTTGTGGTGTCTCTATGTTTTTTTTTGATAACTGCGATATCTGATAGGTAGATTTTTTTGCCATTTATACTTAAGAGTGTATCTCTCATGGCTTGTGCTGTTTTTTTACCATTGTATGTTGAGAGGAAGTAGTGCTTCTCTTCTCCCTCTATCTTGCCAGCAGGAAAAAGATAAGAGAGCCTGCTTATGGCATTAAAAACGGCTATTTTGTTTATGTTGAAAGCAGTTAACTTTCTCTCATCTACCTTGACACTAAAGTAGAGATCGGAGTCGCCAAAAACAGTAACTTCTGAGATATCAGAAAGTGATAAGATTTGAGCTTTTAGTGTTTGAGCAGTATCTTTTAGCTCTGTAAGTGGGAGCTTGTCCGAAGATAGAGAGACTTGAAGTACACTTTTTTCAGTATTTATAAGAGTAATGCTTGGGTCATTCATATCATCTGGAAAATTGGTTTTTGTTCTCTCTATGGCATCTTTTACCTGTATGAGTATATCGTCTTTGTTTGCACCAGTATGCAGCTCTAAGATAGTGTTAAATCTACCAGGAACGATAACTGTACTCATCTCCTCAATGCCCTCAATACTCTTAAGTTCATTCTCTATATCTCTAACAGCTATTTTATCCATCATATCAATAGAGGCTCCACTATAACCACCACTAATATTGATGATATCTAGCTCAAATGCTGGAAATATCTCTTTGGGAGTTTTACTGTAAGAGTATATACCTACTAAAATAACCAAAATAAATAAAACATAATTCATCCTAGAGTTATTGACAAAAAATCTTACAAACTTCTCCATAAATACCCCGATAGTTAATTCA
>CAZLXQ010000120.1:0-2811 GCA_964563675.1 uncultured Sulfurospirillum sp.
AGCGGTGGTATAATTTGTGAGGTAATCAAACCTGAGGATGATTTTATCAAAGTTAAGCTTAATGACGATACAGTTGTTAAGATTGTAAGAGAGTTTGTCTCAAAAAGAATGGAGAGCGATACCCATGACTAAAGGCGGATTAAATTACCGGTTGGTGATTTTTTTCCTTGCGATCGTTTTTGGTGTGAGTTTGTCAGTTCCGACACTCTTTCAGACCGAAAAGGGTGCTAAGATCAACCTTGGACTAGATCTCCAAGGCGGTCTTTATATGCTTTTAGGTGTTAAAACAGACGAAGCGATAAAATCAAAAATCAAATCAATGGCATCAAGTATCAAATTTTTTACAGACGATAATGACATTATAATAGACGAACTAAGAATAAGAGGCGAGAGAATAACTCTGATTTTGGTAGACCCAGATGAGGAGACAAATCTTGATAGTATGCTAAAAGAGATTCCGGGCATAATTCTTCAAAAAGATGGATTAAACTACAATCTTTCGCTAGACGAGCTTCAAAAAGAGGAGATTAGGCAGTTTGCTATAAATCAAGCAGTTGAGACTATCAGAAACAGGCTTGACCAGTTTGGTTTAGCAGAACCCAATGTGGCAAGGCAGGGTCTTGATAAGATACTTGTAGAGCTTCCTGGGATTAAAACAGGCGAAGAGGAGCGAAGAGCTAGAGAACTTATAGCAAAAGCGGCACATCTTCAGATGATGGCAATAGATGAGCTTAGAAGTGATCGTGCCTATGATATGAGCCATGAAGAGGCTGCTCAGTTTGGCAATGTGATTTTAACTGATACTAGAGACTCTTCAAAAAGGCATGTTATCAGAGAAATTCCTATTCTTGATGGCAGCATGCTGACTGATGCTAAGGTTGCTTTTGATCAAATGAATCAGCCTGTGATTAGCTTCTCTTTAAACTCTGAGGGTGCTAAAATATTTGGTGATTTTACGGCTGAAAATATAGGTAATCGCTTAGCAATTGTGCTCGACAACAAGGTCTATTCAGCTCCAGTTATTCGTGAGAGAATCGGCGGAGGAAGTGGGCAGATAAGTGGCGGATTTACTATAGAGGAGGCTAGTGATGTTGCAATAGCTTTAAGAAGTGGTGCACTTTTAGCTCCTGTAAAGCTTTTGGAGCAAAGAAGTGTAGGACCTAGTTTAGGGGCTGATAGTATCAGATCTAGCATGATTGCTCTTATCGTTGGGTTTATACTTGTTGTTATCTTTATGGTTGTTTATTATGGTCTTGCAGGAGTTATTGCCAATACAGCTTTAATAACGAATCTTTTTATTGTATTGGCAGTTATGTCTCTTTTTGGTGCAACTCTTACACTTCCTGGTATGGCGGGAATTGTCCTCACCGTGGGCATGGCCGTTGATGCCAATGTTATCATCAATGAGAGGATTAGGGAGTTGTTTCGGCAGGGGAGCTCTATCCAAAAGGCAGTTGAGCGAGGTTTTGACAATGCTATGAGTGCGATTTTGGATGCAAACATAACCACTCTTCTTGTTGCAGTTGTTCTGTTTGCCTATGGCACAGGACCTATTAAGGGATTTGCGGTTACTATAAGTATAGGAATTTTAGCTTCAATGCTAACAGCGATTTTAGGAACACATGGTATTTACCAATACTTTATGCCTCGAATTGAGAAGAGTAAAAATCTTACTCTTTGGTTTGGTATAAAAGGGGGTGCTAAGTAATGCAGATATTTTCTAAAGATAAAACTTATAACTTTATGGGCAAGAGTCTGCCTTTTATAGTTCTTTCTGTTATGATGCTGATTGCAACTTTTGTGATGTTAGGCACAAAAGGTCTAAACTATGGCATAGACTTTGCTGGTGGGACTATAGTTCAAGTAAAGTATGAGAATGAAGCCCCGATACAGAAGATGAGAGAGAAAATCTCAGTAGATAAGATGTTTGAAAATGCAACAATTACGGAGTTTGGTAGTCCAAATGAGGTAATAATCAGATTTATGAGCAGTACGGATGTAGTCCAAGAAAATATTGGAGATATTGCTAGCAACCTACTAGAAGGGAGTGGTAACTTTGAGATTAGAAGAGTAGATATAGTTGGACCAAAAGTAGGAGGAGAGCTTAGGCAAAAGGGCATTATGGCTATGATTGTAGCTATCTTTGTTATCCTTGTTTATGTTACTGTTAGATTTGAGTGGCGATTTGCTGTTGCTTCTATATTTGCTTTAGTGCATGATATCTCTATCGTTATTGGGATGTTGATTCTTTTTAGAGTTGATATAAATCTAGACATCTTAGCAGCACTCTTAACCCTTCTTGGATACTCACTAAATGACACTATTGTTGTGTTTGATAGGATTAGAGAAGAGGTTAAAAAATCAAAAACATTTGTTTTGTTTGATATCATAAATCTATCCATATCTAAAACCCTCTCTCGAACTCTCTTGACATCTGTTACGACATTTTTTGTTGTATTTACACTTTGGATGTTTGGTGGAGAGATAATACATGGATTTGCTTTTACACTTTTAGTGGGTATAGCAGTAGGGACATATAGCTCAATATTTGTTGCATCTCCGATGCTAAAATGGCTAGGATTTTGTGTAGAGGACTATAAAGCAAAAGAGGCTTTAAAAGTAAAAAGAAAAATAGAAAAAGAGAAGATGAGAGCACAGTTTGAGCAAGGCACAATCTAAAAAACACAAAGAAACCTACTTCATGTTTTTATCAAAAGGAGCATTAAAGTGAAAAAGGAAACAGTAAAAGAAGTTTACAGAAGCTCCTGCTTCAGTCGCGAGGAATTTTTACTGGACTTGTTCAGTAAAAAG
>CAZLXQ010000121.1:0-2780 GCA_964563675.1 uncultured Sulfurospirillum sp.
AAACTTATGCTATTAGCCGACTTATGCTAGACAATATCCCCCATATAAAAGCCTATTGGGCAACCTCAACGATAAATCTAGCACTAATAGCACTTGAGTTTGGAGCAGATGATTTAGACGGAACGATAGAAAAAGAGGCGATTCAGTCAGCTGCAGGAGCTAAAAGTGCAGATGGTATGAATATAAAAGACTTTACAGACTTGATAACTACAAGTGGATTTGTGCCAGTGCAGAGAGATAGTCTATATAATGAGTTAAAAATATACGGCTAGCTCTTGATAAAGCCGAAGATTAAGTGATGATTTTTTACAAATACCGTAGGTGCAATGATGAGTGCTAGTTTAGTGATTCTATTGTATAATTTGGGTTAAGGGAGATTAAGTTGCATTATTATAGTTACGAAGAGTTTAAAGTTGATGTAGACATATTGGCTAAAGAGCTAAAAAGCTATAAGCCTGATGTGATTTTAGCGGTTGCAAGAGGAGGCATGACACTAGGTCATTTCCTCGCAAAGGCGCTAGAGATGAGAGATCTGTACTCCATAAACTCTATCCACTATGAAGAGACTAAAAAACTTGATACTATAGATATTTTCAATATACCAGATTTAGGTAGAGCAAAAAAAGTAGTCATAGTTGATGATATTATTGATAGTGGCGAGACTATGGTGGAGCTTAAAAGAGTTTTACTTGAAAAGTATCCAGATTTAGATCTGAAAGTTGCATCAATCTTTTACAAAGAAAAAGCACTCTTAAGACCAGACTTTACAACTCGTAAAGCGACAGAGTGGATAGAGTTCTTTTGGGATTTTCAGATAGATAATTTGTAGTTAAATTTATGCTATAATTCTCACAAAGAGGATAAACAGACATGATACTCATGATAGACAACTACGATAGTTTTACTTACAATATAGTTCAGTATTGCCTAGAATTGGGTGCTGACTTAAAGATAATCAAAAATGACGAATTAGATGTAAAGCAGATAGAAGCACTAAATCCACAAAAAATCATAATCTCCCCAGGTCCAGCCACACCCAATGAGGCAGGAATTAGTTTAAAAGTTATCGAATACTTTAAAGACAAATTACCTATTTTGGGTATCTGTTTAGGTCATCAAGCCATAGCACAAGTTTATGGAGCCGAGATAGTAAGAGCTAAAAACATGATGCATGGAAAAACATCAACCATAAAGCAGATAGAGCCAACTTGTCTATTCAAGGGACTGCCTGAGAGTTTTGTTATGACTCGCTACCACTCTTTAGTTGTAGAGAATAAAAATCTACCAAACGAGCTAGTACCAACATCATACAGCACAGACGATTATGAGATTATGTCTCTACATGTAAAGGGTACAGATATCCATGGAGTGCAGTTTCACCCAGAATCAATCCTAAGTGAATATGGTCATGAGTTACTGGATAATTTTCTAAAGATATGAGAGAAGCAAATCTAGTTCTGCTAGTTATCACAGCAAGCACTCTACTGTTGCTTTATGGAGTAGGCTCACTCTCCATAAGATATGAAGAGGCAGTTATACTTTTTGAGGGAAATTCCCTAGTTCATTATCTTGTCTACTTTTCAACAAAGTTATTTGGTCAAAATGATTTAGCACTAAGGCTTCCATTTATACTTCTTCATATTGCCTCCCTAGTCTTGCTCTACAAGATAGGAAAACTATTTTTAAAGAGAAAGATAGATAGGGTAGCCTCAGTAGCCATCTATGCCATGCTTCCAGGAGTCAATAGTGCAGCTTTGTTGGTTAACGGAGCCTATGTAGCTATCTTTCTTACACTACTTTTTGTCTATCTTTACATGTATGGACACAAAAAGATATCCTTCATAGTGTTGCTTGCAACCCTTTTTGCAGATAACTCCTTTGCTATTCTTTATATATCCCTTTTTGTCTATAGTGTATTCAATAAAGAAAAGCAGCTACTTATATTATCAGTAGTGTTATTTGGGTTATCAATGTACATGTACGGATTTGATACAAGAGGTAAGCCAGAGGGACATTTTTTGGACATGCTAGGTGTGTATGCAGCTATATTTTCACTACTCTTGTTTTTGTATTTACTATATGCTCTATACAGGATACTTATCAAAGAGAAGAAAAATCTACTTTGGTATGTTGCATTTGTTTCACTTATTTTCTCTCTAATACTCTCTTTGAGACAAAAACTACTGTTTGAAGACTTTGCACCTTTTGTCGTGATAGCAATCCCACTAGCCGTACAGATATTTTACAATAGCTATAGAGTCAGACTACCACAGCACAGAAAATATCACAAACTAACCTTTGGAGCCGTACTTGTCTTTCTTTTTTTAAATTTGGCTATCACCTATTTCAATAAGCCTCTATATTTGATCATAGAAAATCCGGCCGATCATCCAGCATACAGATATCATGCAGTAAAGGATTTAGCACAAGAGCTAAAAACAAGAGGAGTAGAAAAGATAAACACAAAAGACCACAGATTGGCTTTAAGGTTAAAGTTTTATGGCATTCAAAGCGGTGGCAGATACAATCTATCTCACTCGAATTTTAAAATATACAACTATGAAAAGATAAATATCAAATATTATGATAAAATTATAAAGTCATTTTATTTACATTAGAATGGGAGAGATTATGAAAAAAGCATTTACGATGTTAGAATTAGTTTTCGTTATAGTTATAGTAGGAATCCTATCAGTCATGATAGCCCCAAACTTCCAAGGCAACAACCTAAGACAAGCTGCCGATCAAGTAGTAAGTCATATAAGATACACTCAGCATTT
>CAZLXQ010000122.1:0-2772 GCA_964563675.1 uncultured Sulfurospirillum sp.
CGACCATGCGAGCCCAAATGCTTGCTATGGTGGAAAGCTAGGAGTTGATTGTACTAGAGAGAAAATTGATACTTTCGGTAAAGATATATTGAGTGATGAGGAACTTTATGCTAAGATAACGACATTGGTTCAAGATGTTAAGTCTATAAAACAGTATAAGACTCATACAAAAACACCTATAGTAGTTTTAGGGGTCGATAAAAAAAGAGTAGTTAGTGAGATTTATAAAGCACTAAAGCCTCTTAAAGAGCATATGAAACTGCTAATTTTTGTAGATGAGGGTTCAAACGACTTGAGCAATCCATATATGCTTGTTTGGAGAGTTGTCAATAACATAGATGCCTTGCGAGATATACTCTTAGAAGATGAGTATATCGGAGTTGATGCGACCAATAAGTCTAGTATGGATGGCTACACAAGAGAGTGGCCAGCTGATACTAATTGCGATCAAAAGACTATAGAAAATCTTCAAGCAAGAGGCTTGATTACAAAAGATAAGGAGTTTCTAAATAAGTACCATGTCTGATTCATCGTCGAAACAGCGGTGTTCTTTGAGTATATCCAAAGAGTTGCCGCCCAAAAATGAAAAGAAACAAAAGATAGGTCAAATAACATGACACTACTTTTTATATATCTAGCTATCGCTATAGGTGTATCCTTTCTTTGCTCTATTGTGGAGTCCGTACTGTTGTCTTTAAATATGTCAAACATAAATGTCATAAAAAAAAGTAATGAAAAAGTTGGAATTTTACTTGAAAAACTAAAAACAAATATCAGAGAATCGATAGCTGCAATTCTCATACTAAACACAATCGCCCACACTTTAGGTGCTGCTGGGGTTGGTGCAGAAGCGGCAAGAATATTTGGCTTTGAGTATGTATTTCATATATCTGTTGTGTTGACACTTTTGATACTATTTTTGTCTGAGATTATACCCAAAACGATAGGAGCACAGTACTATAAAGAGTTAGCCCCTGTAAGTGCATATATCATCAGAGGTCTTATCTTTGTAACCTACCCCCTTATCGTTGTTTCTCTTTTTATCACTAAGTTGATATCTAGAAAAGGCTCATCATCCTCTATCACCAGAGAGGAGCTACTAGAGACTGCTCTTTTAGTTGAAGATGGTGGTCATATAGATGAGAAAGAGTCTGATTTTATAGAGAATGTTTTAAGCCTTAGTAAAAGTAAGGTGCAAGACATTTTGACTCCAAGAAGTGTTGTTTTTGCTTTAGAGAAAAATGCTAAAATATCAGATGTTTTAAAAACTGAAGGCATTATGAAGTTTTCAAGAATTCCTGTTTATGAGGAGACGATTGATAACATAGTAGGTGTTGTGTTTAGCAAGAAAATTTTTAAACTTGCCCTTGAAGATAAGATGGCAAATGTTGAAGATTTGATGATGCCTATCTTCTCTATCAATGAGAATATACCAGTCTCATACACACTAGATCTGTTTATAAAAAGAAAAGAGCATATGTTTTTAGTAACTGACAGCTATGGTCAAACCGAGGGCATTGTTACGCTTGAAGATTGTATTGAGACACTTTTAGGGCTTGAGATTATGGATGAAGATGATACTACTGAAGATATGAGAAAACTTGCAAAAGATAAAAATAAAAAAAGCAAGAAGCATAGCAAAAAAGATAAAAAGAGTGAAGTTAAAGGAAAGGCAAAATAGATGGTAGATTTTTTAAGTATCATTGATCATCAAAAGAGCTTGCTCTCTTAAGGCTGATACTGCTTTACCCCAAGTAGAGGCATACTTCAACTGCATCTCATTGATATTGAACTTTTTTGAGATTATCTCTAGCATATCTTGTTCGTACTTGTTAAGCTTGTCATCCACATGAGCTAGTAGCATTAGCTCTAAAAGTAAAATTTTTTGACTTTTGCTTGTTTTAAATTTAGCTAAACAATCATCAATATTATATTTTTTATTATCAAATATTATATTGTCTATCCCCATCTCAACACAGTAATCATCTATCTTCATTTTTTCTCTAACTCCAACATCTCCACTAGCATGTACTAAGTGATGGGCAATCTGCAAAAAGGCAAATTTTTCTTGAGTTTTTAGTTCCATTAGTAGCATATAGCAATCTCCTCTATTTTGATAAAATTATATCATAAATAAGATGTAGTAAAACTTTGCAATAAACTCTTTTTTTGCTACAATCAATAATAAAATTTTATTGATAGAATTACACATAATGCTTATAAAATTGAGATTAGTGGAGGTTCACAAAGGAAGGAAAATGCTAAAAAAGCGATGAAATAGATTAGATACTTGTTTGACGGCGAAAAAAGTGGAAGGCTGGGAGTGAAACAGGTGGAAGAATGTTGTGAAATATACACCTTTATCGTCTCTTTGAATTTGTCCGTCTGTCCAATGCTGGTGTGGGTCTTTTCCTGGACTATAAGCATTTTTACCTTGTAGGCTATCTCTATATGCTGTAGAGTGGTTTCCGTAACCTGTGCTTGTTGAGTCATTACCATACCTATTGCTACCATAAGAGTTATCCCCGCTCATTTATATACTTCTTTTTGATATTTTTGGAAAGTGATAGGATTTTTTTCCTATAAAATCTTCACTTTTTTTCTCTAGTGTTTTTTTGCTTTTTCAAATATTTCCATTATTTCGCTCCTTATTATTATGTAATTTTCTATTGCCATCTCATTACTATCCATTTTTTTTCTAACTTATTAATTGTTTTTTCGACTTAATGAAAAATATGGGTGCGTAAAAACTTAAGCTAACTACGATACTAT
>CAZLXQ010000123.1:0-2771 GCA_964563675.1 uncultured Sulfurospirillum sp.
TTTCAAGGAGCTATTTTAGCACTTTTTTTATAATAAATGGCTTTTTTATTGCAATATTTCTAAGTTTATTTATCTATCTTGCATATTTCTCTATTCAAATCATGGTTTTAGAGACTATACTAGCTATCTTGGGCTTCTATCTGCTCCTTGCTAGCGATAGAAAAACTTTTGTTTGGATTGGATTTTTTATAGGAGTATTTTGGTTCTATTGGATTAGCTTTAGCTTTAGATATTATGATTTATCCTATCTTATCCCTTTGGTTATACTGATTTTTGGACTTATATATGCTCTATTTTTTTGGATTATTGCCATAGTTGGAAAAACCCCTGAGCTTAGAGCTATCTTGGTATTTGCTTTAAGCTTTTTTTCACCTCTTGGGTTTAACTGGCTTAAGCCAGAGCTAGTTTTGATAAACTCACACCTCTCAACAGACATCTATCTATATGGAGTTTTTCTAATCATCTTGACCATCATAATCAGGCTTAAAAGATGGTATAAATTGATCGGCATACCACTCCTGCTAGTTTTGTCTTTTTTTAACAAGCCTATGCATGTAGAGTTGCCTAAGCTTGATATAGCGATTCCTATAACAGATCTAGACCAAAGCAAAAAATGGAAAAAAGAGTACAAAGACGAGATAATCAAGGGCAACTTTTTTTTTATAAACGAAGCGATACAAAAAGATAAAGATTTGATTATCCTACATGAAAGTGCTTTTCCACTCTATCTAAATCTTGAAACCAAACTGCTAGATAGATTAAAAAAACTCTCTTATGATATAGCCATAGTGACAGGTGGGCTACATGTAAAAAACCGCAAAATACACAACTCCTCTTTTCTCTTTAAAGATGGGGTTGTTGAGATAGCAGATAAGGTAGTCTTAGTACCTTTTGGGGAGAAAATACCACTTCCGCAATGGGCAGTTGATTTTATAAATAGGATTTTTTTTGATGGAGCTGAGGACTTTAAGGGTGCTGATAGAGTTTCTGACTTTAAGATAAAAGGCTACACATTTAGAAGTGCTGTTTGTTATGAAGCAACTACCAATAAGCTGTTTGAGAGCAGTCCAGAGTACATGATAGTAATCAGCAACAATGCTTGGTTTACACCCTCAACTGGACCAACTTTGCAAAACCTACTTTTAAAACTATATGCAAAAAAACATAAAACTATCATCTTTCACAGTGCAAATAGCGGGATAAGCGGAGTAATTGTGCCATAGATAAGCTTGCAAGGTCAGAATCTAAATCTATATTTTTCATTAAGTCATATTTAGATACAATGCTTCAAACCCGAGGGTTAAGTGATGATTTTTTACAGATACCATAGGTGCAATGATGAGTTCTAGTTTAGTGATTTTTATTGCATAATTCGGGATTATGAGTAAAGTGCTTCACAAGAAATTGAAAAATCGAGCAAACAAAAAGTAAAAGGGTAATGTGCATGAAGACAAATATAGTCAAAAATATAGTTATACTAATAAGCATAGTGACTTTTTTCACCGCTTGTTCCTCAAAGTCTTTAGATATAAATCCAAAGTTCGCAATAGACAAAAGCGATATGCAAGAGAGTGTTTTCTCTACTAAGCAGGGGAGGTTTATATCTCTCTTGGAGTTAGTGGATGAAGTTGAGCACTATCCTGTTATATTTGTAGGAGATCATCATAACACAAAAGAGACGCATGAGTTTTTCAATGAGTTTTTACAAAAACTTGTAAAGAAAGGTTACAATTTACATCTAGGCAATGAGTGGTTTTATCCTTCGCATAATGAGATTTTAAATTTATACACTAGCTGTGAGCTAAATAGTACAGAGCTAAAAGAGAAGCGAGGCTGGGATGAGTTCACTAGTTTTAACTGGGAGATAGTAGCACCACTTTATGAAACTATTAAAAACTCAAATGGTAGACTTTATGGCATAAATATCTCAAGAGAGTATAGGGCAAAAATATCTTTAAGACAATTTGACAAAATGAGCAAAGAGCAAAGAGCATTTTATGATAGCTTAGACTTAAATGTAACTGCTCACAAGGCACTAGTCATGCCATACCTCAACCACTGCCACAAACTACCAAAAAAATCAGACGAGCCTTGCGAAGAGAGAATGTACAGGGTACAAGTTACTTGGGATACATACATGGCTAAAAAAAGTGCGAAAATAGCACAAGAGGTTCTAAAAACTAAAAAAGATAAGTTGATAGTTTTTGCAGGTGCTATGCATGTAAACTACGGACTAGGAATACCCCTTAGATTTGCAAGACTAAGCAATCTTCCTTTCTATATCGTCTCAAATGTAAGATACAGTGATGAAGAAAATTTATATCTAAAAAAGCTAAAAGCAGATAGTATATTTTTATACCAAATCAATACCGCTCCCTCTTTAGAAATCGAATAAGCCAATATGAAAATTGGCTTATATACTTTCTGCTTAGGGGCTCATACTTGATATATACTCTGCTAATGCATCTATCTGGGCTCTAGTTAAACCATCCACTTCTGTTCTCATAAGCCCTTTCATGCTTCCTCCAAATGTGCCTTCTTGGTAACCTATAAGCGCACTCCTTAAGTCATCTTCTGACCAATTATATATCACTTCAGACTTTCCAAAAGCACGCAGTTCACCCTGTTTCCCATGACAGCTTGCACAGTTGTCTTTATATAATGCAGCAACATCAGCAGGTTTATCCGAACAGCCCAAAAACAACAATAGTGCACATGTAACTAATATATATTTCATCTATCTTACCTTCTCTAAATATTCCCCCTTAGTA
>CAZLXQ010000124.1:0-2757 GCA_964563675.1 uncultured Sulfurospirillum sp.
CCAAGCAAACATCACAGAGAGAACTGTAAAAGCCCACCTAAGCTCTATATATGAAAAACTTGAGATAAAAGATAGGGTTGCGTTGGTAATAAAACTAAATAAAAATTAAATCCTCCAGATAACTATCAACAACATCTCTCTTAAAGTGTTTTATGTTTTTTAACTCTTCTTTTAAGTCTATCCTTGGCATATGCTCATCAATGAGTTTTGTGACTAATTTGCTCTGCTCTAAATCTCTTATATGTTTATTATAATCTCTATCTTCTTGCTTAGAGAGCCAGTTTTTATATACAGCATATTCCACTGGGTGTACTGTTGTCATAATTGCACATTTTCCATTGTCTGATATGATAAACTCCTTGAAAAGACGAGAGTTTTCAAGCCACTCCATGCCCTTCATAGGCAAGGGAACTATATCATCAAAAATATTATCTTTAAAACTCTCATTTTTTATGGAGTGTGAAGTTGGATTTATAAACTCAACCCAAACACCTTTGTTATTGATAAAACGATAAGGAACACCCTTGCTTTGCTCGAAACTCTTATCAATACTCTTTATAAACTCTTTTGCACTATTTGATGTTACTAATTCATTGTATATAAAAGATATACCTTTTCTTTTTCTATTTAGGAGGTCTATATCATAAGTGGCAAGATGTTCTTATTCTATCATGACTCCACACGAAGCTTCGTAAGCATAAAGACTATTTGTGCCGATAGCTATGACCTTATCATCAAGTCCTAGCTCATTTATCTTTGCAAATATATCTACTAACTCTCTTGGAACTCTCGCTATACCATCTAGCTTGTTTAACTTCTCTTCTCTTTTTAGCTTCTCTTTTATCTCAAAGAGTCTCTGCTTGACACGAGCTTTTGCACTTTCAAAGTCTGCTCTTAAAGTCTCTTTTGCCTCGTCTCTTTTTCCTAGATATTCTCTTTTGCCACTTTTAAGGTGTTGTTTGACAAGCAACTCATATCCATCTTTATGTTTTTGCCAAAACATCTTGTATCTAAAGCTAAGGTTGTAATTGTGCAAAGTTTCAAGAAAACTTATATATAGCATCTTTGCGTTAGTTCTCTGTTTTATCTGTAGAGCGGTGTACTCATAAAAGTTAAATGACATCTTTACTTCTTTATATTTTCTTAAAGTATATCTGTTTTTAGTTAAAATAGCAATTTAGGGTATATTTATCTACTTTTGGACTCAGTTCACCAAAAAGTGAGGCTAAGTATCTACATGTAGAGATTAGCTTTCGTTCACAGTTATATCTGTCTCTATTGAGGGCATCTCTAAAAACCCTGATACCTATATATGAAAAACTAGAGATAAAAGATAAGGTTGTTAATAAAACTTAGTAATTAGTCTATCAGTATAGACTAATTTATTATATTTTAGTATAATATGTTATATGCACAATAGGAAACCTTATGCTACAACAATTAGAAAATGCCAAAAGGCTGTATAATCTCAAACTAAATCAAATATTGCCTAGCTATAAAAGATATCTATTTGATAATATAAAGTTATCTCCTGCAAAGCTTACTGCTATATATGGCAGCAGAGGTATCGGAAAGACTACCATACTGATGCAACTGCTACAACACTCAGATATAGACTCTAGTAGCAAGCTCTATATATCTTGCGATCATCCTATGTTTCAAGACACTTCTCTTTTTGAATTTGTTGATGAGTTTTCTAAACTTGGAGGAGAGATTATATGTATAGATGAGATACACGAAGCAAAAAACTTTGAACAAGAGTTGAAATCTATATATGATTTTTTAGATATCAAGGTATATTTTACAGGCTCATCGGCTCTTGCCTTAACTAGTCCAGATTTTGCTAGAAGATACTCCATGTATCATCTTTACCCTTTGAGTCTAAAAGAGTACCTAGAGATAAGCTTTGATATAAATCTAAAAGCGTATAATCTTGAAGACATCCTTTGCAGTCATGAGACTATAACCCATGATATAATCCAGTCACTTCCAAATAAAAAAATATTGAAATTTTACAACGAGTTCTTAAAAGTAGGTGCTTATCCGTTTTATTTTGAAGATAAAACAAAGTATGTAGATAGAATCAACGAAACTATAAATACCATACTACACACAGACTTAAGCAAGATATTTTCTATCCAGCCAGACAAGATAAACACTCTTAAAAAGCTTCTTTTAAGTATTTGCGTATTTAAGCCACTTGAGATGAGCATAGAAAAGCTAGCAATAATTACAGGCATAACAAAATCTACCCTCTATAAGTACATTGGGTATTTAGGGGATGCTGAACTTATAAAACATATTACACATGAGGGGAAAAGATTTAAAGCCATAAGAAAACCAGACAAACTATATCTAGCGAACACAAACCTCTTTGAAGCTCTATGTGTCAATAAAGAGATAGGAACACTAAGAGAAACATACTTTGTAAGCACAATCAGCACACAACATACACTTCACTACCTAGATAAAGGTGATTTTTTAATAGATGAAAAATATACAATCGAGATAGGAGGTAAAAATAAAACCTTTAAGCAGATAAAAGATATCCCAAACTCTTATGTCGTAGCAGATGATATAGAAACTGGATTTGCAAACAAGATACCTCTTTGGATTTTTGGATTTTTGTACTAAAACCCAAAAAGATTAGCTATAAAAACACTCCTAAAGGCACCGCAAAAAGAGTATCGCTAAAGCCTATAACTTTTTCTCCACTATATAGAACTATGCCCATTATATTTTTACTGCTTCTGTTTT
>CAZLXQ010000125.1:0-2686 GCA_964563675.1 uncultured Sulfurospirillum sp.
TTAGAGACTATATATCCTCAAGACAAAGCGATACTGTGCTTAATTTAAAACAAAAATTAAAAAAAAATAACTACTGACCTTGCACACTTATTTCTCGAAAGGTCAGTTAACTAGGAAAACTTTACTTGGTTCACTAGAAGTCAGTTATCTCACATCTATGCAATTACTTTATTTTTAATATAATTATCATTTTTATCATAGATTAAGTGGATTTTTTGTACTCTTTAGCAATCTATTTAAAATGGGAGTGGATTTATGAGAAAAATATGGCTAATGTCTATTTTGGTTTTTGCATTTATCGTTGTGCCTTTATCGGCTGGAGAGAAGATTAAGAAGCTTATTATATCTGGTCCAAAGTCGAGTGTTACTCACCCTATGGCCTATATAGTTGAAAAAGGGTTGTTAAGTCATGTGGCCGAAGAGGTGGAGTTGGTTATATGGAATAATCCAGACCAGCTACGCTCGCTCATTGCTGGAGAGCAGGTTCATTTTTCTGCGGTTCCTAGTTATGTTGCTGCCACTTTTTACAACAAAGGAGTTCCAGTTCGACTTCTCAATATATCAGCTTGGGGAATTTTATATCTAGTATCAAGTGATCCAGAGGTAAGTTCGATTGCCGATCTTAAGGGCGAAACTATATCTATGCCTTATCGTAATGATATGCCGGATATCGTTTTTCAAGCAGTTTCATCCAAGCAAGGTATAAATCCAAAAGAAAACTTTACATTCAATTACCATACAAGCTTACCAGCAGTACTACAAGAGGTTATCAGCGGAAAAACAGATCACGGACTTTTAGCTGAGCCACTTGTCTCTATCGCACTTATGAAGTCAAAAAAGATGTCAAAGCAGAGTAAGGCAAAAAAGCTATATCGAGCAGTTAGTCTCCAAGAAGAGTGGGGAAAAGCTTTTGATCGCAAACCTCAAATACCTCAAGCTGGTGTTGTAGCTACTCCAAAGATTACCGATAGACCTGATGTGGTCAATGCTTTTCAAAGAGCATACAAAGAGGCTATTGAGTGGTCAAACAATAACCCTAAAGAGGCTGGTAAGATTGTTAGCAAGCATATCTCTGGCATGAAGCCTAAGCCAGTTGCAGCTGCACTTAAACATGCACAGATTAGATTTGTCTCAGCTGTTGATTCAAGAGATGAATTAGAGTACTTTTATGGCGTTCTAAAATCAACAAATCCAGCTAAGATAGGTGGCGGGTTGCCTGGTGATGACTTTTATTGGGTAGGAGAGTAGATCAAAGCTATTAATCCGTTAAGAGAGAAGGTATTAACAGGGATTGGTTTTATGCTTTTGTTAGTGGGTTGGCAAATTCTCTCCCTAAATATGCATGAGATTGTCTTAGCATCACCTATTCAAGCTACAACTGCTCTTTGGGAGATGATTCAAACTCCCTACTATTTTGAGCACTTTTTGGTCACTCTAAAAAGAGTATCAATTGGGATTTTGATAGGCGGTTTTGCTGGATTCTTTTTAGGTATAGTCGCAGGGCTCAATCGAGATATAAAGTGCTTGCTTGAGCCTTTGAGGTGGCTTACTATGAGTGTTCCTCCGGTAGTTGTAGTGGTTCTTGCTATGCTCTGGTTTGGCATGGGCTCAACTATGGCAATTTTTCTTATCTCTGTTTTAGTGGCTCCGACCATATATATCAACACCGCTAGAGGTATTGAGATGGTTGATAAAGACTTAGTTGAAGTGGCTAAAGTATATAAATTTTCGCCTTTAACAATCCTAAAAGATGTCTATACTCCAGCGATTGCAGCTCCACTTAGTGCTGCGATTGTACTTGGTACTTGTCAAGCTGCAAGAGTAGTTGTGATGGCTGAACTTTTAGGGGCAAACGAGGGTGTTGGCTATGCTATAGGTTTTACTAGATCAAATCTTGAGATTCCTCAACTTTTTGCTTGGATTTTAACTACTCTATTTATCGTTGCTATATTTGAGTTTATTCTGTTTCGTCCGATACAAAACTACTTCGTAAGGTGGAAAGAGTGAGTTTGGCAATATCTTTTGATAAAGTCTCTAAAAGATATGGAAACAAAGAGATACTTTGTAACCTATCATTTTGTATCAATACCCAAGATATAGTTGGCTTACTTGGTCCTAGTGGAATTGGCAAAACAACCATTTTAAAACTGATAGCTGGTCTTGAAAAGCCGACAAGTGGGAAGATAGATATTGTTTCTAAAAAGATTAGTTATGTTTTTCAAGAACCAAGGCTATTTCCATGGAAAACAACTCTGCAAAATGTTATGTTACCTCTTGAGGCGGCAGGATTTAGCAAAAAAGAGGCTATTGAAAAAGCTAAAGACTCTCTCTTCTCTATGGGGCTATTTGACTTTATTGACTACTACCCTTCAAAACTCTCAGGAGGAATGCGACAAAGGGTCTCTTTAGCAAGAGCTCTATCTATGGAGCCTGATACTCTTCTTTTAGATGAGCCTTTTAGTGCCTTAGATACTAAGATGAAAGACTCTTTAGTAGAGATACTAAAAGGTAGACTTAACGAAAATCCAATAACCGTCCTATATGTCTCACATTTTCCACAAGAGGTTAAAAAAATAGCAAATAAAATCTTTACGATATCAAACAAAGATAGCTTTACAGAAACTATTATATAGCTTTTATAAAAATTAAGCCCTAAAAGAGATGGAAAATATAGCTTATTCGGGTT
>CAZLXQ010000126.1:0-2638 GCA_964563675.1 uncultured Sulfurospirillum sp.
CAAAATGATAAAATAAAGCAATGAAAAACTAAGGATAAACAGATGAGTAGAAAAGTAGCGAATAGCGGTTGCTTTAGCAGAAGTGCTAAATGTAGAAAGGATTTATCTAAATGAGTATGATACAATACAAGAGTTAAAAGATGATGTTAGAGACTATATGGAGTTTTATAACTATAAGAGATTTCATGAGACATTAGAGTACAAAAAACCTATGAGTGTTTATCGTGAAGGCTTAGAAGTAAATAGTAAAAACTATAAAGCTTTACAACAGATAGTGGTAAAAGAATTAAATTTTAGAGGAAGTTGTCTTGACATTTGGGGTGGAATATAAAGAGTTATAAAAAGAGATTGCTACAAGTGTTCAAGCAAAAGCATCGCTAGGTCTTTGAGAGGGTAATTATTGTCTATCTATTAAGCTATATTGGATATAATGACCTAATTTATTTTTTAAAAGGAAATGTGTATGCCAAGATGGATTGAGGCGAGTATAGGGTTTATACTGTTTTATAGTGCACTGTTTATCACCGCATTTGGGGGCATAACTGATGTTTTTTTTGGATAAAATTAAAAATCTTTTTGTAGATAGAACTAAAGAACAGAATAAAAAAATAAAAAAGTATACACCATTTTTTGCTGGATTTTTTTTCTTGATTATTGGGTTTAATTATCTCTTTTTTTCTATTGGAGCACTTGTTGCTGGTGAGATTTTTTACTTTATCGCTTCGATGACTATCTTCACTTTTTTTGCGGGAGCTTTTGTGTTGCTAAGAAGAGGTATTGCTATAGAGAAGATTCACAATAGCACAAAGTATGAAAAGTATGCGAAAGTGCCACTAGTGCCTCTTAAGGCTATAGCTGGTATTTTGATTAGTAGTGCTTCAGCTTTTTCTGCATACCTTGGAGGCTCCTCTTTTGTAGTCTCTGTTTTACTTGGTGGAGTGATGTTGCTTGGGTGGTATCTGTATTATGGTTTTGATCCTAAGGTGGAAAAAGTAAAGATAATCGCAACTGGTAAAACTTCAAAAAGAGTTACAAATCTTTTAAATGAAGCATATAAAGATATAAACACTATCAGGCAAAATGCAAGTAGATGTACATCAAGCAGAGTAAAGCAGATGATGTTTAAGATGGCTATTGGATTTGAAAAGCTGGTAGATCATATACAAAATGAACCAGAAGATTTTGAAAGAGTACGAAGGTATCTTGTAAGCTACCTAAGTGAGATTCGCTCCATGAGTGAGATATATGTCAAGCTTGAAGTAAAAGATAGAGCTTATGAGATGCAAGACTCATTTGTGGATATGATGCAAAGCAGTATTAAAAAGCTTGATATTCGCTATGATAATCTTCTTGAAGAGGATATAGTAGAGCTTGATGTTAAACTTTCAGTTATGAAAAAAAGGTTAAAAAATGAACACTAAAACAGAGCTAGTTGTCTCAGATATAGAGAAAAAAGATACTAATACGATAGAGAAGCTTTCAAAAACTATCGACATAAAAAGCACAACATCTATAATGCACTTTGGAGCAGAGGCACAAGAGAGAGTTACGACAGCATCCTCTTCTATATTGAGCGGAGTAAAAAACAAAGACCTAGAGGGGGCAGCTGCACCTTTGTCAAACATGATAGTTGCTATCAAAGGTTTTGATATAAATGAGCTAGACCCAAATAAGAAGCCTAGTTTTTTTGATAAGCTACTTGGAAAAGCAAAGCCACTAGCTCTATTTTTAACCAAATACGAGGGTGTAAAAGAGCAAATAGAGAGCATAGCCGATGAGCTAGAAAAGCAAAAAGGTGTGCTTTTAAATGACATAGAGTTGCTAGATAGGCTCTATGATGCAAACTTGGATTATGTCTATCAGCTTGAAGACTATATCGTAGCTGGAGAGCAAAAACTCTCTTTTATGAGCGAGCAAGAGATACCTACTATAAAAGAAAAAGTAGAAAAAAATGACAATATGATAGCAATTCAAGAACTAAAAGACCTTTACGGTGCAAAAGATGACTTTGAAAGAAGAGTACATGATCTAAAACTAACAAGACAAGTAGCTTTACAGTCGCTACCGTCAATCAGAATGGTACAAGAGAACGACAAAACACTAGTAAATAAAATCAGCTCAACCCTAGTAAACACTCTACCTCTATGGAAAAATCAACTTGCCCAAACTATCACTATCTATAGAAATCAAAAAGCTGGTGAAGTACTAAGTAGTGCTATGGACTTGACCAATGAGCTACTTGAAGCAAATGCAAAAAATCTAAAAGAATCCAATAGACAAACAAGAGAGTTAGCCGAGAAAGGTGTATTTGATATCGAGAGCATAAAGCTTGCAAATCAGTTACTTATTGAGACTATTGAGGATAGTATCAATATCACTAACGAAGGTAAAAAAGCTAGAGTAAAAGCAGAAGAGGAGCTTAAATGCCTAGAGCAAGACCTCAAAAAGGCACTATTGAAAATGAAAAGTAGCTCTTAGTGCATAATGAACCCCATAAACCAAATCACTTAAACCCGAATTATGAGACTGTCCAGTTTCCTAACTCTCAGCTATGTGCAGTATGTGGAAGCAAGACAGGTAAAAAAGCACTACATGTAAGAGAGTTTGATTGCCTTGAGCGTAAAGCAAAAAACATAGA
>CAZLXQ010000127.1:0-2622 GCA_964563675.1 uncultured Sulfurospirillum sp.
TCTTGGATGTGGGATTGGTGAAGAGTTTAATGAAGAGAAACTAAGATATCATAAGCTTATAGTTATGACAGATGCTGATGTTGATGGAAGTCATATACAGACTCTTCTTTTGACATTTTTGTTTAGATTTTTAAGACCAGTTGTTGAAAACGGCTATGTTTATCTTGCTCAGCCACCACTATATAGATATAAAAAAGGTAAAAGAGAGATATATCTTAAAGATGATGCAGAACTTGGAAATTTTTTAATAGAAACAGGTATAAACTCTTTTGAATTTAAAGGCATTGGAAATAATGATTTGATGGATTTTTTCAAAATAATATCTGCTTATAAAAATATACTTAAAGAGTTAGAAAAAAGATTTGCAGTGATTGCTATTGTTCGCCATCTTATAGAAAATCCTAACTTAATTTCAAAGAGTTCGGATGAGCTTTTTGAAAAGTTAAAAAAATTTATTGATATAAAAGGTTATAATCTTTTAAACCATAGTGTAACAGATGATTTGGTTCATCTGTATATACAAACAGGAGATGGTTTAGAGGAGTTGAGGCTTGATGATAACTTTTTTACAAATCCACTTTATGAAGAGGCACTTTTCATAAACTCAAAGATAAAAGAGAGAGATTTAGATTTTTTAAATGGAAAAGACCCAATAGAAACTCTAGATGAGATAGAAAAAACTGCAAAAAAAGGTACTTATATCCAGAGATATAAAGGTCTTGGAGAGATGAATCCAGAGCAACTTTGGGAGACAACTATGAATCCTGAAAATAGAAGACTTTTACAAGTAAAAATTGATAGTTATGAAGAGGCTAGTGATACTTTTACTCTATTTATGGGAGATGAAGTAGAACCAAGAAGAAATTATATCCAAGCTCACGCAAAAGATGTAAAACATCTGGATGTTTAGTGCTATATTCAGAGGCAAAAGAGAGGCAAAATAGATTTATAGTCTCTCTTAAAATTAGTTTTCCTTTTTTAATTTCAGCTCTACTTCTTTACCATATTTTTCAAATATCCCCAGATGATTTAGAAAATTTTACTCTGTTTCTCATTCTTGTTCCTATTTATATATATTATATATTTTATCTTCTATATAGTAGCTTTAGATTAAGCATAATTGACCCGATTACCAATACATTTACTAGAAAAGAGATACTTAAAAAAATCAAAAATCAAAAATTTGAATCTACAGTAATACTTATAAAAATTGATAATATAGAAGACATAAATGATCGATACGGAGTTACAAATACAGATAAAATACTGAAAATTTTTTCTCAAAGATTAGATGGTTTTTTAAAAAAACATAATTTTAAAAAACCAGCTATAGGAAGATATGCAGGAGGATATTTTTTACTTATCTTAAATGGAGAAAAAAAAGAGTTAAAGCACCTAATCACTATCTATGAAAAAAAGTTAAAAAATATCGGCATCAATAATATAGAGTTAAAGATAGATTTTGTACTTTTAAACTCTGATTACGATAGAAGTGTAAAAAATATAATTAAAAAATTATTTTCTTTGTTAGAGGAGAGTGATGATATACCTGATATAAAACCAAATGAATTTGAAAAAATAATTTTTGATGCAATTGATAATGAAAATTTTATTTTTAAGTATCAATCACTACAACACAATAATAAAAACAGAGAAATTTTAGAAATTTTAACTAAGATATACTCTAAGGGTGAAGGAAGTTTATCACATTTTCAAATACAAAAAGTAGTAAATAGACTAGGTCTTGAGGTTCAATTTGATAAAAAAATATTATCTATATTGCTAAAAAAATTAGAAAGTCTAGATTTGACAAATAGACTAATATCTATAAAGCTATCGCCTGTAAGCCTAAGAAACAGAGAGTTTAGACAATTTTTAACAGAGATTTTTTATAAAACCAAACTAAAACCAGAAAATTTTATACTTGAGTTCTCTGAGAGTAGAGCCTATAGAGAAACACAAAGATTTAGAGAGATTTTAAACCAATATAAAAAGAGTGGATTTATCATAGCCCTAGATAACTTTGGTGGAGACAACTGTAGCCTAAAGTATATAAAAACTCTACCTATAGATATAGTAAAATTTGACATAGAGTATACAAAAAATATCTCAAATGAGAGATACCAAAAGATAATGAAAGCTTATATCGAACTTCTACACTCTTTACATGTAGAAGCAGTTATAAAATTTATAGATAAACAAGAGTTGTATGAGAAAGCTAAAGAGTTTAAATTTGATTTTATACAAGGCTTTCTTATATCAAAACCAAAAAATTTAAAGGATTTATAGCTATGAAGTATGGTGAAAAAGAGATAAAAGAGTTTGATATAGAAAAAGATTTAGAGATTTGGCCAAACAAATACAAAAAAAACTATGTTATAAAATTGAGTCTTCCAGAGTTCTGTTGTTTATGTCCTAGAAGTGGATACCCCGACTTTGCGACTATCTATATAGATTATACTCCAGATGAGTTTGTGGTGGAGCTAAAGGCTATCAAACTCTATATAAATAGCTTTATGAATAGAAATATATCTCACGAAGATAGTGCAAATGAGATATATGATGTGCTTGATACAAAACTAAAACCAAAATGGCTAAAAGTTTTGGCTGATTTTAACCCAA
>CAZLXQ010000128.1:0-2586 GCA_964563675.1 uncultured Sulfurospirillum sp.
TCTTAAGAAGTTCAGGCCCTCGAACAGGCTCATAACCTCTTAAGCGATGAGCTTTAAAAAGTATCGCTTCAAGTTTACTTCTAAGTTTTCCGCCATTTGGTAGCCATATAGGAAGTCCAGCACCAACCTCTTCATCAAAAGTAAATAGCTTAAGCTCATTGCCTAGTTTTCTATGGTCTCTTTTTTTAGCCTCTTCTATCATCTTTCTATACTCTACTAAACTTGCTTTATCCGCAAACGCAGTACCATATATACGAGTTAGCATTTCACGGTTTTCATCTCCCCCAAGATATGCACCAGCTACTCTTGTTAAGCTAAAAAATCTAAGATATCTTGTGTTTGGCACATGTGGGCCACGACAAAGGTCTTCAAAATCACCCTGCTTATAGGTGGAAACTGCACCATCAGGAATACGAAGAAGAACCTCTTGTTTCAAATCATCATCACAAAACTGCTCTAAAACCACTTTTTTGGTAGTACAGGTTTTCTCTATCAAAAGCTTTCTTTTTGCAATCTCTTGCATCTTCTTCTCAATCACCTTTAAGTCTGTATCACTTATCTTCTGCTTTACACGAAAATCATAATAAAATCCATCCTCAATCACGGGTCCTACGAAAAACATCGCATCAGGATATACCTCTTTGATAGCTTGAGCCATCATATGAGCCGTTGAGTGGCGAATCACATGCAAGGCATCATCAGAGTTATCAAACAAAATTTCTTGAAAATTGGACAAATCTTGCGAAGAGAGACTTTGTGTGTCAGTTAGAGTTATACCATCCCTATAGGCTATAACTTCATTTTGCATATAATTCCTTTTGTTAATAAGTCGTGATTTTAGCATAAATATTTGCTTATGTCTACTTATTTAACTCTCTTTCGCATCTGCGAGTGTTAGTGCAAACAGTACATTTAAATTGCAAGCTTTACATGTAGAGGTTGCTTCGCTTAGTGTGCTACCCGTTGTCACTATGTCATCTATCAAGACAATATCCAATTTTTCTCTACATGTAACATCAAAATCTCTTTTGTTTTTTTGTCTCACATGCAGACTTTGTCCTGAGTATCTTTGTGAGTTTTTTGCTCTTAGTTTGCCATATAGTGGCTTTATATGCTCTTTTAATTCTCTTGCTATAACCGCACTATGTGAGTAGCCACTTCTTGTGTGATCATCTATAGGAAGTGAAAAAACATCTCTACATGTAAAGGCTTTTACGAGCGGTAGAAGTGCATGTTTTGTGAGTTGTGAAAAGATTTTTACTCCGTGATAAGTGTGTTTTGTGTGAAGTAGCTCTTTAATCTCTTTGTACTTGTAAGCTGAGTATACTACTAAGCCACTCTCTAAAACTCTTTTTGAGGGGGTTGGTGCAAATGAGCTGCTTAAGCAGTTCTTGCAAAGTAGCTGCCAACTAAGATTTAAACAACAAAAGCACCTCATCTAGTCTAGTTTTAAAACCGTTAAAAATGCCTCTTGAGGAAGTTGAACTTTTCCTATAGACTTCATCCTTTTCTTGCCAGCTTTTTGCTTCTCTAGTAGTTTTCTCTTTCTCGTTATATCTCCACCATAGCACTTTGCAGTTACATTTTTACCCATCGATTTTACAGTCTCTCTTGCTATGACTTTGTTTCCTATGCTCGCTTGGATAGCTACTTCAAAGAGTTGTCTTGGAACTATCTCTTTCATAGCTTTTACAAACTCTCGCCCTCTAAATGTTGCATTTACTTTTGGCACAATTATGGACAAAGCATCTACAACTTCACCAGCAACCAAAACATCAAGTTTCACCAAATCACCCTCTCTATAACCAATCTGATCATAATCAAAACTAGCATAACCTTTAGTCACAGACTTAAGCTTATCGTAAAAGTCCATAACAATCTCATTCATCGGCAGTGCATACTCTAAAAGAACTCGTTCAGGGCTTAAGTAGTCCATCTTTTCTTGAATTCCTCTTTTGTTGTTTACTAGTGTGATTACATTGCCTAAAAATTCGGTTGGTGTTAGTATGGTTGCTCTTACATATGGCTCTTGTATATTTTCCATCTCATTTATAGGCGGAAGCTGAGATGGATTTTGAATCTCTAAAATCTTCCCATCAGTTCGCTCAACTCTATAGGTAACAGTTGGAGCAGTTGCGATTAAGTCCAGATTAAACTCTCTCTCAAGCCTCTCTTTTACAACTTCCATATGAAGAAGTCCTAAAAACCCTACACGAAATCCATAACCCAAAGCGACCGAAGTTTCAGGCTCATAAGAGATACTTGCATCATTAAGTTTTAGCTTATCAAGAGCGTCTCTTAAATCTTCAAATCTATCTGTCTCTATAGGATAAATCCCTGCAAAAACAAATGATTTTGCCTCTTCAAAGCCCTTTATAGGCTCAGCTGTTCTCTTTTTATTGTCTGTTATGGTGTCGCCCACTTGAATATCGCCTATATTTTTAAGCCCTAAAACAACAATACCAACTTCGCCAGTTTTGATAACTTTTGTCTTTTGAAGTTCAAGAGGATGGGGATACATGAGGCTTAACACCTCATGCCTATTTTTTGTCCCCATGATATAAATCTCTTGCCCTTTTTTTATCT
>CAZLXQ010000129.1:0-2585 GCA_964563675.1 uncultured Sulfurospirillum sp.
AGTTAAAGCTATGGAGAAAAAAGAGAGGATTGTCATAGTTGGCGATTATGATGTTGATGGAGTGGTCTCTTGCGTTATACTTAGTGAGTTTTTTGATGACCATGGGGTTGAATACTCTGTTGTAATTCCGAACCGCTTTAGTGATGGATATGGGCTTAATCCTGAGATAGTTAAAAGGGTTAAAGCAGATATAATTATCACGGTTGACAACGGCATATCAGCACTACAAGCCGCTAAGTTTTGTAAAGAAAATGGCATAGACCTCATCATAACCGACCACCACACAGTCCCAAGCATCGCTCCTGATGCCTATGCAACTATAAATCCAAAACAACCAGACTGCAACTTTCCAAACCCTGAGATATGTGGAGCACAAGTTGCATGGTATCTTGTAGCTGCTTTGAAAAATAAAATGGGCATAAAGTATAATCTATCAAAATTCTTAGATCTCCTTTGTATCGCTATTGTAGCAGATATGATGGAGTTAAAAGATATGAATAGAGTAATGGTTAAAAAAGGAATAGTAGTATTAAACTGCTCTAAAAGAGCCGCTTTTAGAGCAATAAAGATCTATTTTGGCAAGGGAACTTTAGTCGGCGATGATATATCTTTTCTTATAGCCCCGCTTATAAATAGCTCAGGTCGCATGAAGGATGCTATCTACTCTTATGAGTTCTTAAAGTCAAAAAACATAGAAGATGCGATACTTAAGCTAGAGCATATAGAGCATCTAAATAATACTCGAAAAATTGAAGAAAAAAAACTGTTTGATATATCTTTGGAGCAGGCTAAAGCGGATGAAAACATAGTCGTAGCTTGGGGTGAGAGTTGGCATGAAGGCGTTATAGGCATAGTGGCATCTCGCCTCTCAAGGAGATTTAAAAAACCTGCGATTGTATTTTCCATCAAAAATGGTATTGCAAAAGGAAGTGCTAGAAGTGTTGGTGATGTAAACATCCTATCTCTCATAGAAACACAAAAGAGAATTCTTTTGGGCTTTGGAGGACACAAGGGAGCTGCTGGAGCATCTATAAAGCAGGAGAATCTAAAAGAGTTTAAAGCTCAAATAATAGAGGCTTGTAAAAAGATAAGCACCAAAGAGCTAGAGGTCAAAGAGGAAGCCTTAGGTCAGCTTGATATCTCTAGTGTTGATTTTGAATTATTAGAGATACTTGAGAGTTTTGAGCCTTATGGTCAAAAAAATCCAACACCTAGCTTTATACTAAGAGGTGGATTTGTAAAGATTGGCAAAGTGATAGGGCGAGAAGGAAGGCACTTGAAACTTATATTGACAAAAGATAGCTACTCTATTGAGTCTCTATTTTTTAACTATGATGTAGATGTCCATAGAGGTGATACTGTAGATCTCCTTTTTAGCGTCTCTCGCAATGAGTATAGAGGGCTAGTAGCACCGCAGTTGCTTATTAAGCAAATCTTAAACAATAAGTGGCGATAAAAATGCTAACCTTTTTGTAAAATTCAATATGCTAACCTTTTATAAGTAGATTATTTTAAGGAGATTAAGCGATGGATAAAAATGTTCAAAAACTATGTAAGCAATTAGATCAAGAGCTAAGCAAGAGAGGTTTATCAAGGCGTGATGCCCTAAAGCTTGCAGGTATTGGTACTGCATCATTTTTTCTAAACCCAACAGAGTCTAGTGCCGCAACGAAGGCGATAGCATCTTCAGATGTTAAAGGGAAGATTGTTATAGTTGGAGGTGGAGCAGCTGGCTGCTCTATAGCTTCTCTTCTTGTGAGAAAACTTAGTAATCCAGATATCACTGTAATTGAGCCAAATCCAAACAGTGTAAGCTATCAGCCTGGACAGACTTTGATAGCTGCTGGTGTTTGGCAGCCAGAGGATATAGTAGGAGAGAGTAAAGACTTTTTGCCCAATGAGGCAAAATGGTTAAAAGATTATGCTGTAGAGCTAGATCCTGACCACAACAGAGTCGTAACTGCAAAAAATGGCGAAATTAAGTATGATTTTCTTATAGTAGCAACGGGGCTTCAGCTCAACTATGAGAAGATAGATGGACTTACTATTGATGATATAGGCACGAACGGCATTGGCTCTATATATGCCCCAAAATGTGCAGCAAAAACTTGGCCAATAATGCAGCAGTTTGTTGCAAGTGCCAAGAGTGGCAAAAAAGTAGAGGGTGTGTTTTCTCATCCAAATACCCCTATAAAGTGTGGCGGTGCTCCTAAGAAGATTATGTATTTGACTCATTCTCGTCTTAAAGAGGCAAAAGC
Source organism: uncultured Sulfurospirillum sp. (assembly GCA_964563675.1). GTDB lineage: Bacteria > Campylobacterota > Campylobacteria > Campylobacterales > Sulfurospirillaceae > Sulfurospirillum_A. Next base: position 2,259 of record CAZLXQ010000129.1, read on the forward strand.
AAGGCAAAATGCAACTCTTACTTTCTATCCAAATGGAGGAAGAATGTTTGGTGTTCCTGAGTATCACGATGCTATTGTAGAGCAATATAAGGCTCGTGATATGAAGTGGAACTATAAGCACAATTTAGTTGCGATAGATAAGGAGAAAAAAGTAGCTACATTTGATAATCGCTACCTTATAAAGGGTGAGTGGGATGCTGATTTAGAGGATTATGATATGATTCCTCAAATCAAGCAGGTTAAAGTTGAGTTTGATTTTCTACATGTTACACCACCTATGAGTGCTCCTGATGTTGTTAAAAACTCTCCGCTATCATGGAAAAGAGG
>CAZLXQ010000130.1:0-2542 GCA_964563675.1 uncultured Sulfurospirillum sp.
TTTAAGTGCTTCAGACGAGCTAGTAAGAGGCAAAAAACTCTCAAATGCCCTCTCAGAACTATACAGCGAAGAGAACGACGACAAGATAAACACAATGCTGTCACTATTAAAGCCTATGCTTATACTTCTTGTGGGAGCTATCATAGGAGTTATCATAACCGCTATGCTTTTGCCTATCTTTTCTATGAATCTTGGGGTGTAGTATTTACAAAGATGAAGTATTTTAAAGGCACAAGGCATAGAACATGATGTTATCAAGCACTTTTACAAATCAAGTGCAAAAGCAAAAATCAAAAGGGATGACGGTGGTTTTATAAAGTTGATTTGTGAAAAACAGAGTAAAATCATATTGGGTGGAGCGATAATAGGACATGATGCAACAGAAAATATAGATCAAATCCTCATAGTAATAGAGGCAAAACTAACAAAAGATGATTTAGCCAATATAGTATTTGCCCATCCTACTATCTCTGAGTCTTTATGGGAGATGATAGTCTAGCAGTAAGTGCTAGACTAAATTTTTAAAGTGCAGCTTTGGCTTGTTTTACGACTGTTGTAAAAGCTTCTGGCTCATTCATGGCCATATCTGCAAGGATTTTTCTATCTAACTCAATGTTTGCTTTGTTTAGTGCATTTATAAAGCGAGAGTAGCTTATATCGTTTAATCTGCAAGCGGCATTGATTCTAGTAATCCAGAGTCTTCTAAAATCTCTTTTTTTGTTTCTTCTATCTCTGTATGCATATACTAAAGATCTCTCAATCTGCTCTTTTGCTTTTCTAAAGTGTTTTCTTCTACCGCTATAGAAACCTTTTGCAAGTTTCAGTATTTTTTTATGGCGTCTTCTTCTGACTACCCCTGTTTTTACTCTCATCTGTCTCTCCTTGACCTTATTGGTGTCACTATTTGTGAACTTGCCCTACATGTAGCAGGGGAGCTGTGAAATTAGTGTCAATGCACTAAAAAACTATCAGGATTATGCTTTTCCAAGCATGAGTTTTACTCTTTTGACATCACACTTATCGATACTTTTTGGCTCTTTAAGACCACGCATCCTTTTTGAGGATTTTTTTGTAAGAATATGACTTCTAAATGCCGCACCTCTTTTGATTCTGTTTTTACTAGCTTTGAAACGCTTTGCTGCGCCACGAACCGTTTTCATTTTAGGCATAGTAGCTCCTTGTAAAATTATATATTATTTAGATAAAAAGTGGAAAATTCCCTCTGTGTAAATCTAAATTAAGCTTGCGATTATAGCTTAAAGTTTCTTAAGAGGGAGTAAATTTTATTTTTGTTTGGGTAGGGCGAGCATATTTACATATCTGCCTTCAAACTTTGGAGGCTTATCACGAACTGCTAGGTCTTCAACCATAGGCCAAACTTTTTCTAGCACGGCTTTGCCTGCATCAGGGTTTGCCATCTCACGACCTCGCAAAAATACTCTAAATTTGACATGTTTTCCAGCCTCTAAAAAGCCTCTTGCATGTTTGATTTTGTAGCTTATGTCATTATCGGCAATCTTAACAGAGAGCTTAATCTCTTTGACATCAATAGTCTTTTGCTTTTTTCTTGCCTCTTTTTTCTTTTTCTCTTCTTGGTACTTAAACTTACCATAGTCCATGATTTTACAAACTGGTGGTTTTGCATCAGGAGCTATCAAAACTAAATCAAGACCTCGGTTCTCAGCCCTATCAAGTGCCTCATCACGAGAGATGATACCATACTGCGTACCATCATCACCTAAGCACCTTACTTCTCTAGCCCTGATCTCATCATTGAGAAATACTTCTTTCTTTTTATTCAAAAATGTACCTCATTAAGTTTCTCCTTTGTAATAGACAAAAATTCGTCTTTTGCTAGATTATACTGTTTTCTTTCTCTTCTATCTCTTAAAGCAACACTTTTTTGCTTAACTTCTTCATCACCTATCACTAAAATCATTGGTACACGCATCTTTTCAGCATTTCTTATTCGTTTATTTAGACTCTCATTTTTCATGCTTATCTCCGAATCTACACCGTTTTGAAGCAGTTCTTGTGCCAATTCTTTAGCCCAATCCTGATGAACTTCAGCAATAGGAATGATAATAACCTGTACAGGAGCTATAAAAAACGGAAACTCTCCAGCAGTATGCTCAATCAAAATCCCAATAAATCTCTCAAATGAGCCTAAAATCGCCCTATGAATCATAACAGGACGAGCCTGCTCATTGTTGCTATCTATGTAGCTCAAATCAAACCTATCAGGAAGATTAAAATCAACCTGCACAGTTCCACACTGCCACTTTCTCTTAAGCGCATCGGCTATCTTGATGTCAATTTTAGGACCATAAAATGCCCCACCCCCCTCATCTATACTGTAAGCGATACTATTCTCATCAAGAGCATCTTTTAGCCCTTGTGTCGCTGTCTCCCAAAAGGCATCATCTCCGATAGCTTTTTTAGGCTTAGTTGAAACCATAAGCTCATAACTAAAACCAAAACTCTCCATGATAGCATCGACAAAACTTAAAATTTCTATAATATTCTCTTTTATCTGTGCTGG
>CAZLXQ010000131.1:0-2536 GCA_964563675.1 uncultured Sulfurospirillum sp.
CATTGGCAGCATACTCTGGTGTCTCAAAGCTAACTGCCACATGGCTCATAGCTGCAAGATTGTATATCTCATCAGGCTGAACCTCTTGTATGATTTTAGTCAAATTCATACTATCAGTCATGTCTCCATAGTGCAAAATTAAACTTCTATTTTCTACATGTGGGTCTTGATAGAGATGGTCTATTCTGTCTGTGTTAAAAAGCGAACTCCTTCTTTTTACTCCATGAACTTCATAACCTTTTTTAAGTAAAAATTCTGCAAGATAGCTTCCATCTTGTCCTGTTATGCCTGTGATTAGTGCTATCTTTTTGTTGCTCATTTAGTTCCTTTCATAGTCATCTTCAAGTCTAATTATATCATCTTCGCCTGTATAGCTTCCAGCTTGAACTTCTATTATAACAAGCTTATTGTCAGTATTGTTTGCAAGTCTATGTTTATCCCCGGCTTTGATGTATGTAGATTCATTTTGGTTGAGTGCGAAAGTTTTATCATTTATGGTTACCGTTGCAGCGCCACTTACTACTACCCAGTGTTCATTTCTATATTTATGTTTTTGAAGAGAGAGTCTTTTGTGCGGTTCTACTACAATTCTTTTTATCTTGTATCCATCACTATCTTCAAGGACAGTATAAGTTCCCCATGGTCTAAACCCTGTAAGATGGATATTTGGCAACTTCGACTCCTCTTTTTTTAGAGCATTTACGATCTCTTTTACTTTTTGCGATGAGCCTTTTTTTGAAACTAAAAGAGCATCGCCTGTATCTATGATTATGCTATCTTTTATATCTATTGTTTTGACTAGCTTGTCTGATATTATAAAGTTATTATTTTCATCATTTGGCAACTCTTTTGCCAAGGCATCAAAGCTTCCAACATCACTCCACCCAACCTCTAAAGGTACTACTTTTACCTTGCTAGATTTCTCTAGCACCGCATAGTCTATGCTATCTTCAGGGATGTTTATCATGTCGTCATAGCTTATTTTTATTTGAGTGCCTTTTTTGCTGTTATCGTATGCTTTTATTGAAGCTTTATATATCAAAGGCGAATACTTTTTAAGCTCATCTAAAAATACCCCTACTTTAAACATAAACATACCACTATTCCAGAGAAATAATTTTGAATTTTGAGTGTTAAATTTTGAATTATTTTCTACATATTTCTGTGCCGTTGCCAAGTCTGGCTTTTCATGAAATAATTCAACATTAAAAACTGAACACTCATCATTTTCAGGCTTTGCCTGAATATACCCAAAGCCCGTCTCTGCAAAAGTTGGCTTTATACCAAATGTTACAAGGCTGTCTTTATTGGCCAGTTTTTTTGCTATCTCTAAAGCTTTTTTATACTCTATTTCATCTTTTATCAAGTGGTCTGATGGAGTAACTAAAACAAGCTCATTGTCTCCAAGTGCTATACAAGCCAAAGCTATTGCAGGAGCTGTGTTTCTTCCTACTGGTTCAAGAAGAAATGTTGGATTTTCCTCCAATTGGTCTAATGCTAAAAAATATTGTTCATCATTTAAAACTATCATATTTTTATCGCATACTTTTGCATTTCTCTCAACTGTTAATTCAAAAAGCGATTTATTATTAAAAATCTTTATAAACTGTTTAGGCATAAGTTTTCGGCTAATTGGCCAAAGTCTTGTTCCGCTTCCTCCACATAGGATTATATTGGTCATACCGTATCTATCTCCAATACTCTTCTATCCACTTAGTTTTTTTACAGACTTTATAGAGCCTTTTTAAAATCTGTCGTTTTTTTATCTTCCATATACCCTCTATGGCCTCTTTAGGATTTGGCATTCCATGAAAAACTATAACCTTTAGCCCCTCTCTCTCTTTTGGGATAGAGGGAGCTATAAAGTGTCTTAGTAGTCCAAGTCTGGGCATACAATGAAACCTAAACGAACAAAACCAACTTTGTGGCCAGAAGTTTAACTTGCCATATTTTTCAATCACCTTGCTTGATAGATACTCTTGCGAGGCAGTAAAAAACCTATCTACCACCTCTTTTGGATTTTTTTCAAAATACTCTTTTATATATCCTAAAGTGCCAACCCTCCAAGAGTAGCAACTAGCTTGACCAATCTTACTCCCTTTGCTATTCCAGTCATCAATGATATAGAATTTATCACCCTTTGGATACTCAAAAAACTCATCCAAATCAGAGATAACCACAACATCCAAATCAAAGAAAAAAACTCTTTGACCTTTTAAATCTCCCAGATTATCATCACAAAGAGCTGCCTCTTTTCTGTAAGCATGTATGGTTTGATACTCTTTTTTAGTATTTAAAATAGGAAGATTTTTAACTACTATATCTTCATCTAATCCATCAGAATTATCTGTAAAACAGTAAAAGTTTATCTTAAAAGAGCTATTTCTTTTAACCATGCTGTAAAGCTTATTGACATATTGAGCATCATATGCATCTCCCCATTTTATACATATGACACTTTTAACTCTCTTCACTAGAGCTTCTCTTTTGTTTTGCATACAGACCACTAAGAGCTACCAAAAACACTAAACTTAGA
>CAZLXQ010000132.1:0-2522 GCA_964563675.1 uncultured Sulfurospirillum sp.
TTGTAAGTTCCTGAGCTTATCTCTCTTTTTATGTTCGCTACTATGGCTTTAGTTGTCGCGATGATTTCAAGTCTATCAAAAATATACAAAATATCTCTACTAAGTGAAATATGCAATTTCATAGGTTTTGTAGCTATTGTCCTCTCTAGTAGCTCTATAGACTCATAGTTTAGTGGGTCTGAGACTGTCACATGTATATACTCTTCGTCCTCCATAAATACAATAGCATTTGCATTTCTAAGTATATTTACAGGAAAACCACTCAAAAGCTGATAGTCTACATCAACACCATACAGATCAATAAACTCCAGATTTAACTGATCCGCTAAAATCTCTACAAACTCTTTTTCACTCAAATATCCATTTTGAATAAAAATTTCACCCAGTTTTTTTGAGAAGTTACTCTCTTTTTGCTCCTTTAAAGCACTCATCAATTGTTCGTTATTTATAAAGCCTCGTTCTTCTAGTATATCGCCTATTCTAACTTTTTGGCGTATCATTATAGAAACCTATGAGTTTTAATCTCTTTGCCATCTACATATTCCTCTATATGTACAACTCTTTGCCTAGCATCTGTTATCCATACTTTATACTTTCTAGAATCTGTTTTTATGATTAGATACCTCCCCTCTTTTGCATAGCTTCTCTTAACAAGATTTTCAAAAACAACTGATAGTACGTGGTCTGAACGAGGTAATCTTAAATTGCTCAAGTCAATCCCATCATTCATAAACTGATATATAAGCTTTTTTTGTAAAACCAAAGTTGCAAAGTATGAACCATTTTTGCGAAACTCTGGAGTTGAGATAAGACCTCGTATCACATGACATAGAGGATTTATATAGTTGCTTTTCGCACAAGCATCGCCTACTATAGAGAGTATCTTCTCATCTTTTTCTCTACCTAGGATTGTGGCTGAACTTTTAAGGCATACATCTCTATACTTCCCCGCCTTATAGTCCTTGATGATATCACTATGGCTATATGCAAACAGACTTACATGTAGCACCAAAAAGAGTGAAGTAAACTTTTTCACTTTTGACTCCTATACTGTTTTAGTAGATTTTCTATACTTTGAGAGCTAAAGTGCTCTAAGTAAACTTGTAGTGCCTTTATAGCATCTTCACTCTCTCCAAGAGCCTGTTTTGATTTGGAGAAGATTATCCATGATGACTCATTTTTAGGATTAAGATTACTCGCTTTTCTTGACCAATAGATACTTTTTACAAACTTTTTATCCTCAAAATAGAGACGAGCTAGTCCTATAGCAGACTCAAAATCCTCTTTGTCTCCAAATCTCTCCAAAAGAGCATCTTTATCATTTATCTCTTTAACATGTAGTATAAATTTTTGCTCCTCTCTCTCTTTTTGCTCCACCTTTACTATCTGTTTTTCAATCTTTGGTACTAATTTTTTCTCATCTGGCAAATCTATAGTAACTGACAGCTCAATAGTCTCGTAGTCAATTTTCTCCTCTTTTTGTGCAACTTCCCTACTCTTTTCTTGTACTAGCTCTTTAGCTTCAACAAGAGCAGTAGGAGTTTGCACCTCTTTTTCCTCAATTTTTATCTCTACATGTAGAGGTTTAGGCTTTATAGTATATTTTACAAGATAAAAAGTAGAGCCAAACAGTACAAATGATAGCAAAATCAGCTTGATATATTTTTTTGTCTTAATTCTTTTCACTCTTCTCTCTAACTCTTCAAACTTTCTACTAGTCATGAGCCATGCCTAACTCAAGTGCTGTCATTATCACTAGATTTGGATGAAGTTTTTGGTACTTTTTTATACCGTTTTTCTTTGCATACTCAAGCAATCTCATCAAAACATAGAGAAATTTTTTGATAGTTCTAAAGTTTCCATCTGTATATTTTACTATCTTTTTAGCATCTTTTTTTTTAAACATAGAGGCTATTTCGCCATAAGAGTTTGCGATAAGAGAGCTCTGTATGTATCTATAAACCTCATGTGAATCAAGCTTGCCATAGTCAACAACTACTTTTGTTCTTGATTTGAAGTGCTTTTTTTCCAATATAACAGAGCCCTCCTCCTTGTGCATAGAGAGAACAAACTGTAACACCTTGGTGTCACTTAGTATGCGTATAAGCTCAAACTGCTCCTCATTTAGAAGCTGTGCTTCATCTATGAAGATGGTATGTACTGTCTGTGCATACTCTTTTATAAGCCTGTCTTTTAGAGTATTAAAGCTTATTTGTGCATTGAACTCTAACCCCTTTGCCTCATATAGAATTTTCAGCAAGTCTCTTTTATCAAAAAATGGATGATCTAAAAAAACAGTAAGATGCTCACTCCTCATCTCCTTATTGATTAGCTTTAAGATATAGCTTTTACCCACTCCAGGGTCTCCTACTAGAAAAATCAAAGGAGCATTTCTTTCGTCTATCGCCTCTTGCACTCTATTTTTTGCCACCTCTGCACTAGTGCTGTCAAAATAGTGCTTGATATCTATATCGTCACGAAACAAAGCTCCAGCACCCTCAAAATCTCTCACCAAGTCTTCT
>CAZLXQ010000133.1:0-2438 GCA_964563675.1 uncultured Sulfurospirillum sp.
AAGGTAATAATGTCGCCAATGTAAATACAGTGGGTTTTAAATACTCAAGAGTAAACTTTGCAGATATGCTAAGTCAAACTGCAAAGATAGCAACTGCTCCTCAAGGTGAGCTTGGTGGTAAAAATCCTATGCAGATTGGTCTTGGTACTCAAGTAGGCTCCGTAACTAAAATCTTTAAACAAGGTTCTGTTCAAACAACAGATAAAAATACAGACTTAGCTATCCAAGGAGATGGATTTTTTGTCGTCTCTCCAGATGGAGGTAGCACATATAAATACTCTAGAAACGGTGATTTTTCATTTGATGCACTTGGAAATTTTACAGATAACAATGGCTATATAGTTCAAGGGTGGATGAGAGATGCCAATACAAATGAGATAGATGCAACTACTCCTATATCCAACATAACAATACCTCCAGGACTTACAACTCCTGCAAATGATACTGGATTTATAAGACTAAAAGCAAATCTAAACTCTGGTAACTCTATCATAAATAAATCGACTATATATAACCTTGATTCTAAACATGGGTGGGTAGATAAAAACAGTGATGGTATCATAACTACAAATGAGCTACATCTTGAAAATGATGTGGCTGATAACGAATTCAATACTGCAAGAGAGCTTATAGAGAGAGGTCAAGACATAGGTGCTCTGTTTAATGCAAGCGGAGAATCTTTTAATCTTAGAACTGGTCAAGGTTTTTGGGCAAGCTATAAAGATGCAAAAACAGGAGCTCAAACGATAGAGGCTAATGCTGGTGTAAATGTTATTGATATGAGAATAAATGGGATAACTATTAGTGATACCTTTGATTCAGCTCTACCAGCTGGCATTGATAGAGATAACGAATATACTAGTTTTACAGCACAAGTTATAAATGCACAAACTAACAGAACTGGTGTAGAGGCACAAATCATAGGTGGAAATAGAATAGTACTAGTTAATACAAATAAATCAGGTACAGAATCAAATATGAAAAATATAGACTTAGAAGTAACACAATTTGATGGGGTAGGTACAAATGTATTGACCTCAATTGAGGTTATAACTGCCTTTAAATACACCTATTCTTCAACTTCTACACCTTCAAGTCCGACCATAAGAGACAGTGCAAGAATCTTTACTACAACTGAAGACTTAAGAAACTCAATGCAGACAGATGCAAGAGTCTATACAGATTATGTTGGTAATGGATGGACTAATTCAGAAGCAAATAAAAATGACGGTGTTGAAGTAATAGTAAACGAACAAGGGCAATTTGAGATAAGAAATCCATCAGGAGATGCACTAAATGCAAATGATGGAGATATGATTGATGCTTCTAGTAATGCTACAATTGTCACTAGAACAGGAACTCAACTACAATCAGATTTAGCAGTAGAAGATATAACTTTTCCTGCAAATGCAATACTAACAGAAGCAGTAACTCCATCAGCTAATATAATTGTAAATGGCTTAGAATATGGACCAACAGGAGCTAACGGTCTTACTATTCCTATAAACACAACATTGGCAACAGCTGTAACTATTCCTCAAGGCTCAACCGTCGCAAATACTGGAAATGACTTTACTCTTAATGTTGGCACAAACTATAGAAATGTAAATGATCATAATATGTTTATATCTATATCTGCATATAGTGATGCTACAAATGATATTGGACAAAATCAAAATTTTACTACTACTATGGGGGCACTTCAAGGCTCACTTACAACGGGTGTAGCAATTAGAACATCACAAAATATCTATACTGCTAGTCATGCTTCGAGTATAGATGTTTATGACTCACTAGGAACAAAACATACTGTAAGGTTTGAGTTTTCAAAAACAGGATTTACAACTGATGGGGGAGCGGAGTGGTCGATTCTTATAAGTGTTCCAGAACCAGGCGATATCAATCTTGGAAATTTTCCAGAAAACATAGTAACAGGAACTATAAGTTTTAATAGCGATGGTTCTTTAGCAACTTTTAATCCAACAAACTTAACATATACAGCAAACAATGGTTCAACTCCAAATCAAAATATAGAGCTACAATTTGGAACACTTGGTCAATTTGACGGAATGACAAGCTTTGACGCACAATCAAATACTTCAGGAATCTCTCAAGATGGTTTTCCTGGCGGTGACTTAGCTGGGATTAGAGTTGATGAGACAGGGACACTCATAGGAAGCTTTACAAATGGTAGAAGTTTTGGCTTAGCTCAAGTATCTATGGCTAGATTTACAAACAATGGTGGACTAGAGAGCGATGGAGGTAATGCTTTTATACAAACTTCAAATTCAGGAGACCCTATCATAGGTCAAGCAGCAGTCGGTGGACGGGGATTTATCCAAGCAAGTGCTTTGGAGATGAGTAATGTTGATCTCTCAAGAAGTCTTACTCAACTCATCATAGTTCAAAGAGGTTTTCAAGCAAACTCTAAAACTATC
>CAZLXQ010000134.1:0-2411 GCA_964563675.1 uncultured Sulfurospirillum sp.
TAAAGTTTTTGAGTAAAGCTCAAGCTTTTAGTTGGTTGTTAGGTAAAACCCCCCTCCAGATGACTGCGGCACATGACTTATCATAAGTGCTCTGCTGTGTTCCCACCCTGAAGCGGTGCTTATAAAAAGCATTGCACAGGTCTAAAGAGGAGCGGATCGTATTATAGCTAAAATTTGGTATAATTACAATAAGCTAGGAGGTTGATATGTCATTTAAAGGTGCAAAAACATTTTTCCTCTCTTTTTTTAGAGAGCTATTTGTTTATCATCATAAATCGTTAGAGTTCAGAGCTAAACTATTTGCATCTATGATTGTGTCAAATAAGGTAGATGATACTAGCGAGTACATAATTTTAAAAAAGATTGCGAAAGATATATATAAAGATGATGAGTATCGTATTGATGTGCTTGTTCACACCACAAAAGAGTATGTAGATAAGATAATTCAAGATAATTCACTAGATATTGACCGACTTATTTTAGATATAGATAGAGATATGAAAAGAAATAGAAGGTTTGTTGATAAGATAAATATGAATCATCTTCGTAGTTTTTATGCTTGTGGCGGAGATGAAGAGGTTGCACTACTTCAAACTAGAATATTAGAGTATTATGAGAGTGAAATAAAATCTAGAAAAAATACTACTTAAGGAGACTTTTAAGCTTTAAACACAGTAGAAATATACTTAAAAAAAGAGCAGAGACTAAGATGATAGATGCTCCACTTGTTATGTCAAAACTGTATGAGATAAAAAGACCAAAAAGAGTAAATACAGTAGAGATAATAGCAGATAAAAACATCATAATATATAGTGAGTTTGATAATTTTTCTGCGATATAGATGGGAATGGTGAGTAAAGCTATAACCAAAATCAATCCCACTATCTTGATAGCAATTACAACAGTAAGAGCAGACAAAACTAAGATAAGAGTGTAGATAAGCTTTACAGATACACCTCTTAAAAGTGCATACTCACTATCATAAGATACAGCCAAAATATCCCTATGCCAAAATGTAGCAAAAGTGATAACAATAAAAACAAGTGCACTCATAAACCATAAGTCCTCTTTGCTAACGGCAAGGATAGAGCCAAAAAGATAACTCATCAAATCAACATTATACCCCGGAGTCATATCAACAAACAAAATTCCGATAGCCATACCAACCGCCCAAATAAGCCCTATAAATGTATCTGTTCGCTCTTTTTGTTTTAGAGCTATGAAAGCGATAAGCAAAGCAGCAGCCACAGCAAAGAGTGATGCACCTAAAAATATAGGTATACCAAAGTAAATAGCAAGACCAATCCCCCCATAAGATGTATGGGCAATCCCTCCAGCTAAAAAAACCATCCTGTTTACTACTATGAGTGTTCCTATGATGCCTGATGCTATACTAACTAACACTCCTGCAATGATAGCATTTTGTATAAACTCATAGCTTAGAGCATCAAGCATTTAAGCCTTTCCTATCATCTCAAGTAGCTCTACTTCGCAAAAATGTTTCTCTTTTGTGCAAAATTTTCTCTTGTTGGCTATGTCGTGAAAAGTAGCTTTTTTGTTTACATGTAATACACTAGTTGCATACTCCAAAATAACAGAGAGATCATGACTTATAATAACTATAGTGATATGTTGGTTTAGTTTTTTTAGAAGTTGATACACCTCTTTTTGCCCAGTTGTGTCTATGTTTGATGTAGGCTCATCTAAAAGTAGTATCTTTGGGTGAGAGCATAGAGCACGAGCTATCATAACTCGCTGCCTCTGTCCCCCTGAGAGCGAACCTATCTTTTTTTGAGCATAGTCTCGCATGTCCACAAGCTCCAAAGAGTCTAAAGCACAGTTAATCTCCTCTTTTTTATACCCTATAAGAGGTCGTTTATGTCCCACATGACCCATCATAACAACCTCTATAGCTTTGATGGGAAAGTCTGTATTTACATTGGTATTTTGTGGCACATACCCAATCTTAGTTAAGTTCTTGGATGGTTTTTTATCAAATATTTTTATTATACCACTTTTGGCTTTTTCCATACCCAATATCAACTTAAAAAGTGTGCTTTTCCCACCACCATTTGAACCAATGATGGCTAAAAATTCTCCACTTTTTATATCAATATTTACATCTTCTAAAATAGTATCTTTTTCATATGAAAAGTAGAGATTTTTGATACTTATAACATTCATTTATCACCTTAATGCCACTAGTCTATCAAATAATTGATTAGTATGAGCTTGTAATATTCCACCAACTAAATTTTAATTTCTTCCAAGTCGGCACTTTTTTAGATATTATACACTAAATAACCATAAGGATGGCAGATGATAAAGCACATTGTATTTTTAAAACTAGAGGATAATAAACTTTGCAAACGAAGAGAGAGCTTATGACCTAGCTCTTATCAGTAACTTTG
>CAZLXQ010000135.1:0-2397 GCA_964563675.1 uncultured Sulfurospirillum sp.
ATTTAATTTAGCTTAAATTGTGGGGTTTTTTGGTAATTTGCAAGTGGCTCGAGTAATAATTATTTTTACATTTATAGTTTTCATAAAATCAGGCATACTAAAATCTCCACTTCAATTTTATTATATCATAGTTCTAACTATTTATTGGCATGTTAAGTTACAAAAAATAGAACTTTTCACAGAAACTTTTCATTTTGTGAAACCGTTATTTGCTACTTTTCGAGAAAAAAGTGGATAAGGTCAGTCAATTCTGCTTAAACCTCTCTTTGCTAAATGTTATGATTTTTATGCCAAGCATTCCTGTAACAACTAGTATCAAGGCTGCTAGTATAAGAGATGAGTAGAGATGAGTATCAATAGCATTTGCTTCATAAGCGATGGTGGCTATTGCTATTGTGAGTGTCAAAGGCATAGATTGAGAGAGAGAAAATCTAAGTGTATCGACTTTTCCAAGATGGGTGATAAATATCGTCGACGAAATACCACGAACAACTAACATAAGAGTCACTAACAAAAGAGCTGTGGGCATAATCTCAAACAGATCAATATTGTGCAAATTGAGTGTTGAGCCAACATAGACAAAAAATATAGGAACTAAAAATCCAAATCCAAAAGATGATATCTTGTGAGGCAGCTCTTTTTTGTGTTCAAAGAATGTAGCGATAAAGATACCAGCAATAAATGCGCCAAAAGCGATCTTGATGTTAAGCACTATCATAATTCCTATCATGATAAAAAATATCCCTATTGAGAGTCGTAAATCCTGCTCCTCCTTATCTATGTCTGGCATAAGATATATTTTTATCTCAGGATACCACCAAAAAAGGACATATAGAAGCTTAAATAAAGCAACAAGTCCGCCCAAAAGAAGCACTAGGTACAACATAGCCTTATACAATTCAAACCCCAAACCAAACTCCAAAGCAGCACCAGCAAAAGTAAGTAGAGATATACTCACTATCTCACCTAAGCTTCCTACCATCATGGATAGATTTAACCATGGTGCATCTTTGCCATAGTCTTTATAGAGTGCAAAGATGATACCGACAGAGAGAGTTGGTATGATGATAATTAAGATCTTATTCATGCCTAGATAGAGAACAGCCACAGCTGATATGATATGTAAAAACAGAAGATATAAAGCCGCTTTTCTTAAAATGCTTTTGCCGACTTTTGTAAACATCTTTAAGTTGACCTCAGTCCCAGCCATAAATATAAGATATAAAAAGCCAATATAAGCAATAAGCTCAAAAAGATACAAATCAGCAATCAGCCCAAAATATACAGCAAACATGCCTAGCATAATCTCTAAGGCGGGTGTAGGTATCTTGGTGTATCTCGATAAAAAGGGTGATAAAAACAGTATCACCGAGATTGTGAAGATGATAGATATTTCAGCCACGATAACTCTTTGCTATATTCAATCCAAGAGACTCTAGCATATCTTTGTCTTTGCAAATTTTTTCACCACTTGTTGTAAGATAATCTCCTATTACGATAGCATTCGCACCAGCATCGAAAATCTCATTTTGTCTGTCTTTAAAAGTAATCTCTCTTCCTCCTGCAATCATAAGTTTTACATCAGGAAGTTGGCTTCTTGCCCACCTAATAAGCTCTAGTGCCTCATAAACATCAAGAGGGGTTGATTTGAGAGGAAGTGTTGGATTTGGGTGAAAAAAGTTAAGAGGAACTGTTTTTGGCTTTAGTTTTTTAATAGCATTTATAAAAGATACTCTTTGTTCATCACTTTCTCCAAGCCCAAAAATACCACCAGTTACCAAGTTTAGACCAGCCTCATTTACCGCCTCACATGTATCAAATCTCTCTTGCCATGAGTGAGTAGTGCAAATCTGAGTATAATAGTCCTCAGAAGTCTCAAGATTGTGATTATATGATGTAACACCAGCTTTTTTAAGAATTTTTAACTGTTCAAGACTTGCAGTTCCATTACATGCGATTATATTGAAATCAGGTATTTCAGTCTTTATGGTGCGAGCCATTTCGCAGATAAATTTTAGTTTTTTATCATTAAGACCTTTTCCAGAGGTGACCAAACAAAAACCAGTAGCACCTCTTTGTCTTGCTGTTTTTGCCTCTTTGAGAATTAAAGAGGCTTTTTTGAATGAGTATTTTTCTATATCGGCACCATGCTCTATGCTTTGCGTACAAAATTTGCAGTCTTCTTTGCAGTTTCCACTCGAAACATTGCAAATCGCACACAAGAAGATAGGCATTAAAACTCTATTTTGTGCTTACACTTAAAACACTCATGATATCTTTTTGTCTTAAGCTCTTTTTTGCCCATCATACCCTCGCACTCAGGACACTTCTTGTCTGTTGGCTCAAAGTTAGCGATAAACTTGCACTTTGGATAGCTTCCACAGCCAAAAAACTTGC
>CAZLXQ010000136.1:0-2397 GCA_964563675.1 uncultured Sulfurospirillum sp.
GAGCTCTCGGCTCATAACCGAGCGGTCACTGGTTCGAATCCAGTAGAACCCACCATTCTTTTTATCACTTCTCTTTGTTTTAGCCAAAATTATATTGTACAAAAAATCAATAAAGGGTTTTTATGGTTTTAGACTTAGTAACAAAAAATATCAAACTTAACACTAGCACAGTCAAATCTAAAAGAGCAGAGATAAGAGAGTACTTTTTAAAAACATATAGGCTTTTTGAAAAACAGTTTGAGATATTTGTTGATGATAGAGTTTTTTATGAGAGACCTGAGCCTCTTCGACATCAGATAATCTTCTATTTTGGTCATACTGCGACTTTCTATATAAACAAACTTATCTGTGGCAAGTATATAAGCGATAGAGTCAATCCCTCTTATGAGTCTATGTTTGCCATAGGTGTTGATGAGATGAGCTGGGATGATTTAAGTAGTCCTTGTTGGCCTAGTGTTGACGAGGTTAGGGAGTACAGAGAGCTTGTTCAGCAAAGAGTTCTTGAGTATATAGATAGTGTTGAATTTAGCCTGCCTATAACTTGGGATAGTCCTATTTGGGTTATTTTGATGGGGGTTGAGCATGAGAGAATTCATATAGAGACTTCATCTGTTTTGCATAGGCAGCTTGATATAGACAGAGTTAAGGAGCACGAAGATTTTATTATATGCGGCAAGATTTTAAAAAGTTATCCTAAAAATGAGCTTTTAGAGGTTAAAGGCTTACATGTAAAGCTTGGAAAAACAGAAGAAGATGAAGAGTTTTATGGCTGGGACAATGAGTATGGAGAGCTAAAAGAGGATGTTAAAGACTTTAAGGCATCAAAGTATCTCGTAAGTCATGGAGAGTTTTTAGAGTTTGTAGATGAAGGTGGGTATAGCAAAGATGAGTTTTGGTCTAAAGAGGGACAGGAGTGGAAAAGCAAAACAAAAAGAGAATACCCAACTTTTTGGATAAAAAAATCTAATGGATATAACTATAGAGCCTTAACTAAGATAATACCGCTTCCTTTAAACTGGCCAGTTGATGTAAACTATCTTGAGGCTGAAGCTTTTTGTAGATATAAGAGTAAAAAACTATCAAAAAATATCGCTCTACCGACAGAAGCTAACTACATGTGTCTAAGAAAAAGATGTGATATTCAAGAAGAGATAGATACTCCTGCAAATATAAACTTTAAATACTTCAGCTCTTCAGCTCCTGTAGATATATTTGAACATAACGGCTTTTATGATGTAGCTGGCAATGTATGGCAATGGACCTCAACTCCTATATATGGGTTTAGTGGGTTTAAAGTACACCCTTTGTATGATGATTTTAGTGTTCCAACTTTTGACAATAAGCACCATATCATAAAAGGAGGCTCTTGGGCATCAACAGGTAATGAGGCTCTTGGAAGTAGTAGGTATGCTTTTAGAAAACACTTTATCCAGCATGCTGGTTTTAGATATATTGAG
This sequence comes from uncultured Sulfurospirillum sp., assembly GCA_964563675.1. Taxonomy (GTDB): domain Bacteria; phylum Campylobacterota; class Campylobacteria; order Campylobacterales; family Sulfurospirillaceae; genus Sulfurospirillum_A. Next base: position 1,458 of record CAZLXQ010000136.1, read on the forward strand.
ACTAAAAAAGAGGATGTAAAAGATGAGTTGTATTATGAAAAAGATGAGATTATATCCCAATATTGCGAATTTCACTATGGAGATAGATATCTCAATATCCCAAATTTTTTAACTGAGGTAGCAAAAATATCTAACAAATATGCGATAAATAAAAACAGAGCCTTAGATATAGGCTGTAGTGTTGGTAGAGCCTCATTTGAGCTTATAAAAGATTTTCAAAGTGTTACAGGCATAGATTTTAGTGCTAGATTTATCAGTGTCGCACAATCTATAAAAGATAGCGGAGTTGTTAGATATGAGCAAAAAATAGAGGGAGATATAACTAGACCAAAAGAGATAAGGCTAGAAAGTTTAGGGCTAAAAAATTCAGATTTAGAAAAATTGGAATTTTGGCAAGGGGATGCCTGTAACTTAAAGCCACACCTTAAAGAGTATGACCTCATCATCGCCATCAATCTACTTGATAGACTCTACAATCCTAAACTTTTTTTAAGAGATATAGCAAAAAGGCTAAACAAAGATGGTATTTTTATAGTTGCAAGCCCTTTTACATGGAGCGAAGAGTATGTCAAAAAAGAGCATTGGTTAGGCGGCAAGATAGAGCACAATACAAAAATATACTCACAAGATAGCCTCTCTAAGATTTTAAGTGATGAGTTTGATTTAGTAGATAAGCCCTTTGAAGTAGAGTTTGTCATACAAGAGCATATAAGAAAATATCAACATAGCTTTAGTCAGTTTTCTGTTTGGAGAAAGCAGACTAAGTCAGTTAAATAATATCCTCAACTTTTGCACATAAACTCCACTAAACCTATAAACTTAAATCAAGTATTAAAGTCCATAAAAAGAGACTTTTAGATATAATTTTGCTGGATAACATCACTCTTTCCCGACTTCACCCAAAAAAGCACTACACACCCCTACCTATAGGACTTCACTA
>CAZLXQ010000137.1:0-2384 GCA_964563675.1 uncultured Sulfurospirillum sp.
TTACAACCTTTTTTGCATCTTCTAAAAGAAAGTCATCCTTCTCTTTTAAAAAAGGACAAATCCTAAACCCTAAGTAGCTCTCTTGACACTCACTATAGGCCTTATATATATCAGAGCATACGAGTATATGGCTACGAAGCTCACTCATCTTCTAGATTAACTTCAGCAAAAAGTGCGGCATCTATGCTTTTATCGAGTAGTCTAAAGAGCTGGATTAGCTTAATATCAAGCAAATCATCTCCACTTGAGAGATAAAAACTGTTTTGGAGATGCTCATCTAAAACCCAAACAAAGCTATCATCATGGCGTTTTATTAACTGCATTTTTAAATCTGTACTTTTCCCTATATAGAGATACATGTAGTCATTGGAAAAAGATTGCTCAAGCATATTTTCAAGTAGCTCTATATCCTCTTTTGTTCTTAGTTGAGAGATATTTGGAAAAAATGTCTTTATAGAGATAAAAGGAAGCAAAGGACGATTATTGCCGCTGCTGTTTATCTTTTTTAAGATATACTTACCAAACCACTCTCGCTCAAAATCTGTAACTATCACTATAGTCTGTCCTGCTAAAAGATTTTGTAGCATAGAGTGAAGTAGAGGAACCCACTCAAACCTCTTCTCCTCCATCCAGCTCATCATAGAGCCATCTTTTCTGATAGTTTTTAGTGTCCAACTCAATAACTCTTGCATAGTTTATCTATCTAATTCATAAGCGCTATGAAGTGCACGAACTGCTAGCTCACCATACTTTGCAGCTATAACCATAGAGATTTTTATCTCACTTGTACTTATCATCTCAAGATTGATACCCTCTTTAGAGAGTACATCAAAAGCAGTACATGCAACACCACTATGACTCTTCATGCCAACCCCAACGATAGACACCTTAACTACCTCACTATCATACTCTACTGTTTGCGAAGCACCTATCTCAGCCATAGCGATTCTAGTCATCTCTAGCTCATTTTGAGGCACAGTAAATCCTAGATTTGCCACACCATCGAGCCCTACATTTTGGATTATCATATCTACATTTATACTCTCATTACTTAGTTTTCTAAAAATCTCTGCTGCAATTCCTGGCTTATCTATAACATCTCTCAATGTTACTCTTGCTTGATTTGCATCAATCGCAATGCCGCTTACCAATGGTCTCTCCATGATACTCTCTTCCTTTGTTATTAGTGTTCCTTTGTTGTCGCCAAAACTACTTCTAGTTACAAGATTTACATCTAATTTTTTTGCCATCTCAACTGAGCGAGTCTGCAGCACTTTTGCCCCCAAACTTGCAAATTCTAGCATCTCATCATAGCTAATCTCCTCAAGCTTTTTTGCTTTTGGCTCAATTCTAGGATCAGTTGTATATATACCATCAACATCAGTATATATCTCACACAAATCAGCACCCAATGCTCCAGCAATCGCCACAGCACTCAAATCACTCCCACCACGCCCCAAAGTAGAAACCTCACCCAATTTTGTTATGCCTTGAAAACCAGCGACTACTACGATATTGCCCGCCTCTATCTTCTTTTGTATGCAGCTCTTATCAATATTCTCAATTCTTGCTCTTGTGTGTGATGTATCTGTTTTTATGCCCGCTTGTCTTCCTGTCATAGCAACCGCTTTATAGCCCATCTGATTAAGAGCGATTGTCAAAAGAGCACTTGTAATCCTCTCTCCAGAGCTTAAAAGCATATCTAACTCTCTTTGTTTAGGATTTTGACTAAAGTGCTTTGCATAACCGATAAGCTTGTTGGTCTCGCCACTCATAGCAGAGACAACCACCACTATATCTCTACCTCCTTCTTTTATCAAAGCTACTCTTTTAGCCACCTCTGCTATCCTATCTAGTGTGCCCACACTAGTCCCACCATACTTTTGCACTATCAACACTCTACAAATACCCCTCTTTTCTAAAATATCCTAAAACTTTTCTATAAATTGGCTTTTTAAAATAGACTATATACTTAAAAGCCTCTTCATATCTCACAAATCTATAGTCACAAAACTCTGGCACTTTAGTCTTTAAATCTATCTTTTCATCATCATTTAACTTAACCAAAAAATATCTCTGTATCTGCCCATCATACGGATACATCTTTTTTGCAACCATATCAGAAAATCTATAACTAATCCACTCAGGATACTTTGCTAAAATCTCAATATCATCAGTTCCTATCTCCTCTTCAAGCTCCCTAAAAAGTGCCTCTTTTGGAGTCTCTCCATCATCAATCCCACCCTGAGGAAACTGCCATGCACCCTCTATATCGCTTCTTAAGGCGATAAAAAACTCAACCTCGAGCGGGTACTTAGAGGATAGAATTATAGCTGCAACATTTGGTCTATATCTAGGGTTCATTGTAATTACTTTTTGTTTTA
>CAZLXQ010000138.1:0-2363 GCA_964563675.1 uncultured Sulfurospirillum sp.
TATAGTATCGTAGTTAGCTTAAGTTTTTACGCACCCATATTTTTCATTAAGTCGTTTTGGAGTTCGCTTGACAGCTATACTTGATAGAGTACTACACCACTCTCATATTATCAATACTCAAGGTGATAGTTATAGATTAAAGGAAAAACAAGAATCAGGCTTAATTGATTCAAGTATATTTAAGGCTAAGGAGGATTTATCTCACAATATTAATGAAAATTAGGTTAAAATCGTAGTTGGTTTAAGTTTCAAAGTGTAACATTTTTTGGATTTTAGCTGCCTAGTTTAGCAGTTCGTTTGACAATGCCCAACTTATACACTTTTTCTTTAAACCTTCTAAAGGCTCCTTTCCCATAAAGTGTTTCTATGAGCTCCTAAGATATTTCTTTTGAAAAGTTTTTCATAACCCCATACACATCTATATCAAAATATGTTGGTAGTGCTATCACATTTATATTTGATTCAAAATATTACTTGTTGTCTGCAGAAGTACCAATAAGACCATTTGTTCTATCCTCCAAATCACTCTTAACCAAATTAATCAAATCTTCCCTGATCTCTAAATCTTTTGCTCTTTGTTGAAAACTTGCAACAATACCAATAGTATTTTCTATTATTTCTGTAGCTTTTATCTTTTTGACACCACTACTTACTCCAAACCCAATAAGTTCATTTAGTCTAAAATCTTTTACTTTACCTATTATGCTCATTTGATGATTTTTTGTGTAATATTTTCCATTTGCATAGGTTATATCATAAGCAGGAGACAGACTCCACTCTCCATGCGCATTCATAAGAAAAGATGTATTCTTTGCATGGTCATCTTGATTGACTGCTACGATATTGAATATTGCTCTTCTATAAAACTCCTCTATATCCTTAACATCCTTTGTTATATATCTAACCACTCTTATTGCTTCATCATAACTATAGTGCAGGGGTTCATTAAAATCAACATGAACTAGAGACGCCAATGAATGCATATGTATTTTATTGGCTCCATTTCTATCAAATCTTTTTATAGCAAAATGTTTTAAATTGTTATCACTAATCATATCAATTGCAGGTATATTTATACCACAATCTTTAGCCATACTCATATAAAGATACTCTAGTTTTGTGAAATCTGTAGCCATACTATCGCTATCTTCACTATCAAACTTAACAAGCCACTGTTCATAGTCACTATCTCTGCTATTGGTCATAATATTTTTCTCTCTATTCCAGCCTATAGTTGACTTTGGTCTTGCTCCTCCTGCTTGAATTGAGCTAGTCATAAGTGCAAGTATTTCTTTTACACTCTGCGAAGTATCTCCTTTTATAATTTTTTTAGTTGACTCATAGATTTCTCTTATCTCTATAGGCTCAATCACATCAGCATTGTCTAAAAACTCCTCTCTTGGCTCATACTCTAATGCCCCCATCCCTCTGTTGCCTATATAAACCAATTTTTGAAGCAGGGTTAAGTCTCTAGCAGCTTTGCCCCTACTTTCATAATATCTCTCCATAATTTTTGTACCAAATTTGTCTGGCAAACTATCAAAGAACACCCCAGCTAAAGTACCAAAATACTTATCATCTTTATTTGAATATGTCTCCACATTAAAAGGCAATTTTATTGGCGAAAGATTTAATCCGCCATTTAAAAATGCTTGATCATACTCAAAACTAATTACTCCACTATCTTCGTAAAGAGTGCCAACTTTTTCACTAAAAATACTTACTATCACCTCCATACTAGCCACTCCTCTTTACTCTGTACCTTTTTTTACTTTTATCTTTTAGCTCTTGAATAGTTTTTGGTTTTTTAATCTCTGTGAGCTCTTTTATCTCTGATAATAAATCTAGTGTATGCAGTACAGATATAAAACTCGTTAGCGATATCTTCTGAATATCTATAAAGTTTCTATATGCTCCATAGGTAATCCCTGACCTTAAAGAGAGTTCTTTTTGTGTTATATTCTTTCTTATCCTGGCATCTTCGATTTTTTTTGCAAGTAGTCTTACTATCTCTTTTGGGGTACTCAATTCTAGCATTTTATATCCTATACTATCTATTATTAAAGATATTATATCATAGTTTTACACATAAAATTGTAAATAAGAGATATTAAATTTCAATTTTTATGGAACTTACAGGTTTAGATGCTAGAATGTTGGTTAAGGGTATTCGCTTATGAGTCGAATCTGCCAAATATAAAATCTAGCTACAAGAAGTACAATAAGACATAGTAGTCAATTAATGCCTTCACTTATTGAGCTACATTGCAGGGGGATAAATCCCCTGTAGTGGTAGTGAGTCTAGCGAACAGCTACTAGCTTTCTTCTCATATAAGCTATCTTGCTTTGAAGTGGTAAGTGTT
>CAZLXQ010000139.1:0-2342 GCA_964563675.1 uncultured Sulfurospirillum sp.
AGTGGTTTGTTGCGTATTTTTTTTGCTCCATTACTTTAGCTCCAATTCAAATGTCTCTATAATCACTTCATCTTGAAGTATCTTCGCACTTTGGCTATATACAAACTTGTCGTCTCTTTGTGTTTGAGGTAGTTCGTAGATAAACTCTTTTACAATGCGACCAGGGTCTGCTTTTAAAAGAAGTATTTTGTCGCTGAGTCTTATAGCCTCCATCAAGTCATGAGTTATAAAGAGTATTGTTATCTCTTTTTTATTGACTAAATCAATCAGAAGCGTTTGAAGCTCTTTTTTTAAGCCAATATCTAAAGCAGAAAAAGGCTCATCCAAAAACAGCAGAGATGGTTTTGTGACTAATGCTCTTGCAAATGAGACTCTTTGTCTCATGCCACCACTCAAATCTTTTGGAAACTTGTCAAAATCAGCCTCTTCAAGTCCAAATCTTAAGGCGATCTTTTTTGATTCTGCTATGGCCATTTTTTTTGATATTTTTTGTGCTTTTAGCCCTAAGGCTATATTGTCCACCACATTTTTCCAAGGAAGAAGTCTAGCCTCCTGAAAGGCAAATGATGAACTTTTAAATGAGTTTTCAACCTTGCCCTCTTGCACATCAATCAAATCAGCACATAGATGCATAAGTGTAGTTTTTCCGCCACCACTTGGCCCAACGATAGAAAGAACCTCGCCTTGGTTTAGCTCAAAATTTATATCCTCTAGGATAGTAGTAAATCCATAGTTATGCTTTAAGTTTTTAACGACTAATCTCTCCAAGACTCAACCTCTCTCTTAACAGGCTCTAAAAGAATATACTCAATAAACATCAAAGAGCCTATCATAATCACAACCAATGCAAGAGCTGTTGGAGTATCAAGATGACTTCTTGCAACCGCTAAAGAGGCTCCGATACCATCACTTGTGCTAAGTAGCTCAGCCATAACGACTATCTTCCAACCCATACCAAGTGCTGCTACCCAAGCTGGAAATATATAGGAAAATATATGAGGAAAATATATATCTAAAAACTTTACATGTAAAGGCAGTCTAAAGCTCTCGCCCATCTCTTTTAAATCTCCCTCAAGAGTTCTAGTTCCCTGCAATGCTCCCACAAATATAATAGGAAAAGAGGCAATAACAACAGTAAATATAACAGTAAAATCACCCATGCCAAACCAAATCATAGCAAGAACTATCCAAGCAATTGGTGGCATTCCGACAAGTATAGTGACAATAGGTCTACTCATCATAGAGGCCGTAGCAAACAAGCCTGCAAGAAGCCCTAGTGCAGAACCAAGTAAAACAGAAATTCCATATCCTGTAAATGCTCGATAGAGAGTTATCTTAGCATTCTCTATAACACTCTCATCTTGCAACATATGCCATAGAGTTGTTAGTGTCTCAAGAGGACTTGGAAGTACAAGGTCGCCATACACCTGATGACCTACATCCCAGCAAGCAAAAAAGAGGAGGATTGAGGCAATTGCACCCCAACCACTCCAAAGATAAGAGGGAAAATCTTTTAGTATTTTTAGTATAAACTTCACTATAAGCCTTTTCGATAATGACTATAGCTATTTTAACTAAAACACCCTAAAACTTTATTGACTAGTGTCAATCAAACTTAACGCTATCAATCTTCTCAAAATCTTTTGTGAAAACAGCTGCATGATAAGTCTCACCATCATCATATCGAATCAGATAATACTTAGGATTTGAGATAAACTGGAGCTTCTTAATCTTATAGTCAAACCCTGGAAGTTCAACTTTTCTAAAACTAAAATCCCAATCAATAAGATAGAAGTTTGATTCGCTATCTATGGCATATCCTGCTACTTTTCTCTGCCTGTTTTCACTAATCGTAATGTGTCTTAACTCCACCCCTTTTGGAATATCTATCTCTCTAAAGGTAACTACACTATCTTTTCTTCTTAAATTAAAAAGCTTATTATTGCTATCAAGAAGCATATAGCCCAAATCATAAGGCTTCATGTTTGTTGACTTTCCCCAAATCTCTCTTATGGGCATCTTAAACTCAAGCTCACTCATAAGAGTATTTATCTCGCTTGAAAGCTCTGGGTTGTAGCCATCATCAAAATTGTAAGCTTTTATGGCTGAGCGATTTAGCTGTATCATGTGCTCTGGAAACCTTATCATCCCAACTTTGCTATCTGGATTTATCAAAGGATAAAACCTAACCTCTTTGTCCTCTAAGTGTTCAGGGGAATATGAAAAACTTAATCTACTTCGTCTTATAATCTCTCTATCAAACTCCTTGCCATCAATCACTATTGGTAATTTTTTCTGTATATCCAAATCTCTCCAATAGACAAAAGGTAGATACGACTCAT
>CAZLXQ010000140.1:0-2197 GCA_964563675.1 uncultured Sulfurospirillum sp.
CAAATCTAAATGGAGTCCATTTTAGACAAAATAGCACAAATGGAATGATTATAGCACTTAGAAGCCAAAGAGAGGTTATTTTAAATAGCGACTTGCATTAGGTTGTTTTTATACAAACCGCTTATGAAATTTTTTAAATACTGTGAGTAGTTATAGCAATATTTTGATAAAATAGGCAAAGGAGTTATGATGGCAAAAATAGTGATATTTAGTGGAGCTGGAGTAAGTGCAGATAGTGGGATATCTACTTTTAGAGATAGTGATGGACTTTGGGAAAAGCATGATATAAAAGATATATGCACAGCAGGTTGCTTACAAACAAATCGAGAAGAGACTCTTGGTTTTTATGATGCAAGACGAAAAGACATAGAGAATAAAGAGCCAAATTTAGCTCATAAAACTATCGCAAAACTAAAAAGCAGATACCCAGACAAAATCACAGTTATTACTCAAAATGTAGATGATATGTTTGAAAGAGCAGGATGTAGCGACATACTCCATCTTCACGGTTTTTTAAGAGAGATAAGGTGCGAAGAGTGTAGTTTTGAAGAGGATATAGCTTATGAGGAGCAGCCAAGAGAGAGAACTTGCCCTACATGTAGAGGTAGCCTAAGACCAAATGTGGTGTTTTTTGGAGAGTCGGCACCAAAATATGAAGATCTTTATAGGGAGCTAGATAACTGTGAGGTTTTTGTCTGCATTGGTACGAGTGGGGCAGTTATAAATGTAGATATGATTAGTCAATATGCAAGCTATAAGATTTTGAATAACTTAGAGTCAAATATACTCATAAATGATAATATTTTTGATGAAGTTTACTATGAAAAAGCGACTACAGCGATAGTTAAAATTGAAAATTCACTAGAGAGGTTTTTAAAAGATTGAGAAAAATTAGAGAGGGTATCATATCAAAAAAGAGCATACTCTATTTTGACTATACAGCTTCAGGACAGGCTTATGCTCCTATAGAAAAGAGGATTTTAGAGATACTAAAAACATATGCCAACACCCACTCAGAAGTATCATCAAATGCAGTAACCACCAGTAGGTTGTATGAAAAAGCTAGAGCTGATTTGAAACAGGCACTCCAGATTGATAATAGTTTCTATCTTCTTCCAGTTGGCACAGGAGCAACAGGAGCCATAAAGAGGTTTCAAGAGCTTATGGGTATCTACATACCGCCAAAAACGAAGCAAAGATATAGAGTTGAACCAAAAGATATACCCTTGGTTTTGATCGGACCCTATGAGCACCACTCAAACGAGATAAGCTTTCGTGAAGGTCTATGTGAAGTAGTAAGAATACCACTTGATAAGCAGTACTGTATAGACCTAGACTACTTAGAGAAAAAACTAAAGGCTTGTAGTGATAGAGAGATTATAGCTTCATTCTCAGTGGCTTCAAATGTAACAGGGGTTTTAAGCGATTATAGAGCCATATATGAGATGATAAAGAGATATGGGGGCATACTTTGCTTAGATGCGGCAGCGGCTTCACCATATATGAATATAGACTGTAACTATTATGATGCACTTTTTTTATCGCCCCATAAGCTTTTGGGTGGAGTTGGAAGTTGTGGACTTTTAGTGATAAAAAAGAGTCTGTGTTGTGAAGATAAGCCTACTTTTGCAGGCGGTGGAACGGTCGCTTATGTTTCACGAAAATCTCACCATTTTTTAGATGATTTTGAACTAAAAGAGGATGCAGGAACACCAGCAATAATACAGTTTATAAGAGCTTCTTTGGCTTATAATCTTAGAAATGAGATAGGCTTAGAGCTTATCAAAACTAAAGAGAAAGAGCTAAAGTTGTATTTTGGCTCAAGGCTTAAAAAGCTAGGGGGAGTAAAGTTGTATTGTAGCTTCAAGCAAGAGAAGCTTCCTATCTTTTCACTCAATTTTATGGAAATAAACCCCTATGATATGTCGCAGTATCTCTCAGATGAGTTTAACATACAAACAAGAGCGGGGTGTAGCTGTGCAGGACCTTACGGGCATGACCTACTAGAGCTAGAAGATGGGCAAGATTTTAATGAAAAGCCGGGCTGGTTAAGAGTAAGTATACACTTTACCCATACGAAGAGCGAGATAGATATCCTGCTAAAAGCTATAGAGAAAGCTATAGAGAACTTTCGCACATAAACCCCAACTCTTTTTGCGTATAAGCACTCAGCAATGCGATAATCTGTAAAAAGTTT
>CAZLXQ010000141.1:0-2117 GCA_964563675.1 uncultured Sulfurospirillum sp.
AAAGATAGTTAGTCCCCTCACTCTCTCCAATCCTATGAGGCAAAACAAATATCTTTTTTTTCATCTTCAAAGCATAATCAACACTTCTCATACTTCCGCTTTTCAAATCAGCTTCAGTTACTATGAGTATATCTCCTAAAGATACAACTATCTCATTGCGGACTACAAAACTCCAAGGAGTCGCACGAAATCCCTCTTCAAATTGGGATAGAACTAAACCCTCTTCTTCTATGTTTTTTATGATTGATTTATTTATGCTTGGGTATCTTATGTCAAGTCCGTTTGCCATAACAGCTATCGTGTTGTTTGCTCCAGCATTTTTATGTGCCACTGCATCAACCCCCATAGCACTGCCACTCACAATACAAACCCCTCTTTTGGAGAGTTTTGCTGAGATAGTGGCTGTTTGAAGTTTAGTATATAAAGAGGGTCTTCGTGTTCCTATGATGGAGACTTTATCTCTCTTAAGAAGCTCTAAACTGCCAACATAAAAGAGCTCTTTTGGGTATTTTTTCATAGATTCAAGCTCCTCTATGTGAAACTGAACCTCTTTTATCACTTGAGATCTTTAAGATAGACCACTTCAACACCCTCAAGTAGGTCTTGAGCATTCATCAATACACTCAATGTGTTTTTATGAGGATGCCCTATAGCAACTGCATAACCTCTTTTTTTCGCTATATCCACGGCTTTTTTTAACTGCTCTCTTATCAGTCTCTTTTGGGTAGAATTATCTAAAAACACATCTCTTGTATAGAGCTTTAAGCCATGTTTTTTTGCAACCTTTGGAGCCTTTGTGTTAGCTATAGTTCTGCTGTCTAAAAAATAGATATTTTCATCTTTTAAAATCTTTATAAGCTTATCCATGGACTTATAATCTGATGTAAACTTACTACCTGTATGGCTGTTATAGTATGAGATATGCGGAAACCATTTTTTAACCTCTCTTACTCTATCCCTAATCACATCAGCAGTATCGCCAACTCTAAGAGTTTGTGGCTCAGGTCTTTTATGATTAAAAGCCTCTACGGGAAGATGGACCATAGCAAAATTAAAATCCTTTGAAAGCTCTACAGTATTTGGATAGTTTTTCGAAGGAGGAAAAAATGATGGTGTAATCCTAAAGGGAATCTTTTTGATAAGTCTTGTCTGGTGAGCAAAAGCAACATCATCTATAACTATAGCAAGCCTAGGTTTACTAGGGTGTATAGTATCAACTCTTTTTTCATAACTCAAAAGCTCTTTTCTCTTTTTATCCTGTTTTATGATACTCTTTTTGCTATCTTGCTTCACACTAACTATAGGAGGGAGTTTTTTAGGCTCTTTTAGGCTCTTTTGTATAGTAGGAGCTTCGAGCCTTTTTTTCTCATCATCAAGCATCTTCTTCATCTTGTTCATTAGAATTTCTGTAGATTTTTCATCAACTTTTTCTTCCTCTATAGATGAGAAGTGATTAACCGCATAGACAATAGCAAATGCACTAAAACAAGCTAGCAAGACAAATAAAATCTTTTTTACAGAAAAGAGTCTGCTTTTTTTTCTAATTTTTTTAGATTTTCTCTTTTTTCTTCTACTTTTTGCCAAGCACTATCTCAATCTCAAGCATATCTATATTTTGGTTATTTTGTGAGCTTATCTTCACATCTTCAACAGAAGTATACTTCTTTATGACCTCCAAAATATCATTTCTCAAATCATTAAGATATGGCAACTTACAATCAACTCTCTCGTGAGCTAGCATGATAGTAAGTCTATCTTTTGCAACACTAGCACTACTCTTCTTTTTTTTCCTAAAAAGGTTACTTAAAAAACTCATCTAAAAATCCCTTTTATAGCACCGAACAACCCCTTTTTAGGCTTCAAGTCCAAAAATTCAACCTCTTCACCAAGTATCCTTTTTGCCACTCTTTTGTAAGCCTCAGCCGAGAGTGATTTCTCTTTGTTTATGATAGGCTCTCCTGTGTTGGTTGAGCCGATTATATCTTCATCATCAGGAATAACGCCTATAAGCGGAAGTGCAAGTATACTAAGAACATCTTCGGTACTTAACATATTGCCAGCCTCTACCATCTCTGGCTTTAGGCGGTTTATGATGACATGCTTTTCTACTTCTTTGC
>CAZLXQ010000142.1:0-2072 GCA_964563675.1 uncultured Sulfurospirillum sp.
ATCATGTTTATCAATGGCGATTTAGATACAGGTGGAGGAGGAACTACACTAAATGCTCTTGTCTATGTTGAAGAAGATACAACTCTAGGAAGTCCAACACATGTTCGAGGAGCTATATCTTCTGGTGGAGATATAACTATCGGAAATGGTTCTAAATTTCACTGGCATGATAGTATAGATGATAGTGGTTGGGGTGTTTGTCCTCCTTTGATACAGTTTTCAAACTCCTCATATAGTTTTGATGAACCCGCTATAGACGGTGGTGTTGCGTATAAAATCTACCATACCGTGACAGTTACACTAGATAGAGTAGTAGACTATGATATAACTGTTCAATATGAAACATTTGAAGACTCTCCTCTTGGTGATTTTAGTGCTTTAAGTGGGATAGACTACACAGATTATAGTGCTACTTTAACTATTCCTGCTGGTTCTTCAAGTGTATCTGTAAGCACAACCATACTAAGAGATGAGCTAATAGAACTTAGTGAAACTTTCAATGCAAGACTTACAAATCCTCTCCCTTTAAATCTTGTATCCTTAGGAGTTCAGCACACTACACAATTAATCATAAATGCACAAAATATTGATGATGTACCTATATGCTTTCAAGATGACTTCGATACAGCACTTGATGATAAATGGAGGCTACTGCATAGCCTTGGAGGATTTATCCCTCATCTGGTTAACGATAGGCTAAGACTGACAGATCGACAAAAGAATTTATCTACTGCTGTTACTAAGGATTATGAATTTAGTGCTAAAAACAATTTGATTGTTCTTGAGTTTGATCAGTTTGCCTATGGTGGATGTGAAGCTGGTCAAAGTGAAACCCATGGTGGAGGACTTGGAAATTATGGTGCAGATGGCATAGTAATGGTTTTATTTGATTCAAAAGTAGGAGATTCCCCTCAACCAGGTGGATTTGGAGGCTCTATGGGGTATGCTCAAAGAACTGGTATTGATGGATTTGAACAGGGTTGGTTAGGCTTAGGTATAGATGAGTATGGAAACTTTTCAAATCCAAACGAAGGAAGAGTAGGAGGTCCAGGCTTCCATCCAAACAATATAACCATAAGAGGTTCGAGTGGAGAGCTGTCGGGACAAACAAGAAGAGAAGGATATAAGTATCTAAAAAGTGCACTTGGTATCCAGCCAGTAGCAACTAAAAAACGCTCTCCAGCCTCCCCAGGTGACAAGTATCGACTAAGAATAGACTCTAGAGATTCTAGTAAAATCTTGATATCTTTATATAGAGATGAAGGAAGTGGATTTTATAACATCATCCCTACATTTAATGCCAAGGAGTCCCAGTACAGTCAAGCACCAGCACCAGAGTTTTTGCGTCTTGCCCTCACTTCAGGAACTGGTGGCGGATGCAATAACCACGAAATAGATAATTTAAAAGTTAGAGGAGTATGTCGTGCATATGAAGTGATAAATCCACCACTGGGTCGTTTTGATGCATGGGATGATACTCTTCTTAGAGGCATTAGTGACAGAAACATATCTACAAAGATAGTGGGTAGAGATTTTAATCTAACTATTGCTAGTATAAATGCCGACAATAATGCCTTAGAGAGTATAGAAAATACGATAATTCAATATAGACTGTATGACAGAGAAAACTCTAGGAAGCTTACTGATTGGCGAGATTTTAATGTGTCAAGCACTGCTAGCATAACTTCTGAGTTCAATAGCACAAAAGCGGCAAGTCATGCTCGTGTTCAGTTTAGTTTTTGTGGTAATGCTTTGAACTTTTTGGGCGGTAAGACCATTTACGAAGTTGCTACTCTACCAATCAACGCAAATGGTAATGTTATAAGAAGAGCAGATGGAAATGTATCTTGTGATAATAATTTAACAGAGCTATCTACTTTTAGCAGTGATGGCTTTGCAATAAGACCAAGAAAGTTTACTTTAAGCTCTGGAAGTACAGGCAATATAGAGCTTTTAACTTCTGCAAAAGATTATAATTTGACCTTAAAAGCCGAAGATTGGAGTGGAAGCTTTACAGCAGACTATAATGTTACTAATGCAAATAAAGTACTTGATATCAACAGGACAATGTT
>CAZLXQ010000143.1:0-2028 GCA_964563675.1 uncultured Sulfurospirillum sp.
ATATCTACCCCTCTTCTAAAATCCCCTATCTGTGGGTTTATACCAACTCCGCCAAAAATCACGGTTGATTTATATGGCAGATATTTACCGTAAGTTTTTACACTCTCGTGGACTTGAGTTGCTAGCTCTCTTGTAGGAGTTAGTATGAGAGCTCTTACTGGGCTTTTGCCTTTTGATTGGGCATGTTCGCTTAGCCTCTCAAGGAGAGGCAGAGTAAATCCAGCAGTTTTGCCAGTACCTGTTTGAGCTCCAACTAAGACATCTTTTCTTGAAAGTATAATCGGTATTGCTTGAGCCTGAACTGGAGTTGGGTTGCTATAACCTTGCTCTTCGATGGCTCTTAGTAGCGGCTTTGATAAGCCTAGTTTTGTAAATGACACAATTCCCCTTTGAAATTAAAGGGGGAATTATAGCGTAATTATTACTTTATCTCGTAAACAGAAGTCGAACCACTAATCTCAAATGCAACTAGCAACAAAGCCTCAGCAGTTGGGCTATCTTTTTTGCTGACAAACTTCATGCCCTCTGGGGATATATCTTCATCTTTTGTGTTTAGGTACTTAACAAACTTTGCATCTTTTGGGTTTGAGATATTGTAAACAACAATCGCACTTTGTCTCTCAAGTCCAACAAAAGCGTAAGTCTCGCCATCTACTTTACCGATAGCCAAAGCTTCAGGCTCAACTCCTTTGTTGCCACTTCTGCCGTCCATCTTGCCTTTGCTGTGGTTAAAAAGCTCTGGCTCAAGCTTTGCAGCTAGTTTTGCTAGCTCGTTCTTGCTATCAAAAACTAAAGCAGCATTTTCATCCCAAATCGAAAAGCTCCTCGCTCCAAAAGTGTATAATCTCTCATATTTTCCCTTAGAATTTTTGCCTAGCTCATTGTTTATCTTGAGGTCATTTTCATCTTTATATACCGATACTAGTTCATCAACTAAATCTAGTTTTTTGATTTTTGTCTCATTTTCATAGTCGCCATACTCTCTTCCATCGCCCTCGTTTGCAGTAACCAAGTATGTTTTATAACCAGCTCTATACGAGTCGATAGTATCTGGCTGATACATACCATAAAGATTTTTATAAGTCTTCATAAGTATCTTCCCCTCTTCTTCTATATCTATAGAATTTTGTGCTTTTGAGTGGTCTTTAAATCCTAATGGCACGACTGAAAGTATCTTTTTCTTAGATAAATCAACGATTGCAATTGCGTTGTTTTCTTGGAGGCTAACATAAGCTCTATCGCCTTGAACCGTGATATACTCAGGCTCTAGGTCAAAAAAAGCATCAACTCCATCTTTTAGTATAACGCCTTTTGGGATATGGATTCCATCAAAAGTCAAATCAGTATATGAGAAGTTGTTTAGAGTATCTATAATCCCAATCGAGCCTTTTGGGTCATAAGAGTAGTCGTCGTTTGGTTGCCCTTCGTTTGCTACAAGAATAAGTGTTCCGTTGGTGCTAAAAGTTACCATATCAGGTAGGTATCCTACTTTTATGCTTTTTAAAAAGTTTCCGTCTGTATCAAACAGCACGATTGAGCCTCTTCTTTGTTTTGAGCCATCTCTAACAGATACTTTTTCAACCGCAACTGCTACAAGATTAGCAAAAACAGCGACAGAATTGACACCATCGCCATAAGATGAAAGGTCTATAGAAGATACTTTTTCAAGATTTGTAGTTTTCGATACACTACTATAATCTAGACTCAAAATATCAATCATGTTTTTCTTGCCATTTGTCGTGAACATCTTGTTTGATTTTTTATCAAACGCTACTATCTCAGACCCGCCCTTGATACCAGTTTGATAGCTAGCAATCTTTTCCATAGACAAAGTACCGCTAGAAGCCAAAAGCAACGAGCTAAAAAGTGTGCAAGCCCCGAGAGTTAAAAACTGTTTTTTCATCGTCAAATCCTTTTATAATAAAATCTAAAAGAATTATAAAAAAACTATATTACGATTTAGTTACATCTTGCCTTCAAGCTTATCTTTGACTTCATCACTTGCCATAGTTATGTTCCAAACTGGCT
>CAZLXQ010000144.1:0-2011 GCA_964563675.1 uncultured Sulfurospirillum sp.
GTTTTGGAGATAGAAGAAGCTACCAGATGGACCCAGCCAACAGACGAGAAGCGATTGCAGAGTCTATCGAAGATGAGCTTCAAGGAGCCGATATACTTATGGTTAAGCCAGCACTTGTATATCTTGATATAGTAAGAGAGATAAAAGATGCAACTTCATCTCCAGTGGCTGTTTACAATGTAAGTGGAGAGTATGCGATGCTAAAAGCAGCGGCAGGAGTTATTGACTATGATAGGGTTATGATGGAGACTATGATAGCTTTTAAAAGAGCGGGAGCAGACATCATCATAAGCTACCATGCAAAAGAGGTAGCGGAGATTTTAAAAAAGAAGGATTAGTTGTGCGGCACTGTTTATCATTGTATGATTTTACAAAAGAGGAGATTTTAGAGATTATTGAGCTTGCTCTTAAGATAAAAAAAGAGGCAAAAGTAAAAAACTATATTCCATACCTGCAACAACAATCACTAGGAATGCTTTTTGAAAAGAGTAGCACAAGAACAAGAGTTAGTTTTGAAGTAGGTATTCATCAGCTTGGCGGTCAAGGGCTGTTTTTATCTTCAAATGACTTACAACTTGGTCGAGGAGAGCCCATGAAAGACTCCGCTAGAGTTATCAGTCGTATGGTTGATATGGTTATGATTCGCACCTTTTCTCAGGATAGTTTGGATGAGTTTGCTAGATACTCTAAAGTACCAGTTATAAATGGGCTTACTGACAAGTATCATCCTATACAGCTACTAGCAGATTATCTTACCATGACAGAGTACACAAAAGATAAAAGTCCAATAGTAGCCTATGTGGGTGACGGAAACAACATGGCTCACTCTTGGATGATGCTAGCTAGTAAGCTTGGGTTTGAGCTTAGGGTTGCAACACCTAAAGGATTTGAGCCACTTCAAGAGGTGATAGATGATGCGAAGATGCTTTGTGAGAAAAGTGGCGGAGTTATTGGCTACTATAACAGTTCAGGTGAGGCAGTAAAAGGGTGTGATGTTGTTACGACTGATACTTGGGTCTCTATGGGGCAAGAGGATGAGAAAGAAGCAAGACTAGAAGCTTTCAAAGGCTACATGATAGATAAAAACATGATGAGCCTAGCCAAAGATGATGCTATTTTTTTACACTGCTTGCCTGCTTATAGAGGGTATGAGGTTAGTGAAGAGGTGTTTGAGGAGCATTCGCAGACTATTTTTGATGAGGCAGAAAACAGACTTCATGCACAAAAAGGCTTGATGGTTTGGCTTGATATGAAAAGGAGAGAAGATGGCTAACCTTGCACAGTTAACAGTACTTGACATGATTGATAAAATATCAAATGAGATAAGTCCAGATGAGGATAAAACAGTAGTTGAGATTGAAAAAACTGACAATCCTGAAGTAAAAAAATTAAATCTAAAGAGCGGAAGTTGGAGTGCAAATGAACCTTGGCTTATAGTAGATGAAGATAAAAAACTTCACACTATGATATCAATAGAATCTATCAATAAGATTATTGATAATTTAAAAACAGTTCAAGAGGAAAACTTCAATCTAAAACTAGAGAAAAGTATCTGGCAAAACATACCAATAGACTTTCAAGATGTCTGGTCGGTTGCTATGGACGAGGTAAAAAATATAGCAGCAAAAGAGAATAAAGATACAAAAGTGATAAGTGTAGATTTAGAACATCTGATAAATAAAATAAAGCAAAAACATCCAAATCTTTTCATAAGCCTAAAAGATTTACAAATCGATGCATAACATCAAAACAAGAAGTAACAAGGTAGATAATCTTGACTTCGTAAAGTTTACAAAATACTCAAAACCAGGTCCTAGATATACTAGTTATCCAACTGCACCAGAGTTTAGTGAGAGCTTTACAGAGCAGACATATATAGATATATTGAAAAGTCAAGACAAGAGCAGAAAGTTATCTCTCTATTTTCATCTTCCATTTTGTAGAAGCTCCTGTTATTTCTGTGGGTGCAATGTAGTTTTTACCTCAAAAGAGGATAAAAAAGAGCGCTACA
>CAZLXQ010000145.1:0-2005 GCA_964563675.1 uncultured Sulfurospirillum sp.
CAACTTTACAGTCAAGCTGTGAGTCTATAAAACAAGGAGCGAGCATAAGGATGATAGAGGAACCTGCTGGTCCTCCAACGCTTGCGGCTGTTGTTGTTGAGTTGTATGGTGAAGATGGGGCTAGCTTAACTAGTCTTGTAGGAAAAGTTAAAAATATTCTTAAAGAGACTGATGGATTGGTTGATGTAGATACGCTCGAAGATGATGTATATGAGAAGTTTGAGCTTAGTATTGACAAAAAGAAGATTATTCGTGCAGGTCTTAGTATAAAACAGGTCAATGAGGTTTTGTATCTTGCTTTTGAGGGAGCTGAAATTGCAGTGAAAAATAGTGAAAAATCGCCAAAGCAGATACCTCTATTTTTAATCCTATCTAAGGAGAGCAAAAGTCTTGATAGTTTTAGTAAAATTGCTTTAGAAAGAAAACTAGCATCCCTAAAGCTGATGAGTAGACACGGTCTTATGGTACCTCTTAGTGAGCTTATAGAGATTAAGTTAACCAAATCAAAGCCAGCAATAATGTCAAAAAATCTTCAAAGAGTAGCAACCATAACAGCTGAGACTGATATGGTCTCACAAGTCTATCCGCTACTAGAAGCAAGAAGCAAGATAAAGCAGAGTCTATCATCTGACTTTGAAGTCTCAAGCGGCTCTTTATTTAATCTTCAACTTATAGATAAAAAGACACAAGAGAAGTTTTACCTAGCATGGGAGGGTGAGATGAAAGTAAGCATGGACACCTTTAGAGATTTAGGTGCCGCATTCATCGCAGCACTCGTTATAATCTTTCTATTGATGGTTGTCTATTACAAGAGTTTTGCCTTGAGTGGTATTGTGCTTTTGGGAAGTTTTCTCTCAATCATAGGTGTTATAGTTGGACACTGGATAGTAGATATGTTTACCTATGAGACATTCTTCTTAACTGCTACTTCTTTGATAGGATTTATAGCTTTAATGGGAATTAGCTCGAGAAACTCTCTTTTACTTATTGATTTTACGATCTCTTTGATAGAGGAGAAAAATATCAATAAAAAACGAGCTATTGCTATCTCAACAGCAACTCGTGCAAAGCCTATCTTCTTAACTGCTATTACTATTTTATTAGCTTCGGCTATGCTTGTAGCAGACCCTATTTTTGGCGGTCTTGGCGTTGCTTTGATATTTGGCACTGTGGCTGCTGTGATAGTGTCTCTTGTGTTTATTCCTGTTCTTATGGATAGTACTAAGGCTATAAAAGAGTCTAAGTAGCTCTAAGCTTATCTTTTTATAATGCATAAATTTATTATATAATATCCCTAAAAACATATTAGATATAAGTTAAAAACTATAATAAACCAATTAAAGCTTATATAATATATTATAAAATGTCAGTACTAGTAGCTAAACTAGATATATTATACATAATACCGTATAAATTAATTTATAATATAAAATCTGCTATAATCACCTAAAAATTTAGGAGCAATTATGGCCACGATAGGGATGAGCGACCTTAAAAAAGGTCTTAAGATAGAGTTAAATGGTGTACCATATAAGATAGTGGAGTATCAGCATGTAAAACCAGGGAAAGGGGCGGCATTCGTGAGATGTAAGATAAAGTCTTATGCAAATGGTAAAGTGATAGAGAAAACTTTTCATGCAGGCGACAAGTGTGAGAAACCTGACCTTGAAGATAAGACAATGCAGTATCTTTATGATGATGGAGAGATGATGCAGTTTATGGATACGGTTACTTATGATCAGATTGGCTTAACTCATGATCGAGTTGGCGATGCTGCTAAGTGGATTATCGATGGCATGGCTGTAGATATGCTTTTTCATAATTCAAAACCGATAGGAGTTGATGCTCCAGCAGTGGTAGAGCTCAAGATAGTAGAGACTCCACCAAACTTCAAAGGAGACTCACAAGGCGGAAAAAAACCAGCAACACTAGAGAGTGGAGCAGTAGTTCAAGTTCCTTTTCATGTGCTTGAGGGGACAACTATAAGAGTTGATACTACTAAGGG
>CAZLXQ010000146.1:0-1998 GCA_964563675.1 uncultured Sulfurospirillum sp.
AGGGGTTGATAAAGAGTGTAGAGGATTTGTACTCTTTACATGTAGAGGAGCTTTTAGGGCTTGAGGGGTTTAAAGAGAAAAAAACAGTTAAACTTTTAAATGCAATAGAGAGTAGCAGAGGTGTTAATTTAGATAGATTTATATATGGATTGGGTATAGAGCATATAGGGGAAGTTGCTGCAAAAGTTCTTGCTTTGGAGTATGGTTTTGAGTGGGTTGATAAAAAAGCTAAGGAGATAGAGCAACTCGATGGCTTTGGAGGTGAGATGAGCGAGAGCTTGGAGGAGTTTTTGCATGTAAATTATGAAAAAGTGGTCGATTTACAAGAGGTAGTTCAGCCAAAAGAGCTAGAGAAAGAGAAAACTTTTGAGTCTATTTTTAGTGGAAAAGTTATTGTTGTGACTGGTGCTATGAGTCAAAACAGAGGGGAGATAAAAAAACTTCTTGAAAAGCATGGTGCAAAAGTGACTGGAAGTGTATCAAAAAAGACAGATTTTGTTGTGTATGGTGAGGATGCTGGTAGCAAGTATGACAAGGCTATTGATTTGGGTGTTGATACTTTAAGTGAAGAGCAGATGAGGGCTATACTTTGAGAATAGATTTGTACCTATTTAAAAATGGATTTGCACAGAGTCGCAATAGAGCAGGCGAGATGATAAAAAATCGTGAAGTTTTTGTTGATGGTGCTGTTGCAACAAAAGCCTCTTTTAAAGTTAACGCTAGCAATAAGGTAGAAGTAGAGGAAAAAGTACACTATGTAAGTCGAGCAGGGGAGAAGCTAAAGGGTTTTTTGCAGGAGTTTAGAGAGCTTGATGTTGAGGGCCTAAATTGTCTTGATATTGGTAGTAGTACAGGTGGTTTTATCGAGGTTTTGCTTGAAAAAGGGGCTTTTTATGTAACTGGAGTAGATGTTGGAAATAAACAGTTACATGTAAGTTTAAAAGATGACAAGCGAATCAAGCTTTATGAGCAAACTGATATACGAAAGTTTGAAAGTGATGTAGAGTTTGACTTGGTTACATGTGATGTCTCTTTTATAGCGGTTGAACAGATTTTAAAAGATATAGATAGATTATCAAGTGATAAGATTTTGATACTATTTAAGCCTCAGTTTGAAGTTGGCATTGGTGTAAAAAGAACAACAAAAGGGGTTGTTAAAGATCAGTTTGCTATACAAAAAGCAAAAGATAGATTTATGGCAAGCTGTTTTAGTTTTAGTTGGAGGCTACTCAAAACTCAAAACTCTATACTTAAAGGAAAAGAGGGAAATGAAGAGACTTTTTACTGCTTTGATAAAAGATAGTATAGATACCATCGCTATTGGTGGTTTTGATGGCGTCCATGTAGCACACATGCAACTCATAGACAGGCTTGGCGAAAATGGAGCACTGTTTGTGATTGAAAGAGATTATGCTAACCTAACCCCTAGTCTAAAACGCATTGAATACTCAAAATACCCTTGCCTATTCTATCATTTTTCTAAAATAAAAGATTTAAGTGGTGAAGAGTTTATAGAACTACTTAAGAAAGAGTTTTCAAATTTAAAAAAGATTGTGGTTGGGTATGATTTTGTATTTGGCAAAAATCGTTCTTGTGGTATTCAGGATTTGATAGAATTTTTTGATGGAAAAGTAGAGGTTGTAGAGGAGTTTTTTCTTAAAGGGGTTTCTGTACACTCTTCAGTTATAAGAGAGTATCTTTTGAGCTCAAACATAGATAGAGCAAATAGATTTCTTGGAAGAGAGTACTCTGTAGTTGGGAGTGTTATAGCAGGGCAGGGATTAGGGAAAAAGGAGCTCTATCCTACAATCAATATTGTAGTAAAAGATTACTTACTACCTAGCGAGGGAGTATATGCTTCAAGAACAAAGATTCAAGATAAGATATATAACTCTGCTTCATTTATAGGTGTGAAAGCTAGTACTGATGGCAGTTTTTCTATCGAGACTCATATTATTGATAGACATGTAGAGGAGTGCAGTGAGGTTGAGATATTTT
>CAZLXQ010000147.1:0-1967 GCA_964563675.1 uncultured Sulfurospirillum sp.
CGAACCTATCAATAAAATAGTCTTTATATCTTCTCTTTTTGGCATCTTTTTTCCTATATAAAATTCAACTCAAACCCAAGATTGGCTTTGAGCTCAATTTTGCTCTATGATATGATAGTATGATGGCACACTTCTCCTGCTAAATGGTCTTAAAACTGCTGTTATTGAAAGCTCCTCTTTTATAACCTCTACAACAACCCCAACTCTAACTCCCCCAAAAAAGATACCATCTAGTCCACTTGTAACAACTTCATCTCCTACTTTTGGATTCATCCATAGTGGTATATATCTTACATGTACCCTGTTTTTACCACCCTTAACAACACCTGGGATTCTCTCTTCTCCTACAAAAACAGAAAATATGGATTTTGGATCCCCTAAGAGCAAAGCCATAGGACTTCCATCATGCTCCACTACTATCCCCGCACTATTTCCTCTATCTAAAAGTCCATATATGCGAGAAGTGTTAAACTCTGCATAGTCTATCCAGACTCTGTGAGGGTTATTTAGATTTACATATGCGATAGAACGGACTAATCTAACTCTAGGGTCATACTCCTCTATGTTGTGAATTTTTAGTATGTCATTTAGCTTTGTCTCAAATGCACTTAAAAGCTCTGCTGAGCTCTCTAAATCTCTTTTTGCTACTCTAAGCTCTTGTATCTGCTCTTGTTGATAAAAATGCTCACTCACTCTGTGTTTAATAGTTGTTTTTAAATCTATATAAGATGAGATAACTATATTGGTGTTTTGTATAAAAATTCCTCGTATATCACCTCCGTACTTCAAAGATATAGTAACAAAAAGTAGTATTAAAAAAAGGAATTTTAATTTACTCATTTGATAATTGTTGTAGCAATCCTATCTCTTCAAGAACTTTTCCCGTACCTCTAGCAACCGCTAAAAGAGGCTCATCTGCTACAAACACTGGCAACTTTACTATATCAGAAAGATACTTGTCAATACCACGAATTAAAGCCCCGCCACCGGTCATGATAACTCCGTTCTCAACAATATCACCAGCTAAATCAGGAGGCATAACCTCAAGAACATCTCTTAGAGCATCCACTATCTCTCTAAGAGGCTCCTTCATAGCATCTCTTACATCTTCACTCGTAAGTTCAATCCTGCTTAGTAGTCCACTAACTTGGTCGCGACCTTTTACCATCATACTTAGTGGCTCTTCCATTAAGGTTGCTGTTCCTATTTCTATCTTTATCTCTTCCCCTGTTCTCTCGCCTATGAGTAGATTGTACTTTCTCTTTACATGTTCAATGATCGCAAGATCCATCTTATCGCCTGCAGTCCTTATGGATTTACAAATAACAAGACCTCCGAGCGAAACTACCCCAATCTCTGTTGTTCCTCCACCAATATCTACAACCAAACTACCCTTAGGGTCTCTCACAGGCAGCCCAGCCCCAATAGCGGCGGCCATAGGCTCTTCAATCAAAAATACTTCCCTAGCCCCCGCACTCATAGCTGACTCTCTTACTGCTTTTCTCTCTACTTGAGTAAGCCCATAAGGCACACAGATGATAATTCTTGGTCTTAAAAAACTCTTTCTTTTGTGAGCAGTCTCTATAAAGTATCTTATCATCTTTTCAGTCATATCAAAATCAGCAATTACACCATCTTTCATGGGACGAATAGCCTCTATGTTTCCTGGAGTCTTACCAATCATCTTTTTTGCTTCTGCCCCAACAGCTAAAACTTTCTCTCTTCCATACTTGTCTCTTTTAACTGCTACAACTGATGGCTCATTGATGATAACGCCCTTGCCTCTTAGCAATACTAAAGTATTTGCAGTTCCTAAATCAATACTCATATCATTTGAGAAAAAACCAATTATATTATCAAGAATCATTATCTACCTTTTTTGTTTTACTGTCCCCTTTTTCAGGAGCAAAGCCCCTGAAAAATTCCTCGCGACTGAAGCACGAAGCAGGAGCTTCTGTAGGTTGTTT
>CAZLXQ010000148.1:0-1955 GCA_964563675.1 uncultured Sulfurospirillum sp.
GTTTTTATATGTATAGTATAAAGACTTTGAGTAAATGGACAGTTAATGCTATAATACTTTCAAGCATACTATATAAGTATGATATGGCTATGCTAGTTAGTTTAGGAGGTAGTAGTGGATAAAAAATTAAAAAAAATAGAACTTATTTTGGAAGTGTCATTATCGTTGTTTTCAAAAAATGGCTTTTACTCTACAACTATGCCAGATATCGCTAGAGAGATGAATATGAGTGTTGGAAATTTTTATAACTATTTTCCCTCAAAAAAAGCATTAGCTCATGAGTTGATTCGATACTCATCAAGCAAAGTGGGTGAGCTAATACGAAGTGTAAATGATTCAGAGTGTAGTTCACAAAAAAAAATAAAAAAAATTGTAGAACTATATTTTAAGCTAGCCATGGAGCAACCCCAATACTTAGACTATTTTTTAAGAGTATATTTGTCAAATAAAGAGATTTTTCAAGATGGTTGCGAAGAAATGTCATGTGTTGCACCTTTTGTTACTGAAATAATGATATTTTTTGAAGAAGGTGTCAGAAAAGGAGAACTCAGAAACCAAAACTTTTTTTCTGCTTTTGGTCTTTTTATAGGCTACCTTAGCGGCTTTGTATTTTTAAATGGAGAAAATATACTTGAGGAAGATTTATCTTTTTTTGTTGACGATGTATCAAATAATATATATAGAGCCTTGAAGACCTATGAAGACTCTTAAGAGGTCATCAATCGTGTGGATACAAGGTCTTACATGCAACGGTAATACCCACTCTTTTTTAACTATCCTAGTATCGATATATTTTCAAAGTCCTTTGAGATACTGCATCACCCTCAAGTAAAGACCAAATACAGCATAGATGAGATTTTTGAGAAAAATATGGAGATTGATTTTCTGGTTATTGAAGGTGCATTTAGTAAAAATGAAGAGATATTGAGTAGATTTGGTTATTCGTTCAAGTATCTTGTAGATAAGTTATCTTTAAAAGCAAAATATATCATTTGTGCGGGAAGTTGTGCTAGTTATGGTGGTATCTTTAGACTTAAAGATGAAAAGCAGATTTTTGGAGCACTGTTTAATGAAAAACAAAAGGGTGGTTTTTGGAATCATAACTCAAAAGTAGTCAATATTTCAGGATGCCCCATGCATCCAAGATGCTTTGTTGAAACTCTCTTAAAGTTGCACTTGGGTGACAAAATGGCCTTAGATGAATTTAAAAGACCAAAAGAGGTTTATTCTTATCTTGTTCATCAGGGCTGTTTAAGAAATAAGTATTTTGAGTGGAAGGTGGATTGTAAAACTTATGGAGAAAAAGAGGGTTGTCTTTTTTATGTTCATGGCTGTCAAGGTCCCGTAACACATGCGAATTGTAATAAGATCTTATGGAATTCAGTCAGTAGCAAGACTAGAGTGGGTTCTGCATGTTTTGGATGTACGGAGTTTGATTTTCCTAAAAAAACTCTACATGAAACACAAAAACATATGTCACTACTAGCTGCGCCATTTGAAGTGAGCAAGAGGGCATACTATACTTTGGCGGGTGTCGCTAAGGGCTTTAAGATAAAAAGATTAGAAAAGAGACAATACGATGAAAATAACTAAAGAGATACTTCAAAGAATTGAGGGTGAAGCTGTATTGGAGCTTGAGTGGGAAAAGAAAAAAATCAAATATGCAAAAATAAAGTTTTTAAATTTTCGTGGAATTGAAAAGATATTGGAAAAGAGACCTTTTTTAGATGCTCTCATCATAGCTCCACGAGTTTGCGGTATATGTAATACAACTCATACAATTGCTGCCATTAACGCCATCGAAGATGCTTATATCTCGCAAGGTGTAAATCTAAAGATACTAAAAAAGCAAAACACATAAGAGAGTTTGCTTTAAATGCTCAAAAGATACAAATTTATCAGTGACTTTATAAGCTCTACTTAATAAAATACTCTTATTGTCCTATTTAAATGTT
>CAZLXQ010000149.1:0-1945 GCA_964563675.1 uncultured Sulfurospirillum sp.
TAAGAGTAGAGAGTGAGAGTTTTGGTATAGATACTAAAGAGGATTTAGAAAAAGCTCTCAAGATGCTCTAGAAACTCTTTTGCATTTTTAAAACCTACCACTCTTCTGTTTTTTATCTCCTGTATATCTTCGAAAAATAGAATTGCAGGTGGTCCAAAAAGCCCAAACTCTTTTAACAACTCTTTATCATCATCACTATTTTTAGTCACATCAATCTTAATGAGTGTAAACTCTTGTAGTTTCTTCTTGACATCTAAATCTGAAAATGTGTAGTTCTTTAGCTTAACACAACTAACACACCAATCAGCATAAAAGTCAACCATAACAGGCTTTTTTGACTCAACTATAGCTACTTTTAACTCTTTGAGTGTAGGCACAATTTTGAAGTCTTTTTTCCCAACTGGTTTAGCTGAGATGCTTTGATTTGAGTTGGTAGAAAATCTCTCTAGTGGATTTAAAGGATTTGTAGCACCACTCATAGCACCAACAAAAAGCATAACTCCATACAGAAACAAAATCACTGCAAAGCTCTTTAAAAGCTTTTTCCAACCAGTAGCACTGCTCTCTAGCTTCTCCAATGCACCCATGTATATGGCTGAGCTTATAATCAGTATCATCCACATAAGCATAGTTATCTCAGAAGAAACAACTCGCGAAAGTGTCCATACAGCGAGTCCTAGCATAGTTACACCAAATATAGTTTTTATAGCATCCATCCAAGCACCAGGCTTAGGCATATACTTTCCAGCTCCTGTTCCTATGGCCAACAAAGGAAGTCCCATGCCTATACTCATAGCAAATAGAGCTGCACCACCTAAAAGAGCATCACCGCTTTGACCTATATAAACAAGAGCTCCTGCAAGAGGTGCTGCGATACAAGGCCCCATGATAAGAGCCGATAAAAAGCCCATAACAGCAACACCAAAAATACCATACCCCTGCATCTTTTCTGATTTTTTTGTCAATTTTGACTGTATAAATGAAGGCATTTTAATCTCATAAAAACCAAACATAGAGAGTGCTAATCCTACAAAAACTGCACTAAAAAGAGTGATAATCCAAGGATTTTGAAGTGCAGCTGATATATTTGCACCAAAAAGTCCTGCTAAAACACCTGCTATAGTGTATGCTAGAGACATCCCTAGAACATAGACTAGAGAGAGTATAAATGCTCGCTTAGTGGTCATATTTTTCCCAGACTGGGAGACTATGATAGATGAGAGGATTGGTATCATAGGAAATATACAAGGAGTAAAAGAGAGGAGAATTCCAAAACCTAAGAAGCTTAGCAAGACTATCCAAGTATTGGCATTTTTTAAAATTTGAGTTATGCTATCTTGCTCTGAAAGCTCTTGTTTTTCAGTATCATCAAAACTACCATCAAAAATAAAATCACTCTTCATGGGCTGATAGCAGATACCTAAAACTGCACAACACCCTTGATACTCAACCCTAAGCTTAAACTCATCACCACCAACATGCTCTCTTATCAATGATATGGGTATCAGTAGACTTAATGACTGTTTTTGAACTTTACGATCTTCATGGGCTACTGGTATTGGTCTTTTTATCTCACTATCTAAAGATACCTGCGTGGGCTCTACTATACTGATTTTAAGTTTGTCGTCATAGAGATATATATCTTTTCCAAGCTCTATGCTCAACTCAATCACATCGCCTATCTTCTTCACATTGACTTGAAATGCTTCATCTGGTGACAAAACTTCTCTTGGTGTCATTGAAAAGAGTGTTGTTGAAAAAAATAGTCCAATTAAAATTGATTTAAAAAAATAGTTCAAAAGAGATACCTTGCATAATTTGGGCTTTAAGATAATTTTATTCAAAAGTTTATCAAAAAATTATTAATATTTAGATAATATAAAGAAAAAAAGGAGTATCACAATGAATGAGATATACAATAATGGCTCTAACGGCAAAGGCAATA
>CAZLXQ010000150.1:0-1938 GCA_964563675.1 uncultured Sulfurospirillum sp.
AGCCTCCAGAGTTTGTAAATGAGGATATATTTAACTTTTTAGATGAAAACTTCAACCTTCGCCTCTCAAATACAAAAGACTACAAGAGTGATTTAGAGGCACTGCTGATTAAGTAGACTCTCTTTAACATGTAGAGGTTTTCTCTGCATGTTAAAAACATCGGCTCTCTTTTTTTTAAAAATTCTCAATTGCCTATTTTTTAACCAATAAACAAGATAATAATTAGTCATTATGATGCTATAATTTTCTCAACAAATTAAAAAGGATGTAGCATGAAGAGATGGTTATGGTTAATGCTTCTACCAACTTTAGCTCTGGCTGAAGATGTACTAGATAGCGGAGATACTGCGTGGATGATGATGAGTGCGGCACTGGTTATGCTTATGACACCAGCTGGTTTAGCACTGTTTTATGGAGGTATGACAAGAAGTAAAAACTTGCTCAATACATATATGATGGTATTTGGTGCATTTGCTGTTGGTATGATAGCATGGATTGCATTTGGATACTCAATAGCATTTGGTACAGCCCAAAGCGATCTAGTCAATAAGTTTATCGGTGGATTTTCTCATCTATTTTTAAGTGGAATTAGCTGGAATGACCTTAGTGGAACCTATCCTACTTATGTTTTTATTGTTTTTCAAGGCACATTTGCTGCGATTACTATTGCTATTGTTAGTGGTTCTGTTATTGAGAGGATGAAGTTCTCTACTTGGCTAGTATTTGCTGCGATTTGGACAGTAGTGGTTTATGCTCCTATAGCTCACATGGTATGGGGTGGGGGATTTTTGTTTGATCATGGTGCTCTTGATTTTGCTGGTGGAACTGTAGTTCATATGAATGCTGGACTTGCTGGATTAGTGCTTGCTTATCTTGTTGGTAAAAGAAAAGGTTATCCTAAGATTGCTATGAAGCCTATGAGTGTTATGCTTACAGCTCTTGGTGCATCTCTGTTGTGGTTTGGATGGTTCGGCTTCAATGGCGGCAGTGCATTTGGTGCAAACTCTATCGCTGGCTTAGCACTTTTAACTACTGCTTTAGCTCCTGCTGTTGCCGCACTTACTTGGATTATCGTTGAGTATATAGTCTATAAAAAGATGACTCTACTAGGTGCTGCTTCAGGTGTTGTTTCAGGCTTGGTTGCTATCACCCCTGCTGCTGGATTTGTAGATGTTGGCGGTGCAATTATACTAGGTTCAGTTGGCTCGCTCATAAGCTTCTTTGGTGTAACATATATGAAAAAGAGGTTAAAGTATGATGATAGTTTAGATGCATTTGGAATTCACTTTTTAGTTGGTTTATGGGGTGCTCTTGCTGTTGCTCTACTCGCACTTGATGATAAAGAGCTTTTATGGGATGGTCCACTTAAAGATGCTGGAGATAGAATGGGGCAGTTTATCGTTCAAGTTGAGTCAGTCATAGCGGTTGGATTGGTAACTCTTGTTGGTACTGTTGCTGTTTACTATATAGCTTCATTTCTTACAGGTGGCGGCAGAGTTGATGAGGAGACAGAGGCAAAAGGTCTTGATGAGGCAACTCATGGCGAGAAAAGCTTTAATTTATAAGGAGATAGTAAAATGAAAAAGATTGAAGTAGTAATAAAACCTTTTAAGCTAGAAGATGTAAAAGACGCTTTAAGCTCAATGGAAATTACAGGCATGACAGTTAGTGAAGTCAAGGGGTACGGCAGACAACAAGGACATACTGAACTTTATCGAGGTGCTGAGTATGTGGTTGATTTTTTACCAAAAGTTAAAATCGAACTTGTTGTTAAAGATGAGATAGTTGATGAAGTTATCAAGGTTATCACAACAAGTGCCAAAACAGGCAAGATCGGAGATGGAAAGATTTTTGTTAGCAATGTAGAGAGGTCTATCAGAATCAGAACTGGTGAGCTTGACAACGAAGCTCTGTAGAAAATTAGGGGGTAGATAACTA
>CAZLXQ010000151.1:0-1839 GCA_964563675.1 uncultured Sulfurospirillum sp.
TAAAAAGTGTAAACAGTGCTTTTAGGTCAAACTCTAAGCTAAGCAAGTCTTCAGTAGTAACGATTAGTAAAAGCTCTACATATGACTTAGGTAATAAAATAGAGATTATTAGTGATAGTTTTGCCGATGATATGTTAAATTTAGATGAAGATATATCTGTGATGATAAAAGATGCTGTTCGTCCATGTAATACAAGTTCATTAAAACTTCATGATTATGAGCATATCTCCAAAGATATAGATATTGTACTCCCCTATCTTGAAAATGCAATCCAAAACAGACAAGCGGGAGTAAATGTTGAGTCCACTGCACAATTATCCAATACCCATCTCCTCTAAAATTGCGAATATTTAAAAAATATTCCTCCAAATGTAGTTTTATTTATGCCTATTTCTTGATATATCTTGTCAATAAGGCTTAATTCTTTCACTTTAATCATCTTGTTTGACTTATTCTTTGTCTCATCTGTCTTTGTGCTAGCATTCTGAGGTTAGCAGCTAAACAAGTGATACTGAAATTCATATTATTCCTCACTAAACCTATAAATCTTGTAGTTGATTGCTTCATTTGAGTTTTGATATCTGCAAATCTATGTTCAACCTTTGCTCTTATTTTATGTTTAGATTTTTCATCTTCTCTTTGTTGGAGGATTTGTTCTTTTGTAAGGTTTTGCTTTTCCTTGAGGCATATCATATTTTTTATATTTTTTCTCTCAAGTAATTCATCTATCTCTTTAGATTTATATGCTTTATCAGCATAAAATAAATCCATATTCTCAATATCATTTACAAAGCCTGCTACTGTATCTATATCAGATGTATTTGCAAATGTCACCTGTGGTTTAAGTATAACCCCACTTGCTTCATCTACTGCTATATGCACTTTATAGCCTTGGGTGTATTGTTTCTTGGAGGATTGGTATCCTATTCGTACTTGGGTGTCTATTCTGTCACTATGGTTGTAGCTATCTTTTTCATTATCAATAATATCTTTTGAGGTTTGAATATCTTTTGTATCTATGCCTTGGAGTGTATCTAATTGAGCATTTTTATGTGTTTTAGAATTGTGGGCTTTTGCATTGAGTAGTTGTTTTATTTTCTTCTTGGATGGTTTATCTGATTGTAATTCTGCTTCTAATTTTTCATCCAAATCAGCGTTAAGCTTTTTTACTGCTTCTTTATCCTCTTGTCTCTGCTCTTTAGTTTTATTTTTAATTTGAGTGTTATCGCTTTTTATAAGGGAGGCATCTACAAGTACTGATTTACCTGTTTTAGCGATAAGATTTTTAGATTCAAGTTGTTTGTTTACGGAGTCAAACAGTTTATCGTAGAGTTTATGTTTTAAGAGAGAGTTTCTAAATCTACAGATTGTACTTTCATCTGGAACACTATCTTCTAAGCTCAGCCCTACAAATCTAATAAAGAGTAGGTTTACATAAAGGGCATCTTCTGTCGCTTGATCACTTAGATTGTAGTATTTCTGTATCAATAGTACTTTAAACATTAAGACATTGTCATATGCAGGTGCACCAGCTACATTACTTTTAGCTACACCATTTTTATTGAGTATGGGTCTTAGTTTCTCGAAGTCTATGATGAAGTCTATCTCTTTGAGAAATGAATTCACCTTATTAAGTCTTGAAGTTACTGCTATGTCTGAAAATGTATTATTAGTATCGATAAATGCCACTTTTAACCTTTTTGTTAGTAATTTATTTTAGCCAAAAAGTGCTTTTAAATACCTAAAGCATGGAGCTATTTGTGGTTTTTACTGTGCAGTGGTCTCAGGATTATTTGATACAGAATATCATGAGAGAAAAATAAAAGAGTATCAACCACC
>CAZLXQ010000152.1:0-1804 GCA_964563675.1 uncultured Sulfurospirillum sp.
ATCATGTGTTCCGATGTCGATAATAACAATTTGCTTATCACAAACTACTAAAATCAACACTATTCTATACTCATATGTTAAACGAACCGCATGAAACTTATCTAAATTGCCTTGAAGCTTGTGCAATTTAAGTGAAGGCTCAAACGGATTGTTTTCAAGCTTTAAAATCGTCTGTTTAAATTTGTCAACTAAATTAGGATGTTTTTTTAAAAACTTTTTAGTAGTTTTGATAAACTTATCATCTCTGATAATTTCAAACATTTTTAAATTTCCAATTCTTTTAAAAGCTCATCTGCTGAAACTTTTTTCATAGCAGTATAATCACCTCGATTTATTTTATCCAAAACCTTTAAACAGTGTTGTTCATCTATTTCTTCATTGTATTTCGTATTTTCTACTTCTAGTTTTTTGATTACATCACTTCGTAGTAAGTTTATCATTGTCATAAACTGATTAAATTTGTTATCTTCTACTTCTAGTATTACGGTTTTCACTTTATTCTCCTACTCTATATTTGTATTTAAAGGGGACAGGCTACTTTTTTCTCTCTTTGCTGTTTTAACATTCATGGTCTAATCCTCCTCTTTCGTATAAATATTTTATTAAGCACTTGCTTGAAGCTTGACACCAAAACTATTTAGCACTTTTATGATGGTTTCAAATCTTGGTTTAGAACCAGTTTGAAATGTTTTATATAAACTTTCTCTTCCAAGCCCAGTATCTTTGGCTATTTGGCTCATGCCTTTTGCTTTTGCTATGTTGCCTACTGCATCAAGTAATTCATCTGTATTACCATCTTTTAGAACTTGCGATAGATACTCTGCTATCATCTCTTTGTTGTCAAGATACTGAGATATATCAAATGCGATTATTTTACTCATCTTGTAGTTCCTTTGCTAACTGTTTTGCTTTTGCTATGTCACTACTCTGAGATGATTTATCACCACCCGCTAGTAATATGACCAATTCATTATTTTTAGTGTATAGTAAACTCTATATCCTGGACCAATTACAATTCTAAGTTCATATATCATATTACCTATAGGCTTATGGTCACCAAAATTACCATCTTTAGTTCGCTCGATTCTTCGTAATATAGAAACTTTTCCTTTGACATCTTTTAATTTTTTAAGCCATTTTAAAAAAATATCTGTCTGTCGAATTCTATACATGCCTTTATTGTATCCTTTTGAATACTATTATGTCAATACTAGACAAAGGGTGACATGCTAAAGGGGGCAGGCTACTTTTAACATCTCTTGTCTTGCTACTCATCATCTAATCCTCTTTGGTTTTTTGTTATATATGTTTCATAAAATAACCATTGGTTTTCACTAAAAATACCGAGTATTTCGATTCTCTTTTTTATTGTATTTATACGATAAGGGATAGCATATCCCATGAAGATTAAATCTCTTACGCTTTTATCGTTTGACTTTTGAGATTGTCGGCATTTGTAGGGAAAGCTTGGTAAATCGTTGACTTTTGTGTCCATGTTGTTTTTAAATTGTTCAGCTCTAGTAAAAGAGTCTTGTGCGATAAAGTCTATGATTGTCTCTAGTTCTGTAAAAAATCTAGATGTTTTATGCACTTGCATGCTTGAGCCTTATCTTCTCCATCATAGAGTCCATACCCTCACTATACGGCGTAAGAGTTTCAGTACCCTCATCAATCTCTTGAATCCGTTTTTGTAGCTCTTCTGCCAAGAGGTCATTTTTTGCATCTGTCTGGTCGATCTTGACAACATCTTTGAGGTGTTCTAAAAACCACATAACATTTTCTAGTGCTGAGTCTTCTACTTTTA
>CAZLXQ010000153.1:0-1778 GCA_964563675.1 uncultured Sulfurospirillum sp.
ATGAACAAAAGATAAAGGTAAAGAGAATTTAAATTATAAACTAATCAAATTTTAATTCTCTTTACATGTAGAGAGTGGTAAGCTATTTCTATTTCATATTGTCATTTATCCACTTAGTAGCTTCTTCTATCGTTGAAAATTTTTAAGACTTTGCAACTTGGTCTGAACCTTCATAAAAACGAATTCTTATTCCATCTTGAACCTCATCAATTTTTAAACGCGTAATTTTACTAGCATTTAAATATACCCTATCATTTAACTTAAAAAACATTTTGTCTCCTTTTAAAAAGTCTATTATATCATTTTATATACTGACCTTATGAGCTTTTTTCTCGAAAAATCCTGCTCTTCGTACATCACTTGTTGTGGGGCTTCAAAAACAGCTCTTTAAATCTCTCGTCTGCATATGTTTCAATATCTTTTTGAAGCTGCCTATAGTTACTTATAAACTTATCTGCTTTGGGTATAAGTCTGCTACCACCTTGCTCTCCTCCTCCTTTTTGCGACTCTACTAAAACATCATCAAAATTTTTTTGCAATATCTTTACATGTGTCCATGCTTTTTTGTAATTCATACCAATTTTTTCGGCTGCTTTTGCGATTGAACCCTCTTGCTCTATAAGTTCAAGTACCTCGGTTTTACCTTTTCCAAAAAGTAATTCACCTTTTTGATTCTCTATCCAAGTTTTTGTTTTTATATACACTCTTTTTCCTTTTTTCTCCTTAAAACACCCTAGTTCACAATAAGTAACATCAATACCTTTCTCTTTCAGTGTTCCTCTGATTTTTTTAAGTCCAATACCGCCGGCTTGAGCTCTCGCATCTTTACATGTAACACGATTCTTCTCATCCAAAAGTGGCTTAAGTCTATTTTCAGCCTCGCTAGAGTAGTCTCCGGTTCCTTTTAAAGCTCCAAACTGTCCAAGATCACAACCTGAGATTCTAACTCCTATATCTTTAGCACAATCACCTACTTCTCTTATGGGTGCTTTAGTTTTTGTTGAGATTTTAAAAGCATCTTTGCAATCTAGCTTACCGTCTTCATTTAAATATTCCTCTATAAACTCTCTTAAACTAGACATTGATTCTCTTTGGATTACGATAAATGTTCATTTTTTCACCTCTTACAAAACCTATAAGAGTTAGACCAAACTTATCTGAGATATTTACACCCCTACAAGTTGAAGCTGTCCTTGAGGCTAAAATTGGAATTTGATGCATAACTGCCTTTGCTACCATTTCTGAGCTTAGCCTGCCACTTACCATCAAAAATGACTTAGCAACATCAACTCCAGCAAGTCTTGCTTTACCAACAGCCTTGTCTATAGTATTGTGTTGAGCTATATCTTCACCTATAAAGTAGGTATCTTTATCAAAATAGAGTTTTGCAGTATGAACACATCCAGTTTGCTCATAGAGCGGACATTGGTCATAAAATTTACCCATCTCTTTAAAAAGAAGAGCTGCATCTATACTAAAATCATCTTTCATCACAGCTGCTTCAATCGCTATTTTTGATATTTGAGTACTAACTGCTTCTTCCGCAACCACTCACTATGACACCCTCTAAGTCTAGCCTGTCTATATTTTTTTCTACTACTTTTGCATCTATATGAACTTGAAAAGTTTTTGTATCTACATCTACTAGCTCTAGCTTTGATATATCTTTCACACTCTTTATGATATCTTCACTCATTAAATAACCAACAGCCAACTCTTTAAGGTCAATACAAACTGCCATCAGTGCACAAATTTTTTTACTGTTTACTATTAATTCA
>CAZLXQ010000154.1:0-1700 GCA_964563675.1 uncultured Sulfurospirillum sp.
GTGCTGTTTTAGATTTGAGATTTGTTAAGCCTATAGATGTGGATATGTTAAAAAATCTTTCAAAAGATTATGATAATTGGTTTGTTATAAGTGATAGTTCTAAGATAGGCGGAGTAGGCTCAATCATAAGTTCACTTAAAAATGATTTATCGTGGGATAGTGTAAAAGTAGTCAGTTTTGAGTATGCAGATAACTTTATAAAGCATGGGGATACAAGATTAGTTGAGGAAGATTTGGGGATTTTGCCAGAGCAGATTGCTAGGAAAATATTAATATAGAAACCCAAATAACCACAATGCAATTTTATTGCCGATACCAACTTCTAAGTCATCACTTACAACATAAGAATTTGGTATATCTTTGATTTGATTAAATCCTTTATTTTTACCACCTACCTCAAAAGTATATTTTTCTTCACAATAAAAATCACCTTGCTTGCTTGTAAAGATGCCCTCATCGTTTAAAGATTGCTTATTTTTATAATAGTTATCTAACTGGTTTACAAAAAATGTTTCTCTTAGATTCCCTATATTTGGTTCTTTTGTATACATAAGATTAGGATTTGCTAAAAATATCTTCTCTGGTTTATCAAATGCTTTCATGCTTAGTGCATTTTGCATCAATAGTTTAATAAGACCTACATCATCAAGTTTTGAGAGATAATCTTTTAGAGTTCTATCGTCTTTTATATCTGCTGCTTTTTTTAGTTCACTCATCTTTGGCATAAACGGCACACTTTTGATTATGACAGATAAAAGCATTTTGATTTTTTTTATACTGATGCCATTTAATTTTGGATATATATTGAGTAAATCACTCTCTATTGAGACATTGATGTTTTGTTGTAAAGTTTGAAAAAACAGCACTTCATTAGGCATAGACAGATAATATGGATAGTATCCATGCTTTAGATATTCTTTAAAAAGAGGTATTAGCTTTTGGTCATTTTTCTCAATGGTATTTTTTATACTCGTTGCAATATCAATATGATTGGATAGTACCTCTTCTAGTGTAATGTCATCAAAACTATAGCCATGGTGTAGCTCTAAAAACTCTCTAAAGCTCATGCCTACCATGTTATAAACAATAGCGCGCCTACTTAAATCATGACTGCCTTTGTTAATTTGCAGTGCTGAACTTCCTGTAGCTATTATTTTTAATTTATCAAATCTATCATAAATATTTTTGAGTTCTGCTGACCAATTCTCATACTTGTGTATCTCATCAAAACAGAGAAGTTTACCGCCATTTAAGACAAGCTCTTCTGCAATCTGTGTCATTGTATATTTTGAACTGTTTTCAATATCATCAAGATTCACATATAAAGCTTCACTATTTTTGTAGTTATCATTGATGTATTGTGCTACAGTTGTTGTTTTGCCAATACCCTGTGATCCCATGATTATGGACAGTCTATGCTCTAGTTTTTTCGTTCTTATAAAGTATCTTTTATACTCTTGAGCATTTATTTTTATAAAATCTCTACTTTTAATAAAAAGTTTTTCTAGCATGCCAAAGACTTTAAATGTTTTATATTCCTATTATAGTATAATTATATATGTAATACAATACATATATTTAATTGTCTGTTCATCTACATTTGGGGATTTTGCCAGAGCAGATTGCTTAATATAAAAACCCAAACAACCAAAGAGGTATCTTGTTGCCACTACCAATCTCGATATCATCGGATACTATAA
>CAZLXQ010000155.1:0-1688 GCA_964563675.1 uncultured Sulfurospirillum sp.
ATATACTCTTTTAAAATATCAATAGGAGCTCCACCAACACTTGCTACAAAGTAACTTCTACTCCATAATGCAACATTCTCTCCCCAGTATTCTTTTTGAAATACCTTGAACTTCTTTCTAAGAACTCTACTTGATACACCTTTTAAAGAGTTCACAAGTGTAGATAAAGCTATTCTTGGTGGGTAAGTTATAAGTAGATGAACATGATCTGCTTCACCATCAAGCTCTTCAAGAGTTGAATCATTCATATTGCAGATATTCTCAAACACTTCTCTCATAACTTCCAAATGCTCTTTGGTAAATATTTTCTTACGATATTTTGGAGTAAATATTATATGTGCATGTAAAAGATATTTTGCATGTCTTGTAGATTTTAACTCATATTTCATATTGAATACCTATTTTGTTTTTATTGACATTATACCTAATATTGCGATATAATTACAAGTGAATACTAAATCTACAAAGAGGTTAAATGCTTAGAGCTGCAAAAGCTAGACTTTATCCAAATAAAGAACAACAATTACTAATTCATAAAACATTTGGCTCTTGTAGATTTGTGTATAATCAACTTCTTGATGCAAAAATTAAAGCTTATGAATGTGGAGATAATCTATCCATTTATAAGTTAAAAAAACGCCTTGTGCCTATGAAAAAGGCTAAAGGTGGAGAGTTTTTAAAAGAAGTAGATTCAACAGCTCTACAAAACTCTATACTCAATATGGGTAAAGCCTTTAAAAACTTTTTTCGCAAAGTTAAAAGAGGTGAAAAGAAAGGATTTCCAAAATTCAAAAGCAAACACAACTCCTATCAAAGCTATCAAACTTCTACTGCTAAAATAAAAAATGGCAAACTCTATCTTCCTAAGATAGGTGAAGTTAAAGCAATATTCCATAGAGGAATAATTGATGGTAAGATTAAAACGGTAACTGTATCTTGCATAGCAAATCAATATTATGCAAGTATTAACTATGATGATGGAGTTAAAGAGCAGTTAGGATTAAATAATGGACAAGCAGTAGCTATTGAGATAGCGTCAAAAACTTTTTGTAAATTCTTCATCAACTTCACTATCGTGTTCCAAATTTTCCCACGAAACATATTTTTTACTCATCCATTTGGCATTGGTGTCTACTACCAATGGTGCCAACAGTCTCAATACTGAACCTTCACTTAGAAAAGCACCAACCACTTTCGTTCTTCGCTTTACTTCTTTATTAAATCTCTCTACAAGGTTGGTAGAGTGGATTTTTCTATGATGTCGTTTAAAAAAAGCTAAAAAAGTCATCATATCTCCAAGATTGTGAGTCAAATATTTAGCAAGTTTTGGAAATTTCTCTTCATAAGTTGCAATCATTCCATGTCCAATGGAATCTGCTTCATCTATCGATTTAGCTTTTAGGACATCACCCAGATAATCAAGTACTTCATTTAAACTTTTTTTTGGTACAATTTTCATCAGGTTACGCTTAAAGTGTACACTGCAGAGTTGCCAGCTTGAGCCATTGAAACTTTCACTAGCAGCTCTTTTTATTCCTTTATGAGTATCACTGATAATAAGATCTACTTTAAAAACGCCTCACTCTTTGAGTGCTTTAAAAAATCCTAAATAGCTTGCATAAGACTCTTTATGCACAATATCAATATCAAGCACTTCTTAATATCCATCTTCGTTTACTCCTATGGCA
>CAZLXQ010000156.1:0-1682 GCA_964563675.1 uncultured Sulfurospirillum sp.
CACTTGTACGCAAAGATTGAGCAACTAGAAGTAACGCAGCAATTTGAGTGCTATCTTGGTATCCTTTCATCCGTTTGGACGCACGATAGTGCTTAAATTGCAAGGCACGCCGATTTGCGATTGATGCCGCGTACGCACTTGTACGCAAAGATTGAGCAACTAGAAGTAACGCAGCAATTTGAGTGCTATCGTGCGTCCAAATCCATTAGATGGCAAGACACCATATGCCCTGGCTCAACCTCTTTAAACTCAGGAACCACGGTCTTACACATCTCCATCACTTGTGGGCATCTTGTATGAAACTTACATCCTTTAGGTGGATTTGCAGGACTTGGTAGATCACCTTTAAGAACAATTCTCTCTTTAATTATTGTTGGATCTGATTTTGGTGTTGCGGAAAGTAATGATTGTGTATAAGGATGCAGTGCGTTATCAAACAATCTCTTTGCAGTTGTTAACTCTACAAAAGATCCTAAATACATAACTGCAATTCTATCACAAAAGTACTTAATTACACTTAAATCATGAGATATAAACAAGTATGTTAGTTTGAATTTCTCTTTTAGTTCTTGCATAAGTGTTAGAACTTGTGCTTGAATAGACACGTCTAATGCCGCTATTGGTTCATCACAAACAATAAACTTCGGTTGCAATGCCAAAGCGCGTGCAATACCAATACGTTGTCTTTGTCCTCCACTAAACTCATGAGGGTATTTCATAACGTTATCAGCGCTAAGACCGCATAACTCAAGTAATTCTTTTGCTTTTTCTATAGCCTTTTTTTTGTTAGCTATTTTATGTTTAACTAAACCTTCTGAGATAATTGTTCCTACGTTCATTCTTGGGTTTAGCGAAGCATATGGATCTTGAAAAATTATTTGCATGTCTCGTCTTAATGCTTGCAGTTCATTCTTAGGCATTCTTTCGTTATTTTCTATATCATATATAACTTTATCATCAAACTTTACAAATCCTGCTGTCGGGTCTAGGAGTTCGATTATAGTTCTACCAGTAGTTGATTTTCCACAACCTGACTCTCCAACTAAACCGAATATTTCGCCTTCTTCTATATTAAACGAAATATCATCAACTGCTTTTACGTCACCGACTTTTCTAGAAAAAACACCTCCCATAATAGGGAAATACTTTTTAAGATTTCTTACTTCAATTAGATTTTTAGCCACGTCTATGCACCTCCTTCTTCAAATAACCAGCATCTGACCTTATGTCCTGGTGCAATTTCAATCAAATTAGGCATTTTCTCATCACAAATATCCATGCGTTTATCGCATCTAGGGGCAAAAGCGCATCCTTTTGGCATGTTATAAGGACTTGGCACCATTCCGCGAATACATGATAGTTTTTCGTCCTCATCTAACATGTCAGGTCTCGATTTTAAAAGCCCTAAAGTATATGGATGCTTAGTTGTCTTGAAAATATTAATAACAGGAGCTTCTTCAACAACTTTTCCCGCGTACATAACTATAACATCATCTGCCATCTCTGCTATAACTCCTAAATCATGAGTTATTAACATTGTAGCAGTTCCTAATTTCGCATTTAGTTCCTTCATCAACTCAAGAACCTGTGCTTGTATTGTTACGTCAAGTGCTGTAGTAGGCTCATCAGCAATGAGTATTTTCGGATCACAACTAAGAGCCATTGCAATCATAACTCTTTGC
>CAZLXQ010000157.1:0-1676 GCA_964563675.1 uncultured Sulfurospirillum sp.
GCATTTTGGAATAAAATTTTTGCTTTGTTTGGTTCTTTTTGTTGGGGACATTATATATCGTGGTGAGCCATCTTTTTAAGACGCGACTCTATAATTTTTTGACGCTCTATGCTTTGAAAAATTCCTACAAAATTTGTAATCTCTCTTTTTTCATTTTTAATTGTATTTATACTCATCAGCTCTGGGTAGATTGTACCATTTTTATGTTTATTAAATATCTCCCCTCTCCAAGAATCTTTCACAAGTAAGCTTTCCCACATTTTAGTGTAAAATATTTTAGTATGTTTGCCAGACTGTCTTATGCTAGGGTTTCTCCCTAGTATGTCTTTATTGCTATATCCTGTTAAATCAGTAAAGGCCTTGTTGATATCAATCGTTATACCTTTTTCATCTGTTAAGATTATTGCTTCATTTGTATTATCAAAGATTTTCGAGTAGAGCTCTATCTTCTCTTGATAGACCCTATCTTGTGTTATGTCCAAGCCAAATCCACATAGAATTTTCTTTTCCCCACTATCTACTGGAAACTTGTATGTCTCATAAAGACTCATAACCCCCTCTTCGTTTGGCATGTATTCTTCATGTCTATACTTACCTTCATAAAATGATTCTCTGTCGCTTTGCACTATATATCTGCTTGTTGCCTCATCAAAAATCTCTTCAACTTTTTTGTTTTTCCACGCCTTAAAGCCTAGTAGTCTTTGAAAAAAACTATTTATATAGATATATCTACCCTCTCTATCTTTCATAAAGCTTAGAGCGGGAAGATTGTCCATAAAAGTCATAAATAGATCTCTTTGTTTTATTGCTTTTGTTAATTTTAACTTTTCAGAAGTAACGTCTCTTATGGTTCCATATACTTTTATTATATCGTTATTTGCTCCATATATGCCTTTGCCTCTAAAGTTTACCCATTGCTCCTTGAGCGAAGTTTTAAGTCGGTGCTCTATATCTATAAACTCACTTTCACCCCTTACATGTAAAGAGAGAGCTTCATTTGTCTTAGCAATATCACAAGACTCTACCAAATTCATCCAGCTAGTTATATTTTCAGGTGCTTTTTCATTGTCTTTATATCCCAAAATCTCTTTAGCCCTTTTTGATAGCATAAGTGCATTACTTTTTACATTCCATTCCCAGTAGCCATCACGCGAACCTTTAAGAGCTAAGTCTAACATATCTTTTTTCTTTAGTAGAGTAATTTTGTCATTTTTTATCTGACTTATATCAAAAATCACCCCTACAGAACGATGGGAGTATTTAGTAAAATTTATTATGGCAGATTTTTTAATATTGTTATCGTAAGTAAGTTGACACTCTTTTATGCAGGTTGTTCTAAACTCTTCGAGCTCATCAATAGTCTGTTTTTTGAACTCTTTAAAGTTTCTATCAAAAGCTTTATTATATCCTGTCAGTTTGCCATCTCTATTTTTGTAAAATAGTGGTAGATTTATAGCATCTAGGATATAGGATTTCTCTTTGCATGCAGAGGTTAGTCTATCCACCTGTTTTGATTTTGAGATAACTAAAATTAGCAGCATAACAAATAAAATAAAAATCACAACTTCGAGCATTAAGATTCCTTTACTAGAGGTATCCTTAAGATTATATCATTATATTCTACTTTAACAGATCTTTTTCGTTAATATACAGAGGAACACCTCTCAGACCTGCTG
>CAZLXQ010000158.1:0-1673 GCA_964563675.1 uncultured Sulfurospirillum sp.
TGGGAGTCGAGTTCAAGACCAAGATAGAGCTGGCGATCGACTTGATAAACTCTGCCGTTGATAACGGCATCTCTGCCAGCATCGTGGTGTTCGACACATGGTACTTTGCAAAGGAGCTGATCGATGTGATCAGGAAGAGAGGAATGGACTGGGTTACCAGGGCAAAGATGAATCGCAAGGTGGTCCATCGGGATGAGGAGTTCGGCTTAGAGGAGCTGATCAAGAGAATCTCGCCTGACGAATATGAGAGGATCGAGGAGATCGAGATAGAGCGTGATGAGGAGAGATGCCGATATGCCTGTGCATTAGACCTTCCCATGTCCAATCTTGGCGTGGTGAGGCTCGTCCTGTTGAAGAAAGAGTTAAGTGATGACGGGGCGATGGTGTTAGTGTCCAGCAGATTTGACTGGAGCGTTCGGAAGATCATCACAGCCTACAGACAGCGATGGAAGATAGAGATGTTCTACAGGGATGGCAAGCAGCACATAGGACTGGGCGAATACCAGATGCGAAATTTCCAAGGAATAGTTAAACACCTGTTCCTGGTCTTCGTGTCCTATTCCCTACTAGAATGTGTCCGCTTGTCCTCCCTCGCTCAATGGATCAGGGAGAAGCTGGAGACCTTGGGTGAATTCTGCAGGAGGGTCAAGGAGATGCTCCTTGAGGAGTTCATCAGATGGATCATACGTGGATTCCGAGAGTTGGGGAGCGTGGATAAAGTGATCCAGTTGGCGTTAAGATGAAAAGTGCAAAAGTTTTATTTGTAATACGGTTTACGGTTGGGTTTTCTTTATTGACAACTTAACCTGGCCTAGCCAGAACCAGAAAGTTGAGTGGTTGAGTAGTGGTCAATTTCTCTTCTTCTCTGCATCTGTTCGTGTTCATTCGTGGTTTGTCTTCCCTTCTCCACCTGTTGATTTCTCGACATTTTGCGTAGATTTTCACCTGATAGGTCCTACAAGATCTCTTCCAAACTTCTAAATCTTCACTGGTAACCGTCAACCGTCAACTGTTAACTGGTAACCAGTTCACTATTCATGAGCGGCACGCGGGTCGATCAGTAAGCGCAGATTGTCGCCAAGGATATAGAAGATACGCACCATGATCAGCAGGGCCAGACCCGGGAACAGTGCAAGCCACCAGTACCCGGTTAAAAGGTGTAGCATAGATTCTGACAGGAGAATGCCAACCGCGGGCTGGTGCGGCGACAGCCCAAAGCCCAGGAATGTGATCGCCGCCTCATGCAAGATGGCATGCGGGAACAGTAATACAAAGCCCACGAAGATCTGTGGCACCAGGTGAGGCAACAGGTGTCGTCTGGCTATCCACCAGCGAGTCCGGCCGAGCCGATGAGAAATTTGTACAAACTCTGCGGTGCGAAGTTGCAAGACTTCGGCACGAATGACCCGCGTGAGGCACGGCCAGTGAGTAAGCACGACCGCAACTATCACACCCATAGTCCCGCCACCAAACGTAAAAGCGATGAGGATGATGATTACGAGATGAGGTATGCCAAGGAAGAGATCCACGAGCCATGTGACGACACCGTCAACTACTCGACCCAAGGTAGCGGCAGCTATCCCAAGAATGAGTGCGATCAGCGCGTTTATGGCGGACGCCAGAATGCCAACAGCGAGACTTAGGGTGAGGCCCATTAGCGTACGGGTAAGCAT
>CAZLXQ010000159.1:0-1642 GCA_964563675.1 uncultured Sulfurospirillum sp.
AGCTGCTGCAACTTTTCCTATTTTTAGTTTTTCTAGCTACTTGAGATAGTATGTTTAATTGGTTTTCAAAAAAAAAGAAAAAGCAAGCTTTTATATGTAAAGAGTGTGGTTTTGCATGTAATGAATGCGATACAGCCCCTTTGTGCTATATCTGCTACTCTGGGCGTGATACATTTTGTCCAAGCTGTAAAAGCAAGGTTATTAGAAGCTAAAGATTTGAAGTGTTATATCGAAATATATCACTTCAAATACTAATAGATACCTTATTGTCGGTATGGGTTTTTTGGCAATGCTGAAGGCGGAAGGCTTGTTCTTCTTTCTATAGTATCACCAGGTGAATAATTGGTGGCTAGATATGTTAAAATCAAGTCTTCAGTTTTTGGGTCAAACTGCCATAAGCCTTGAGTCTCTTGCATCCACACTACCATCTCTTTCCATGTTTGTCTATCGCCTTTTTGGAGAAGTATAAAACTGGCACTATGGCACACAGTACAGTTTTCCTTTACTTCCTCAAAGCCTTTTGCAATGATCAACCCTGTTTCAGGGTCGACATTTTTCTTATCAGCTGCATTAATACTTGTAGTAAGTAGTAGACTTAAAGCAGCTATGCTTA
Source organism: uncultured Sulfurospirillum sp. (assembly GCA_964563675.1). Lineage (GTDB taxonomy): Bacteria > Campylobacterota > Campylobacteria > Campylobacterales > Sulfurospirillaceae > Sulfurospirillum_A. The sequence goes on from CAZLXQ010000159.1 coordinate 614, forward strand.
TTATTTTTGTAAATTTCATAACAATACCTCCTATACAGCCTGTACAGCAATTCTGTGACAAGAATTGTTGAGGTATCCTCTTGGGTTCCATCCTGGAAGCACCATAGGTTGAGATTTTCCATGCTCATCTACTGCTCTTGCCCATACTTCATAGTATCCTGTGATAGGTAGAGCAACACTGGTTGACCATTTTTGCCATGCTAGTCTGTTTACAGGGGCTTCAAGTTTTATTTTTTGCCAAGTGACACCAAAATCTATAGATACAAATACTTCTTTGATGCTCAAATCACCAGCCCAAGCTTTTCCTCTTACTTCAAACGGTACTCCAGCTTTTGTACTGATACCTGACTTTGGAAATGTAACTAAAGATTTTACTGGCATAGACTCTATAACTTTCATATCCTCATTAGGCACTTTTGTACCTGGAGCAACTGAGTTTACAGGTACTCTATAAGATTGTCCCTCCATCTTTTTGCCATCGTGTTGCTTGTCTCTTATATAAATCTCTTTTAACCACTTGCCGCTTACTGATGCTGGCCAGCCACCTGCAATCAATCTCAATGGAGCTCCATTTTGGTAGTGAATAGCTTCGCCATTTACTTCCCAAGCAAGAAGAGTTTGAGCCTCTAAAGCTTTTGCCATTGGAACACCTCTACTAATAACTGGTTTTTTTGGATCACCACTCAAGTGAATGTCATCGCCCTTATATCCTATATAGATAGCCTTTTGAGTTAGTCCTATATCAGCAAGAACATCTTTTAGTCTTACTCCTGTCCATTTTGCGCAGCCAATAGCACCTGTTGTTCATTGGTTACCTTTTGCTGGTGGGTTAAACTCACTTCTACCGTTTCCGCCGCACTCAAACTGAAGAGCATAAGTGTATGTTTTGTAGTTCTTTTTCAGATCTGCAATAGTTAGTTTTAGAGATCTTTTTTTAGCCGTACCAGCATCAGCAATAATCTCAAATTCCCACTTATCTGTATCTTCTACTGTTAATTTTTCTTCTGGTGGTTGCCCATTGTTTCTTAT
>CAZLXQ010000160.1:0-1635 GCA_964563675.1 uncultured Sulfurospirillum sp.
CTAGGATACAATCTCATATTTATCCTTAAGGACAAGATGTGAGAACCCTTCTAGTATTTTTTATACTTTTCAATTTTTTATATGCAAGTGATAGACCCAAAATCGTACTAGTTCTTAGTGGTGGAGGAGCTCGTGGGCGGGCTTTATGCAGCTGGTAAAACTCCTCAAGAGATTGAAGATATGCTAGTTTCAACTGACTGGACTCAATACATAAGAACAGATTTTGCCAGAGAAAGTACTCCTATGAGAATAAGGGAGAGAGAATACCACTACCAAGGAAAGCTATCGCTTGGAGTCAATGAGTCCAATGAGGCCGTTCTTCCAACAGGAGTTTTTAACAGACAAGCCATACTTCAAAAATATCAACAAGAGACCCAATTCGTTAAAAATATCACAAATTTTGATAACTTGCTAGTTCCTTTTAGGGAGTTGGTGTCTATGAAGATACTGTAGAGGTCGATATCACTGAGGATAAAAACAAATACGACTCTAGACAAATGTATAGTGTCATAAGAGTAGATAACCTAGATAATCTCAATTTTCCAAACAGCGGTCTTTGGGCTAGCATCAAATGGATCAAAGAAACAGAAGGACTAGGTAGTGATTATGATTTTGAGCAGATATCTTTTGAGGTGGAGAAGCCTTTTACTTTTGAAAAACATAATATCACGTCATACTTGAAGTATGGAGAAACATATAATATAGGTGGTCAAACCTCCGCCTTGGATAATTTTACGCTAGGGGGACTTTTTAATCTTTCAGGATTTGCTCCATACTCCCTAAGTGATGACAGTGTATTTTTAGGCGTCATAAAATACAGATACAAACTAAAAGGGAGTGGCTTTTTTGGAACTTTAAATGCTCCTTTTTATGCTGGATTTAGTGTAGAGATGGGGAATACATGGGATTATAAAGAAAATATTGATTTTAGTGGGATGCATAAGTCGGGTTCTATATACCTAGCGGCAGATACACTGCTTGGGCCTTTTTATCTAGCTTACGGGCACTCTACTAGCTCTGAGAATGCCCTTTATCTTTATCTAGGAGAGAAGTTTTAGGCTTGAGTGTTATCTACGAAAACTCTAACGCCTAGTTCTTTATCAATCGCATAAAGCCCATATCCATCCCCACCTACCATCTTCATTTGGTCTATTATCTCACTAAATGAAGCCTCTTCTTCGACTTGTTCAGTCACATACCATTGAAGTAGATTGTATGTTGCGTGGTCTTTTTCTTTCATAGCCTGATCGCTTAAATTATTGAGCCAGTTTGTCATTTTTCTCTCATGCTCAAGTGCCTTTTCAAATACATCAATTATTGAGCTATACTCTACTTTTGCAACTTTGATATCCTCTAGGTCTATCTGCGCACCTTGGTCTTCGAGGTATTTAAAGAGTTTCATAGCATGTGCAGTCTCTTCTTGGTACTGTGAGTTGAACCATCTTGCACAGCCATTAAAGCCGTTGGCACTAGCGTATGCAGACATATTGAGATATAGATATGCTGAGAAAAACTCGTGGTTCAGTTGAATATTTAAGCTATTTTCCATTTTTTTACTAATCATATTTTTCCTTTATATTAATATCTAATCTTATCATAATTTTGCCATTTCCCATAGTGACTCAGAGAGAGTAG
>CAZLXQ010000161.1:0-1617 GCA_964563675.1 uncultured Sulfurospirillum sp.
AGTTTGAATATACCAAGTTTGTTTTTCTGGAACCACTGAAACTGCTTTTTTCCAAAGCAAGATCTCTTTTGCATTGGTTCCTGAGTTATCACCTCTACTAAGGAAATTTGCTGCTTGCTGCTTTATCCTCAAGAGTGCTTCATTTTGATTCATGCCCTTAATATTTGCAGGGTCGTTTTTTGGTCCGATGATTACAAAGTCGTTATACATTACTTGCTGACGATTATCTCCAAAACCACTTTGTACGAACTTCTTTTCTAAGCTAGGAGCATGAATAAGTAAGATATCTACATCGCAATGCTCACCCATTTTTAACGCTTTTCCAGTTCCTGCTGCAACCCACTTTAGAGTAACGCCCGTATCACTCTTAAACTTTGGTGCTAGATAATCAAGTAAACCAGTGTTGTCAGTACTAGTTGTGGTCGCCATCATCAAAGAATCATTGGAAGATGCCGAAACTCCCAACACAGCACATGCTAAAACACTCAAGAAAATTTTTCTTGAAAAAAACATAAAATCCTCCCTTTTTTTGTTAAAAATCCCTTTTGTTTCTAGGCTCTAAAAACAGCTCCTTAAATCTTTTGTTTGCAAACTCTTCAATATCTTTTTGAAGTTCCTTATAGTTATCTATGAACTCTCCTGCTTTTAGTGTCAATCTACTCCCCCCTTGCTCACCTCCACCTTTGTATGATTCGACCATAACATCATCAAGATTTTTTTGCAGTATCTTTACATGTGTCCATACTTTTTTATAATTCATGCCTCATGCCCAATTTTTCTGCTGCTTTAGATATGGAGCCCTCTTGAGCAATCAACTCCAATACCTCTGTTTTGCCTTTTTCAAATAGAAGCTCTTCATTATGATTTTCTATCCAAGTTTTTGTTTTTACATACAATCTTGCTCGTTTTTTTTCTTTAAAACAACCAAGCTCGCAATAGGTGACATCTATCTTTTTTCTTTTAATGTTCCTCTTATCTTTTTAAGTCCAACACCGCCTGCTTGGGCTCTTGCGTCCTTACATGTAACACGATTTTTGTTATCTAAATATGGCTTTAGATTATTTTCAGCTTTCTGGCTATACTCTCCTGTGCCTTTTAGTTTTCCAAACTGTCCAAGCTCACACCCTGCAATCCTAATGTCCATATCTTTAGCACTCTGCCCAACCTTGGCGATAGGTATTCTTGTCTTCGCTGAAACTTTAAAAGCATCTTTACAATCAAGTCTTCCATCTTCATTGAGATTGTCCTTGATAAACTTTTCTAAATCAGACATTTATTCTCCTTGGATTACGATAGATATTCATCTTTTCTCCCCTTGTAAATCCTATAAGAGTGAGCCCAAACTTTTCAGCTATATTGACCCCTCTACAGGTTGAAGCCGTTCTTGACGCGAGGATTGGAATCTGATGCATAACTGCTTTTGCTACCATCTCAGAGCTCAATCTCCCACTAACCATCAAGAAACACTTACTAACATCTACTCCAGCAAGCCTTGCTTTTCCAATCGCCTTATCTATGTTGTTATGCTGGGCTATATCTTCGCCTATAAAGTAGGTTTCTTTATCAAAATAGACCTTTGCAGTATGCACATAGCCTGTTTGTTTATAAATATTTTTT
>CAZLXQ010000162.1:0-1603 GCA_964563675.1 uncultured Sulfurospirillum sp.
TTTACCAAATGGCGAAGAGAAGCTTTTTGATATGCTAAGGCGACTACATGACAGTGATGTGATTATACTAACTCATCCAAATACAATGATGCGGTTTGGTGCAAAGGATGCACTAGTTAAACTTGTAGGCACTAATTTGGTGACTGATGATACCTATGCTTATTATAGTTATGATGAGTTTAAGAGGAGTTTTCCTAAAAGTATTTCGTACGGCAATCGTGTTTTAAAGCAAAATAGAGGGTCAGCTGGTTCTGGTATCTGGAGAGTTGAAATTGTTGATAAAAAGGTTGAGTATGAGCCAGGGGATACACTCCCTATGGATACTGTTATAAAATGTACTGAGGCAGTTGATAATTATGTTGAGTATAATACACTAGGTAAGTTTATAAAATTTTGCAAACAGTATGTTGAAGGCGATTATGGAATGTTGGTTGATATGCGTTTTATGCCTCGTATTAGCGAGGGAGAGATTCGTATACTCATGGTGGCTTATGAGCCGATTTTTGTTGTTCATAAGAAACCAATTGATGAGAAAGATGCTTTTTCGGCTACCGTTGCTTCAGGTGCACAATATACTTACTATAAACCTAAAGAGTATAAGGAGCTTGTAGATAGTTTTATAGGTTCAATCTCTGTGATTTCTGAAAAACTTGGGAAGATAAAAAACCCACCGCTCATCTGGACTGCTGATTTTATGCTTGATACTGACGAGGATGGAAATGATACTTATGTATTAGGGGAGATGAACTGCTCTTGCGTCGGTTTTTTTACACACTTAGATGTTGGTATTCAAGAAAAAGTTGCTAATGAGATAGTTAGAAGGATTAAAAGTAAACACTCGGCTTAAGTATATTTAAGCTACAATCGTTTAAGAAATCTAATTAAAGGAGAAGTTATGGCAAGTGTATTGCTACCGTTGGCAAAAGGATTTGAGGAGCTTGAAGCAGTTGCACTTATAGATGTTATGCGAAGAGGCGGCATTGAGGTTGTGGTGGCTTATCTTGAGCAGAGGCTAGTTTTGGGTGCGAATGATATCACTATCCAAGCAGATATCTCCATCGAAGATATAGTTTTTGATGATTTTGATATGATGGTGCTTCCAGGCGGGGTTGATGGCACTTATGCATTAGCTCAAAATACAAAAGTATTGGAACTTCTGCAAAAATTTAAAGAGACAAAGATAGTTGGAGCAATTTGTGCAGCACCGCTAGTTCTTAAAAAAGCTGGAGTTCTTGGAGGTAGTTATACTTGCTACCCTGGTTTTAAAGATGAGATAGATCATAACGGATACCGCGATGACTTAAAAGTAGTAGAAGATGACAATGTCTTAACATCTCAAGGGCCTGGAACTGCAGTATGTTTTGGACTTGCGATTGTTGAGCGACTAGTTGGCAAAGAAACAGCTCAGCAGATAAAAGATGGAATGCTACTTAGCTACTGCTAATCAACAACAGTAGGTAGTTGCCCAAAAACAGGCATATTTGGTTTTATAAGTATGCCTTCAACTCTATCTATCAAGAGTGAACCATCTTTGGCATTACTAAGATTTTCTCATTTTTATTTAGGCACTACAATTTATATGGAGTAGATGAGATAAGAACCT
>CAZLXQ010000163.1:0-1565 GCA_964563675.1 uncultured Sulfurospirillum sp.
TACATGTAAAACAAAAAAAGCTAAGATAAAAACTATTTTAAACATGCCAAAATCCTATAAAGATGCTTCTTTGCAGCATCAAGAGTCTCATCAAAAACAAAGACACCCTCAAAGTGCCCCTTCATAACAAAAGCAGAGTTTTTTTAGAGCATTTTGTTTTTCATATATCTTTTTTATATCCTCAACCATCTCTAAAGAACCATACTCTACATCGCCTGTACTAACAAAATCATTTTGGAGTATATATCTCCATAACCTCTCGTTGTGTACTTGTATGATTGCATTGATTTTTGAGTCAAGCTCATATATACAAGCATGAGTTATAGCCTCGCTACTTGGCTCACTTGCCCCACTCGCATAAGTTGTAAATGTCTCAAAATCCACTTTTTCAACCCAGAAGTAGTCCTTTGCCACAAGACTTGCTAGCTGTCCTGTTTGAGTTCCGGTGATAAAAAAGTCCCTACTTCCGCCCTCTCTTTGAGATATGTTCCCAAAGCCAATCCCATCGCTATAGGCTCCAATCAAACCCAAAGCATACAAATCTTCCCTAATCTCTTCTATCTCTTCAACACATATAAATGGACAAGCAGATGTTTTTTCAAACTCCAAAGAGTACTTTACTACACCTTCTTCTTGACTCACAGATACATCTCCTTTATCGCTTTTTGATTTGCCTCACATATACCTTTTTCTGTTATAAGCCCAGTTATAAGTCGATGAGGAGTTATATCAAAACCATAATTTAGAGCCGAAGAAGCCTTAGGCACTATGCGTATCTCTCTTATGCAGCCCTCTTCATCAACCCCTCTTATATGTGTTACCTCATCTTCACTTCTTGTTTCTATAGGTATCTCTTTAACCCCATCAATTATATCAAAATCAAAAGTCCCCTCTGGTAAAGCTACATAAAAAGGTATATCGTTGTCAAATGCAGCGAGTGCCTTTAGATAAGTCCCTATCTTGTTTGCCGCGTCCCCCTGGGCACTCACCCTATCAGCCCCAACTATACAAACATCCACAAAACCTTGTTGCATCAGATAGCCACCAGTATTGTCTGCTATGACCGTATGTTTTACACCTGATTTTTCCAACTCCCAAGCAGTAAGGTTTGCTCCTTGATTGCGAGGTCTTGTCTCATCTACCCAGACATGTATATCAATGCCACACCTTTTTGCTTCGTAGATAGGTGCCAATGCACTGCCATCATCGACGATAGCCAACCAACCAGCATTGCAGTGAGTAAGAACATTGATACTCTCTTTACCTTTTTCTCTCATAATCTCTAAAAATCTATCACAGCCATATTTTGCGATTTACCTGCTTCTTTGAGCATCTTCATCACATATCTTTATAGCCTCTACTTTTGCTACATGTAAGAGATTTTTTCTTTCTACGCGTAGAAGTTTTTTCATCATAATATCTACTGCCCACATCAGATTGACGGCAGTCGGACGAGACTCTCTTATGAGCTTTGCTTTTTCTTTTATAAACTCCATATCGGCATGCTCTTTTGCAGCAAGATAGACTCCAAGTGCTGCGATATTGCCAATAACACCAGCCCCTCT
>CAZLXQ010000164.1:0-1533 GCA_964563675.1 uncultured Sulfurospirillum sp.
ATGTGAGGAGTTAGTATGATTATCAACTCACTTCTAGTTGTTTCATCTTTCATACTCTCTTTAAATAAAAATCCAAGTAGAGGGATATCTCCTAAAATAGGTATCTTATTCTCTCTTTTTGCTTCTGCTTCATTGATAAGCCCACCAAGCACAATACCTTGTCCACTTCTAGTGATAAGTGTAGTCTCAATAGTAGTTTCATCTACCCCATCAAAAAACTTTGGCTCTGTTTCATCAGGTAGTATTATTCTTTGAGAATTAGGCTTTATTACTGAAGTTGTTATTTTGATATTGAGTAGTATCTCATCACTGTAGTTTATAAAAGGTGTTATCTCAAGCGTTGTTCCAATATTCTTTGTTACATATATCGGAGCTGGATCTATAGTTATAGGGGTACTAGTTCCTTCAACTGGCAGCACTTTTCCAGGGGTCCATCCAGTAAGGATAGATGTCTCTCTTGTGAGACTTAGTCTTGCTGAAGCTCGATTGACAGCAAGCAGCATTGGTGAGGCTATAGTTCTTGATTTACCTTCACTTTGGAGCAATTTTAATTTCATATTTGTAAATGCATCTAAAAAAGTATGCTTTATGTCTCCAACAACAACTCCTCCACCTAGAGGATTCTCTTCTGTTGCCCCAGTCATTTGACCTAAAAGATCAAAGCCCAAATCAAACTTATCATCTACATTTATGCTTATAATCTTTCCTTGAATCAAAACCTCTTTTATCGGCACATCAATCTTTTTTATATACCCTTTTGCCTTTTCTATTAACTCTCTATCTGTAGAGAGAAAAAAGATTTTATTTTCATTGGAAAATGGAATTAGATAAAGAACTTTTTTTGGAATTATCTCTTGGTTTGATATTAGGTCTCTAGGAGATCCCCTTCTTGGGACACTTCTAGTTATCTCTCCTTGTTGTGGTAGTATTTTGCCTAAAGCTTCTTTAACACCTATGTCTAAAGCTCTTAAATCTGGGCTAGCATCAAAAAGGTTGCGATAGGGCTTATTTTTAGTTGAACTTCTTAATACTACAGAGCCTTTCATGATATCTTGCAAGAATGAGATAGTATCTGTGATTGATGCATAGCGAATCTTTACACTATCACTAATAAGATCTTGAAATGCAAATCTTTTTTTATGATATCTCTGTTTTGAAGTTATATAGTAAGTCCCATCTTTTTTTGTGTACATCAAAGAGTGTTCTTTGCTAACTATACTTAAAATCTCCCCAATACTTGTATCTCTTAATCGCATGCTTGTTCTGTAGTGGCGGATGATAGGCTCTTCTATGATTATATTTATACCATACTTGACAGATAGATAGTTAAAAAGATTTTCAAGCTCAATATTCCTAAACTTTATAAATGGTATTCTCTTTTTTTGTTCTTTTACAATCTCTATTTTTTTCGGTTTTTCACCTAACCACTCTCTTATCTGATTTTTATTTTCAGAGCCTGAAACCTCCAACACAAATAGACCAACTATAAAAACAGTAAAAAATATCCTATTCAATCTCATAGCGAACTCCCTC